>NZ_JBVJJA010000015.1:0-153108 GCF_055586005.1 Micromonospora sp. NPDC051924
TCCCCTCATCCCCCCCCCCCACCCCCTCCCCCCCCCCCCCCCCCCCCCCCTCCCCCCCCCCCCCCCCCCCCCCCCCCCCCCCCCCCCCCCCCCCCCCCCCCCCCCCCCCCCCCCCGCCGCGAGGCGAGAGGGGTACGGCGTCATGGCACCCGAGGTGCACACCGTCGCGGTGATCGGCGCGGGCAAGATCGGCGAACTGATGCTCTCCGGGCTGCTCCGCTCCGGCTGGCCGGTGGAGCGGCTGCTCGCCACCGCCCGGCGGCGCAGCCGCGCCGAGGAGCTGACCGCCCGGTACGGCGTACGGGTGGTGGACAACCTCACCGCGGTGGACGAGGCGGAGGTGCTCGCCATCTCGGTCAAGCCGCAGGACGCGGCCGCGCTGCTGGACGAGATCGGCCTCAAGGTGCCCGCCGACAAGCTGGTCATCTCGCTCTGCGCCGGCCTGCCCACCAGCTTCTTCAATCGGCGGCTGCCCGAGGGCACCCCGGTCGTCCGGGTGATGACCAACACGCCGGCGCTGGTCGACGAGGCGATGAGCGCCATCTCCGCGGGCGCCCACGCCACCGGCGCGCACCTGGCGCTGGCCGAGGAGATGTTCAAGCCGCTCGGCGCCACCCTCCGGGTGCCCGAGTCGCAGCAGGACGCGGTGACCGCCCTCTCCGGCTCCGGGCCTGCCTACTTCTACCTGCTGGTCGAGGCGATGATCGACGCCGGCATCCTGCTCGGGCTGCCGCGCCAGGTGGCGCACGAGCTGATCGTGCAGACCGCCATCGGCTCGGCGGTGATGCTGCGCGACTCCGGTGAGCACCCGGTCAAGCTCCGCGAGGCGGTCACCTCGCCGGCCGGCACCACCATCTCCGCCATCCGCGAGCTGGAGAACCACGGCGTACGCGCGGCCATGCTGGCGGCGCTGGAGGCGGCCCGGGACCGGGCCCGCGAGCTGGCCGCCCAGGCCGACTGAGCCGCTCGCACTCCAGTTCGGCGACATCGGGGTGTCCGACGTCGGCCGACACCCCCACCTCGCCGACCCGAAGCTGATCCCGAGGAAGCGGCGACGGGCACGGTCGTGCCCCATACTGGCGCGGTGTTCACTCTCGCCCAGGCGCGTCACCTGGTGGCCACCCTGCGACCACGCGTCGACGAGCTGATCCGGCTCCGGGCCGACCTGGCCGAGCTGCGCGCCGACCTGGCCGATCACGGGGTCAGCGTGCTGGGTGGCCGGGCTGAGCTGAAGTCCCTGGAGGCGCGGCTGCATGCCGTGCTGGAGGATCTCCACCAGCACGACATCCAGGTCAAGGGCATCGCCCCGGTGTTGCTGGACTTCCCCGGCGAGCGCGACGGCCGCGCGGTGCTCTGGTGCTGGCTGGAGGGGGACGACGACGTGCGCTGGTACCACCGCGCCGAGTGCGGCTTCGCCGGCCGCCGCCCGGTCTGAACCTCACCCGCCCCCGGACCGGCGCCGCGGCCCGCTTGATCCACCCGACCCGCCGTAAGCCGGGGCATCCGCGGCCCTCGACGCCCCGACATGCCGCGAACCGGTGTCGAGCAGGCGGTCCGGAGGGCGGGAAGGCCGGCCCACCCTCCGGACCGGACGGTCAGCTGTCGGCGTACCGGCGGGCGGCGGCGAGGGCGGCGCGCAGCTCGGCCGCGTCCACCGGCGCCGGCCGCTCCCAGTCGGCCGGGTCGGCCGCGTAGAGGGCGGCGTACGCGCTGGTGTCGCGCTGGAACCGCCAGCCCTCGGCGAGCGGGCCGACGTCGACCGCGTCGTAGCCGATCGAGTCGAGGAACGTGGTGACGCTGTCCTTGGCCGCCGCGTCGTCGCCGGCGATCGGCAGGGCGCTGCGGTCCGCCGCGCCGGCCGGCCGGGCCAGGGCGAGCAGGTGCCGGAAGAAGATGTTGTTGAAGCCCTTGACCACCCGCGCCTCGGGCAGGTGCCGCTGGAGCAGTTCGCTGGTGGTGGTCGACTCGTCGTCCAGCTCCGGGAACCGGCCGTCCCGCTCCGGGTAGTAGTTGTTGGTGTCGATGACCACCTTGCCGGCGAGCGGCCCGGCGGGCACCTCCCGGTAGGCGCGCAGCGGGATGGTGACCACCACCAGGTCACCGGCCGCCGCCGCCTCGGCCGGGGTGGCCGCCCGCGCCCGCGGGCCCAGCTCATCGACCAGTTCCTTGAGGGTCTCCGGGCCGCGTGAGTTGCTGAGCACCACGTCGTGGCCCGCGGCCACCGCGAGCCGGGCCACGGTGCCGCCGATGTTGCCGCTGCCGATCAGTCCCACAGTCGTCATGTCCGGTGCCAACCGGCCCGCGCCGCCCCGCATTCCCGACCGCGCCGGTGGGTTGTCCGCCCGGATGGTCGACAACGGACAGTGATGGCGGAAACCTTCACAGCTCGGTCATAGGATGGCAATGTTTTGTATCCATTAGGGTCTATCGGCATCCTGTGCGAATTGTTGATCTTCCGTGAGTGTCCTATCTATTGATATCTATCTCCCACCACCACTTCCCACCCCCAGGAGTGCGACGTGCGGAGATCCCGTCTTGCCACCCTCGCCCTGACGTTGGCCTCGTCCCTTGGCGTCATGTTGACGCTGGCCGCCCCCGCCCAGGCCGCCGCCACCGACCGGTACGTCGCGCTCGGCGACTCGTACGCCTCGGGCGTCGGCGCCGACAGCTACACCACGGAGAGCGGGTCCTGCCTGCGCAGCACCAACGCCTATCCGGCGCTCTACGCCACCAACGTCCAGCCGGCCTCGTACCGTTCGGTGGCCTGCTCGGGCGCGACCACGGCGACCGTCATCAACGGCCAGCTCTCCGCCCTGTCGTCGACCACCACGCTGGTCAGCATCACGGTCGGCGGCAACGACGTCGGCTTCTCCAACATCATGACCACCTGCGTGCTCTACGGCGAGACGCAGTGCGTCGCCGCCGTCCAGGCGGCCGAGGACAAGGCCCGCACGGAGCTGCCCGGCAAGCTGGCCAACGTCTACAACGGGATCAAGAGCCGGTCGCCGTCGGCGCGTGTCGTGGTCGTCGGCTACCCGGTCTTCTACCAGCTCGACACCCTCTGCGTCGGGCTCAGCTACAACTCGCGCGCCAAGATCAACGAGGGCATCAACCTGGTCGACGACATCACCCGGTCCGCCGCCACCTCGGCCGGCTTCAAATTCGCCGACGTGCGCTCGATCTTCATCGGGCACCAGCTGTGCAGCTACGGCGAGAAGTGGCTGCACGCGTTGAACTACCTCAACCTGACCATCTCGTACCACCCGACGGCGGCCGGGCAGTCCGGCGGCTACTACCCGGTCTTCAAGTCCGTCGCGGGCTGACCGGTCCCACGCGCGACCGCGCCCACCCGACCGGGTGGGCGCGGTCTTTGGTGTGGGTCGTCGGGTGGATCAGGCCGGCAGCACCTTCTCGATCGCGGCCCGCAGCTCGGGGGAGTCCGGGGTGACCTGCGGGGCGAACCGGGCCGCCACCGTGCCGTCCGGCGCGACCAGGAACTTCTCGAAGTTCCACCGGATGTCGCCGGTGTGGCCTTCGGCGTCCGGCGTGGACACCAGCTCCGCGTAGAGCGGGTGCCGGTCGGGGCCGTTGACGTCGATTTTCTCCGTCAGCGGGAAGGTCACCCCGTAGTTGACCTGGCAGAACTCCTCGATCTCGGCGGCCGTGCCGGGCTCCTGCCCGGCGAACTGGTTGCACGGCACCCCGAGCACGGTCAGCCCCCGGTCGGCGTAGGCGTCGGCGAGGGTCTGGAGGCCGGCGTACTGCGGGGTCAGCCCGCACCGCGAGGCCACGTTGACCACCAGCAGGGCGCGGCCCCGGTACCGCGCGAGGTCCGCCGGGCCGCCGGAGAGGGCGTCGATCCGTACGTCGAAAACGCTCATGCGCCGAGGCTACGCGCCCGGCGGCGGGGGGCGGGGCCGGGCGACCAGAGATCGAAGCATCTACATCTTGACGAAGTGATGACGGCGTGAGTAGCGTCTCAGCATTCAATCAGGAAAGTTTCCTAACTATTGGGGAGACGCCGTATGAAGAGATCGCTCCGCCGGGCCCTCTGGGCCACCGGCGCCGTGGTCGCGCTGGTGGCCGCGGCGATGCCTCTGGCGACCGCCTCCGCCGCGGGCAGCGTGACCGCCACCTTCACCAAGGTGCAGGACTGGGGGACCGGTCACGAGACGAAGGTGACCGTCACCAACGGCACCAGCGCCAGCGTGGACACCTGGCGTATCGAGTTCGACCTGCCGGCCGGCACGACCATCAGCAGCTTCTGGGACGCCGACGTCACCAGCAGCGGCACCCACTACGTGGCGGTCAAGAAGAGCTGGGCCGGGCCGCTCGCCCCCGGGGCCAGCTTCAGCTGGGGCTACAACGGCACCGGCCCGTACGCGGCACCGCTGAACTGCACGGTCAACGGCGGGTCCTGCTCCGGCGGCGGCACCCCGACCACCAGCGCCCCGTCCCCGACCACCTCGCCGACCGCGTCCCCGACCCCCTCGCCCACGGTCTCGCCGACCCCCTCGCCCACCACCCCGCCGCCCACGACCCCGCCGCCCTCGGGCGGGAAGAAGGTCGTCGGCTACTTCACCGAGTGGGGCGTCTACGGCCGCAACTACCACGTGAAGAACGTCCACACCAGCGGGTCGGCCGCCAAGATGACCCACCTGCTGTACGCCTTCGGCAACACCACCGGCGGCCGGTGCACCATCGGTGACAGCTACGCCGACTACGACAAGGCGTACACCGCGGCGGACAGCGTGGACGGCGTGGCCGACACCTGGGACCAGCCGCTGCGCGGCAACTTCAACCAGCTCCGCAAGCTGAAGAAGATGTACCCGAACCTGAAGGTGATCTGGTCCTTCGGCGGGTGGACCTGGTCGGCCGGCTTCACCCAGGCCGCGCAGAACCCGGCCGCGTTCGCCGACTCGTGCTACGCGCTGATCAAGGACTCCCGCTGGGCCGACGTCTTCGACGGCATCGACATCGACTGGGAGTATCCGAACGCCTGCGGCCTGCAGTGCGACGCCAGCGGCCCGAACGCCTTCAAGAACGTGATCAGCGCGCTGCGGGCCAGGTTCGGCTCCAGCTTCCTGGTCACCGCGGCGATCACCGCCGACGGCAGCAGCGGCGGCAAGATCGACGCCACCGACTACGCCGGCGCCGCGCCGTACCTCAACTGGCTCATGCCGATGACGTACGACTACTTCGGCGCCTGGGCGGCCCAGGGTCCGACCGCGCCGCACTCGCCGCTCACCTCGTACACCGGCATCCCGCAGCAGGGCTTCTGGTCCGACGCGGCGATCCAGAAGCTCAAGTCCAAGGGCATCCCGTCCGACAAGCTGCTGCTCGGCATCGGCTTCTACGGCCGGGGCTGGACCGGGGTCACCCAGACCGCCCCGGGCGGGACCGCCACCGGCCCGGCGCCCGGCACCTACGAGCAGGGCATCGAGGACTACAAGGTGCTCAGGAACACCTGCCCGGCGACCGGCACGATCGCCGGCACCGCGTACGCCAAGTGCGGCTCGAACTGGTGGAGCTACGACACCCCGGCCACCATCGGCGGCAAGATGACGTACGCGAACAACCAGGGCCTCGGTGGCGCGTTCTTCTGGGAGCTCTCCGGTGACACCAGCAACGGTGAGCTGATCAGCGCCATCAAGGGCGGTCTCGGCTGAGCCGAGGGCCGACGCACCACCCACCCGGCGGGGAGGGGCCGCACCGGCCCCTCCCCGCCCGCGTCTCCGACCACCGGCCCGCGCCGGGCGGCCGCCGCGTGCCGTCCGGCCGGTCGAGGCGTCCGGGGTGAGGATGGGGAGGGAGGTCGCCGACCGCCGCGCGGGTCGATGTGACACACTCGCGGCTCGGCACGTCTCGATGCCCCGGGCTCGATGGGAGGGACCGATGGGTCAGCCGCACCGGAGGGTGGCCACCGGCGCTGCCCTGCTCGCGCTCCTACCGGTCGCCCTGACCGGCTGCGGCCTCACCGGCGGGGGCGATTCCGGCGGCGGTGCCGGCTCCGGCGCGCCGCAGAAGGCCCCGGCCGAGGAGGCCGCCGCCAAGAGCCGGGAACGGGTGCAGGCGTACCTCGACGCGATGGCCGCCAAGGACGTCGACGCCGGCCGCAGCCAGCTCTGCGCGCCCGCGCAGGCCGCCTTCGACGCCGATGCCACCGGCCCGAACGGTGACTTCGCCGACCACTTCACCGTGCCGGCGGCCACGATCACCGACGTCCGGTCCGGCCCGCACGGCCAGGAGGTCAGCACGGCCGTGACGGTCGCCGTCAGCGGCCGCAAGGCCACCCGGCCGCTGCTGTTCACCGTCACCCGCAGCGGGGCCGACTGGTGCATCGACGGCGAGGCGCCGGGCGGCAACACCCCGGAGCCGGCCACCACCCCGTGACCCGCCACCCGGGCTGACCTGCGTTCCCACCCCGGTGTGGCGGGCGTCTCCCAGTGGCCGGAACCCTCCCCCTCGGCGGCGGGTCGCCCCGGCGGTCGCCGTACGCTTTCTGTCATGCGCCATGAGTGGCATCAACTGAGTCACCCCGCGGTGGGCAGCCCGAGCCTGCAGACCAGCCGTCCGACCGTCGACTCCGCCGAGGACGCGGCCCTCGGCCTGGACCGCTGGCGGGACCTGCCCCGCGCCCAGACCCCGCCCTGGCCGGACCCGGTCCGGGTCGCCGAGGTCTGCAAGGTGCTCGACACGGTGCCCTCGGTGGTCGCCCCGTACGAGGTCGACCAGCTCCGGCAGCGCCTCGCGCTGGTCTGCGAGGGCAAGGCGTTCCTGCTCCAGGGCGGGGACTGCGCGGAGACCTTCGCCGACAACACCGAGAGCCACCTGCTGGCCAACGCCCGCACGCTGCTCCAGATGGCGATCGTGCTGACCTACGGCGCGTCCCTGCCGGTGGTGAAGGTGGCCCGGGTCGCCGGCCAGTACACCAAGCCCCGGTCGCTGCCCACCGACGCGCGCGGTCTCCCCGCGTACCGCGGCGACATGATCAACTCGCTGGAGGCCACGCCGGAGGCGCGGGTCGCCGACCCGCAGCGCATGATCCGGGCGTACGCCAACTCGGCCGCCGCGATGAACATGCTCCGGGCGTACCTGGCCGGCGGGCTGGCCGACCTGCACGCGGTGCACGACTGGAATAAGGACTTCGTCCGGCAGTCGCCGGCCGGCGAGCGCTACGAGGCGATCGCCCGGGAGATCGACCGGGCCATCGCGTTCATCCGGGCCTGCGGGATGACCGACGACGAGGCGCTGCGGACGGTCACCCTCCACTGCTCCCACGAGGCCCTCGCGCTGGAGTACGACCGGGCGCTCACCCGGATCTCCGGCAACCGGGCGTACGGCCTCTCCGGGCACTTCCTCTGGATCGGTGAGCGCACCCGGCAGATCGACGGCGCGCACATCGACTACATCTCCCGGATCGCCAACCCGATCGGCGTGAAGCTCGGCCCGACGACCACCCCGGACGAGGCCATCGAGCTGTGCGAGAAGCTCAACCCGGACAACATCCCCGGCCGGCTCACCCTGATCAGCCGGATGGGCAACCACCGGGTCCGGGACGCCCTGCCGCCGATCGTCGCCAAGGTCACCGCGGCCGGCGCCAAGGTGGTCTGGCAGTGCGACCCGATGCACGGCAACACCCACGAGTCCTCGAACGGCTACAAGACCCGGCACTTCGACCGGATCGTCGACGAGGTGCTCGGCTACTTCGAGGTGCACCGCGGCCTGGAGACCCACCCGGGCGGGCTGCACGTCGAGCTGACCGGCGAGGACGTCACCGAGTGCCTCGGCGGCGCCCAGGGCATCGAGGACCTCGACCTGCCCGACCGGTACGAGACCGCCTGCGACCCGCGACTGAACACCCAGCAGTCGCTGGAGCTGGCCTTCCTGGTTGCGGAGATGCTGCGTGGCTGAGTTTGTTGATCTGCGTTCGGACACCGTGACCCGGCCCACCGCCGGGATGCGGGAGGCGATGGCCGCCGCCGAGGTCGGCGACGACGTGTACGGCGAGGACCCCACCGTCGCCGCGCTGGAGGCCGAGGTCGCCGCGCTCTTCGGGCACGAGGCCGCGCTCTTCGCCCCGACCGGCTCGATGGCCAACCAGATCGCCCTCCAGCTGCTGGTGCCGCCCGGGGACGAGCTGCTCTGCGACGCCGACGCGCACGTCGTCACGTACGAGATCGGCGCGGCGGCCGCGTACGGCGGGATCTCGTCGCGGACCTGGCCGGCGGTCGGCGCGGAGATCGACCCGGACGTGGTGGCCGGGATGGTCCGCCCCGACGGCTACTTCGCGGTGCCGACCCGGGCGATCGCCGTCGAGCAGACCCACAACCGGGGCGGCGGTGGGGTGATCCCGCTGGCGACCCTGCGCGAGCTGCGCCGGATCGCCGACGAGCACGAGCTGGCCCTGCACTGCGACGGTGCCCGGATCTGGCACGCGCACGTCGCCGACGGCGTCCCGCTGCACGAGTACGGCGCGCTCTTCGACACCCTGTCGGTGTGCCTCTCCAAGGGCCTCGGCGCGCCGGTCGGCTCGGTGGTGGTGGGCAGCGCGGAGAAGATCGCGCGGGCCCGGTTCGTCCGCAAGCGGATGGGCGGCGGCATGC
Organism: Micromonospora sp. NPDC051924; assembly: GCF_055586005.1. Taxonomy (NCBI): domain Bacteria; kingdom Bacillati; phylum Actinomycetota; class Actinomycetes; order Micromonosporales; family Micromonosporaceae; genus Micromonospora; species Micromonospora sp. NPDC051924. The sequence continues at coordinate 8,607 of NZ_JBVJJA010000015.1, forward strand.
GGCAGGTCGGCCTCCTCGCCGCCGCCGGCCGGTACGCCCTGGCGCACCACGTGCGGCGGCTCGCCGAGGACCACGCCAAGGCGGCCCGGCTGGCCGAGGCGGTCGCCCCGTTCGGGGTGCTGGCCACCCCGGTGCGGACCAACATCGTCCCGCTCGACCTGACCAAGCACCCGCTCGACGCGAAGGCCCTGGCGGCCGCCGCCCGGGCGGAGGGCCTGCTGATCTCGGTGCTCGGCCCCCGTACCGCCCGCCTGGTCACCCACCTCGACGTGTCGGACGAGGCCGTCGACCGGGCCGCCGACATCCTCGCGGCCACCCTCCGCGGCTGACGGCATGTGCGGCAGCGCCGCGTCGGCCGCCGCGCCCTTGTTGATCAAGAAGTTTGCGTCGAAGTCCGCTGGCCGGGTGACGCAAACTTCTTGATCAACGCCATGGGTGCGGCGCGGGGTGCCCTGGGTGGGGATCGGTCAGGGGTGGAGGCGCTTGAGGGCGGCGATGTCGGCGGCGTGGCCGACGTGCTTCTCCGTGGGGGTCTCCACCAGCACCGGAACGCCGGCGGTGGCCGGGTGGCGCATCAGCTCGGCGAACGCCGGCTCGCCGATGGTGCCCTTGCCGATGTTCTCGTGCCGGTCCCGGGTCGAACCGCACAGGTCCTTCGAGTCGTTCGCGTGCACCAGCTTCAACCGGTCCGCTCCCACCGTGGTGACCAGGGTGTCCAGCGTCGCGGTCATCCCGCCCTCGGCGGCCAGGTCGTGCCCGGCGGCCCAGGCGTGGCAGGTGTCGAAGCAGACGCCCATCATCGGGTGCCGCTCCACCGCGTCCAGGTAGGGGCCCAGGTGCTCGACCCGGCTGGCCAGCGACCGGCCGCCCCCGGCGCTCGGCTCCACCAGCAGCATCGGTCCGCCGGCCGCCGCGGTCTCCTCGAGCAGCGGCAGCAGGGCCTCGCGTACCTGCCGCATCGCCGCCTCGGCGTGCCCGGCGTCCACCGCGCTGCCCGCGTGGAAGACCACCCCCTCGGCGCCGATCGCCCGGCCCCGGCGCAGCGCGTGCGCCAGGGTCTGCGCCGACCGCTCGACCGTGGCCGGGGTGGGGGAGCCCAGGTTGACCAGCAGCGAGGCGTGGATGAAGACCGGCACGCCGCGCTCGCCGCAGCCGTCCCGGAACAGCGAGTCCTGCGCCGGGTCGCCCGCCGGCAGGGCCCAGCCCCGTGAGTTGGCGACGTAGACCTGCACCACCTCGGAGGCGGCCGCGTCGACGTACGGCAGCGCCGCCTTCGCCAGGCCGCCGGAGGTGAGGGTGTGCGAGCCGACCCGCCGCCGCGCGCTCAACGGGCCGCTCACAGGCAGGTCACCGTGACCGTGGTGCCGGGGGGCACCGGCGTGTTCTCGCCCGGGTTCTGGAAGCGGGCCACCCCGTTGGGATTGAGCTGGATGTTGACCGGGAAACCCTGGCTCTCCAGCACCTGCTTGGCCTGCTGGCACGGCATGTCGACGACCCGGGGCACGACCACCTGCGCCGGGCCCTTGCTGATCTCCAGCTTGACCTGGGCGCCCTTCTCCACGCCGGTGCCGTCGGCCGGGCTCTGGCCGAGCACCTCGTCCTTGGGCTTGTCGGAGTCCTTGTACGTCTCGACCGGGGTCAACCCGAGCTGGGCGAGGATCCCCCGTGCCTCGTTGATGTTCTTGCCGACCAGGTTCGGCACGCTGATCGGCGCGCGGCCCTTGCTCAGCACCAGGGTCACCTTGGCGCCCGGCTTGACCACCGTGCCCACCTTCGGGTTGGTGTCCAGCACCACCCCGGCGGGCAGCTCGTCGCTGTACCGGGCGGCGCCCTTCACCGGGACCAGCTTGGCGTCGGTCAGCTGGGTCTTGGCCAGCTCGAAGTCCTGGCCCACCACGTCCGGCACCGGCAGCTGCTCCGGGCCGAGGGAGAGGGTGAGGGTGATCGTGCCGCCCTTGAGGATCCGCGCCGCGGAGGCCGGGTTCTGCCCCAGCACGCTGTCCTTGGGGACCTTCTCGTCGTAGTGCGGTTCGGCGTAGCGGACGGTGAAGCCGCCCCGGGCGGCCTGCGCCTGCGCCTCGGCCTTGGTCAGGCTGACCAGCTGCGGGGCGACCGTGTAGCGGCCCACCCCGAACCACCAGCCGCCGACCGCGGCCACCAGGCCGAGCACCACGGCCGCCGCGGCGACCGCCAGCCGGCCGCGGGGGGAGCCCATCACCCGGGTACGCACGCCGGTCAGCCGGGAACCGAGGCTCTCGTCCTCGGTGGCGGCCCGGCGGCGGTGCGGGCGCGGCCCGCCCCCCTCCGGCAGCCGGGCCCAGGCCGGGCGGTCGGCCGGCCGGACCGCCGCCACCACCATGGTCGGCTGGGACACCGGGGCGGTGTCGTCCACCCGGCGCAGCACCGCGGTGTGCGAGTTGGAGTTGCCCAGATCGTCCCGCACCACCTGCACCTCGGCCAGCAGCGCGCCGGCGTCGGTGGGCCGGGCGCCCGGATCCCGGCGGGTGGCCCGGCCGACCAGGTCGTCGAGGACCTTGGGCAGCCCCGGGACCAGCGTCGAGGGGGCGGGCACGTCCCGGTCGACGTGCTGCCACGCGACTTCCACCGGGCGGTCGCCGTCGTACGGCACCCGGCCGGTGAGCATCTCGAACAGCACGATGCCGGCCGAGTAGACGTCGGTGCGCGGGTCGGCGCGGCCCTCGGTGACCAGCTCCGGGGCGACGTACGCCACGGTCGCCATCAGCTGGTTGCCGTTCTCCTCCTCGGCGCTCGCCTCGACCGCCCGGGCCAGCCCGAAGTCGGCCACCTTGACCACGCTGTCCACCAGGTTGGCGGGGCCGCCGGTGGGCGCCTCGGCGACCAGCACGTTCTCCGGCTTGACGTCACGGTGCACCAGGCCGGCCCGGTGTGCGGCGGCGATCGCGGCGAGCATCTGCTCGGCGATGGCCAGCGCCTCGTCCGGGTCGAGCCGCCGCCGCTCGATCAGCACGTCGCGCAGGGTGCGCCCCCGCACGTACTCCATCACCAGATAGGGGAGGCCGGCGTGGGTGCCCTGGTCGTAGACCGCCACCACGTTGGGGTGGGTCAGCCGGGCGATGGTCTTCGCCTCGTCGGTGAACCGCGTCACGAACCCGGCCAGGCGGGCCCGGGCCTCGGGCGCCTGGGTCGGATGAATGATCTTGACCGCCACGGTGCGCTCCAGGCGCTCGTCGGTGGCGGTGTACACGGTCGCCATGCCGCCACGGGCCACGCGACCGCGGATGCGGTAGCGCCCGTCGATCAGCGAGCCCAGCAACGTGTCGGCGACCTGTGTGTCCATCGGCAGGAAGTCTATGTGTCCATCGGGTGAAGGTTGAACAGGATGCTACAGCGGGGGTGCGACCCGGCGGTCCCGACGCGCACGCGGGACCCTCCGACCAGGGCCGTCCCGCGCCGGACGGGGTGCCGGTGCGAGGACCGGCGCGGCACGTGGCAGGGTGGTCGGGTGACCGATTCCGTACCCGCCGACCAGGCCGCCGCCGGCCTGCCCGGGCCCACCGATCCGGCCGGCTGGCTGACCCTGCCGGACGTGGCCGAGCGCCTCGACCTGTCGATCAGCAAGGTGCACCAGATGATCCGGGACCGCGAGCTGATCGCGGTACGCCGGGACGGCGTACGCCGGGTGCCGGCCGACCTGGTGGCCAACCGCACCGTGCTCAAGCACCTGCCCGGCGTGCTCAACCTGCTCGCCGACGCCGGGTACGACGACGAGGAGGCGCTGCGCTGGCTCTACGAGGAGGATTCCACCCTCCCCGCCGGCACGCTCGCCGCCACCCTCGCCAGCGACCAGGCCCGCGAGGTCAAGCGCCGCGCCCAGGCCCTCGGCTTCTGACCCACCCAGCGCCCCCTCCGCGGGGCCCTCGTCGATCATGAGGTTGGCGGCGCCGATGGAGATCCACTTCGCCGCCAACCTCATGATCGACCGTCGGTGGGCGGGGCGGGCGGGGGCGGGGGGTCAGTCGGTGCGGCGGGTGGCGGCGATGGCCAGGTCGACCAGGGCCTGCCGGGCCTCGGTGTCCAGGTCGACCGTGGTCAGGGCGGCCAGGGCGCTCTCGGTCAGCGCGGCGATGCGCCGCTCGGTACGCTCCAGCGCCCCGCTCGCCGTGATCAGTTCGCGCAGCCGGGTCACCCCGTCGGCGTCCAACCCCGGATCGCCGAGCCCGCCGAGCAGCAACTCCCGGCCGGCCTCGTCGAGCGCCTCCAGGGCCGCCGCCACCAGGTAGGTCCGCTTGCCCTCGCGCAGGTCGTCGCCGGCCGGCTTGCCGGTGCGCTCCGGGTCCCCGAAGACGCCCAGCACGTCGTCGCGGAGCTGGAACGCCTCGCCCAGCGGCAGCCCGTACGCCGAGTACGCGGCGTGCACCTCGGCCGGCGCGTCGGCCAGCGCGGCGCCCAGCAGCAGCGGCCGCTCGACCGTGTACTTCGCCGACTTGTAGCGGGCCACCTTGCCGGCCCGCTCCCGCGAGGTGTCCCCGGTGGCCTGGGTCAGCACGTCCAGGTACTGCCCGACGGTCACCTCGGTGCGCATCTCGTCGAAGACCGGCCGGGCCCGGGCCACCGTACGTGGATCGAGGCCGGACGAGTGCAGCAGCTCGTCCGACCAGACCAGGCAGAGGTCGCCGAGGAGGATCGCCGCCGCGTCCCCGAACCCGTCCGGGTCGCCGCCCCAGCCCGCCGCCCGGTGTCGGGCCGCGAACCGCCGGTGCACCGCCGGCTCGCCGCGCCGGGTGTCGGAACGGTCCATCAGGTCGTCGTGGATCAGGGCGCTGGCCTGCACGAACTCCAGCGCCGCCAGGGCGCTCACCACCTGGTCGGAGTCGACCCCGCCGGCGCCCCGGTAGCCCCAGTACGCGAAGGCCGGGCGCAGCCGCTTCCCGCCGCCCAGCACGAACGCCTCGATCGCCTCGGCGACCGGCACCAGGCCGTCGTCGACGGCCGTCAGCCAGCCCCGCTGGCCGGCGAGGAACTCGGTGAGCGACTTGTCGATCCGCTGGCGCAGGCCGGCGCGGTCGACGGGGGAGACGGGAGCAGCGTGGGTCACGCCAGAACGCTAGCCGGTCCCCACCGGTCCCGTCGTGTCGCCGGGTCGGCGTGGCGCGCGGGGGGTGGCCCGGGAGTGTCGCGACCGGGGCGCGCCGGGCCGGTTCTCCGGCCGCAGCGGCAACCAGGGGCGGGCCGCGGCGAGCAGGTCGGCGTACCGCCGGGCCGCCGGCTCGTCGCGGTGCGCGGCCAGCCGGCGGCGGACCTCGGTGAGCTGGCCGACCGCCCGGGGCGAGCCGGACCGGACCGCGTCGAGCAGCGCGGCGCCGGCCACCGCGCAGGCCGCCTCGACGTCGCCGAGCTGAAGGTGCCCCCGAGCCAGCCAGCCGCCGTAGACCGCCGCCCGGCGGGGGCGGCCCGGAGCGTCCGCGACCGGTGCCAGCAGCGGCATCGCCGGCCCGGGCCGGCCCAGCGCGACCAGGGTGCGACCGGCCAGCGCGGCCAGCTCGGCCGGGTCGAGCCAGTAGAGCCAGGGCGGCTCCCGGCCCGGTGCGGGATCCCCGGTCCGCCCGGCCGCGTCAAGGGCCCCCCGGGCGGCCCGGGACCGCCCGGCGAGCGCGGCGGCGAACGCCACCCGGTGCAGCAGCAGCGCCCGCAACCCGGGTGAGGCGGCGTCCCGGCAGCCCGCGTACCCGGCGCGGGCCAGCGCCAGCGCCCCCGCCGGGTCGCCCACGCCGGCCAGCAGGTGGCTCGCCGAACCGAGCACGTGCCCGGCGAACGCCCGATCGGCGGCGGCCGCCGCGCGCAGCGCCAGCCGGTAGGCGTCCAGGGCGCCGGTCACGTCCCCGGCGTCGGCGGCGAGCCAGCCGGCGAGCTGGGCGGACTCGGCCAGTTCCGGCAGCAGTCGGCGCCGGCCGGCGGGCCCGGTGGCCCGGTAGACCCGGACCGCGCGGTGCAACCGGCGGGCGCCGTGCCCAACCAGGTCCGCCCCGCCCAGCAGGTCGTCCCAGCGGCGCAGTTCGGTCAGATCGTCCCCGGGCCGCCCGGCCGCTCCCGGCCTGCCCGGTGTCCGCCCGTCCGCTCCCGACCCGTCCGGTATCGGCGCTTCGTCGGGCGTCACCGGGACGGCCGCGGCGAGCGGGCCGCCGAGCGACGCGCCGTCCGGGTCGGCCGCCCAGCGGTGGGCCAGGGTGAGCAGGGCGATCCGGGAACGGGCGCCGACCCGGTCGACCGCCGCCGGCACCGTGCCCAGCCGGCGGCTGTGCGCCGCCGCGTCGACGAGCAGGCCACCCGGCACGCCGAGAACCACCGCGAGCCAGCCCAGCCAGAAGTCGCCGGGGAGCCGGCGCTGACGCTCCCAGCGGGAGACCTCGTGCCGGGTCAGCGCCGGCACGCCGGAGGTGGCGCAGAGCGCCGCGGCGAGCCGCTGCTGGCTCCAGCCGCGCGCGGACCGCAGCTCGGCCAGGAGCGGCCCGAGCGGGCGCGGGTCGGCGGGCGGGAACGGGCTCATCGGTCCTCCGGCGGGTTTCGGCGCGGTGACGGCGCGGGTGCCCGGCGCGCCGCCGATCGTGCTGACCCCCGCGCGGGCCCCCGGGCGCCGGCCGCCGGCCGGTCCCACCGCGCTGCCCCGTTTCTACCCCTGGGGTACGACGCTCCGCCGTGCCGTGCTCGCGGGCTGGGAATGTCCTGGGTACGGCGGGACGCGGCGACTACAGTCGGGGCGTGGCGCTCGGTCTTCCCTCCGTCCTCCCCAATCCGCAGCCGGCGATCGGGGAGCTGATCCGCGACGGCCAGCCGACCTTCTCCTTCGAGTTCTTCCCGCCGAAGACCCCGCAGGGGGAGCGGCTGCTCTGGCAGGCCATCCGCGAGCTGGAGTCGTTGCGCCCCTCGTTCGTCTCGATCACCTACGGCGCCGGCGGCTCGACCCGGGACACCACGGTCTCGGTGACCGAGCGGATCGCCACCGAGACCACCCTGCTGCCGATGGCGCACCTGACCGCGGTCAACCACTCGGTCGCCGAGCTACGGCACGTCATCGGCCGGCTGGCCTCGGTCGGCGTCCGGAACGTGCTGGCCGTCCGCGGCGACCCGCCGGGCAACCCGGGCGGCGAGTGGGTCCGGCACCCGGAGGGCGTGCGGTACGCCGAGGAGCTGGTCCGGCTGATCCGCGACGCCGGCGACTTCAGCGTCGGAGTGGCCGCCTTCCCGTACAAGCACCCGCGGTCCCCGGACGTGGCCAGCGACACGGCGCACTTCGTCCGCAAGTGCCGGGCGGGAGCCGCGTTCGCGATCACCCAGATGTTCTTCGACGCCGACGACTACCTGCGGCTGCGGGACCGGGCGGCGGCGGCCGGCTGCGACACCCCGATCCTGGCCGGGGTGATGCCGGTGACCCAGATCGGCACCATCGAGCGGTCCGTGCAGCTCTCCGGCGCGCCGTTCCCGCCCGCGCTGGCCGCGCGGTTCGAGAAGGTGGCCGACGACCCGGAGGCGGTCCGGCGGCTCGGCATCGAGCAGGCCAGCGAGATGTGCGCCAAGCTGCTCGACGAGGGCGTGCCGGGGATCCACTTCATCACCCTCAACCGGTCCACCGCCACCCGTGAGGTCTGGCAGCACCTGCGGGCCGACGCACGGGTGTGACCACCCGGCCCGCGACACCCGCCCCGCCCTTCTACGGTTGATCCCGTGGTGGGCACACAGCTGAACTGGGACCAGTACGCGACCGCGTGGGCGCGACTGCACGGCGGCTTCGACCCCCGGGCGGCGGCCCCGGTGGTCCGCGCGTGGCTGCGCTTCGCCTACCACGTGGGCTACCTCCTGGGCCGGCTCCGGGTCGGCCCGACCGCGGTGACCGTGGTCGGGGTGCTGCTCTGCTTCTGCGTACCGCTGCTGGTCGGGCGGGAGGGCGACGGGCCGTTCCTCGGCGCGCTGTTCGTGCTGCTGGCCGCCGTGGCGGACAGCGTCGACGGCGCGGTGGCGGTGGCCACCAACCGCACCACCCGGCTCGGCTACGTCTACGACTCGGTCGCCGACCGGCTCGGCGAGGCCGCCTGGCTGATCGCGTTCTGGCTGCTCGGCGCGCCGGGCGCGCTGGCGGCCGCGGCCGGTGGGCTGTCCTGGCTGCACGAGTACGTCCGGGCGCGGGCGGTCTCGGCCGGGATGCGGGAGATCGGCGCGGTCACCGTGGGGGAGCGGCCGACCCGGGTGTGCGTGGCCCTGGTCGGACTGCTGGTCACCGGGCTCACCGGGCTGATCGACGCCGACCTGATCGCCGGCACCATCACGATGACGACCACGGTCTGGGTGCTGCTGGCCGGGTTCGGCCTCGGGCAGCTCCTCTCCGCCGTCCGCCGCGCCCTGATCGACGCCGGCTGACCGCCGCCGATCCGCCGGGCCGCTACCAGGCGACGCCGATCTCGTCGGCGACGATCTGCGCGGACAGGGTGACCATGGGGAGGCCGCCGCCGGGATGGGTGGAGCCGCCGACCAGCCACAACCCCGCCGCCGGGCCCCGGTTGGCCGGGCGGAGCAGCCCCCCGGCCGTGCCGTAGATGGCCCCACCCGGCGCGCCGGTGGCGGCGCCCAGGTCGGCCGGGGTACGGATCTCCCGGAACGCCAGCCGGTCCCGGACGTCCACGCCCCGCTCGGCGAGCACGTCGAGGATCCGGTCGGCGTACGCCTCGGCGAGCCCCGGCCGGCGCCAGTCGACCGCGCCCGCGGCGGTGCCGTGGCGCGCGGCGTTGACCAGCACGAACCACGCCTCGTGCCCGTCCGGCCGGACCGTCGGGTCGTCGGCCACGGTGACGAAGACCGTCGGGTCGAGGGCCGGCCGGGCCCGGACGCCCCGCCCCGGGTCGCCGAAGACCGCGTCGAACTCGGCGTCGTGGTCGCGGGGGAAGAACACGTTGTGGTGGGCCAGCCCGGAGTCCCCGCGTACGCCGAGCAGCAGCACGAAGCCGGCCAGGCTGCGGTCGGTGAGCCCGGCCAGCCGGCGTGGGCTGGGCAGCAGGTTCCGGTAGAGGGTGAGCGCGTCCACGTTGGCCACCACCACGTCGGCCGGGACCGGCGCGGCCACCCCGGCGAGGCGTACCCCGTGCACCCGGCCGCCGGTGGCGTCGATCCGGGTGACCGTGGTGCCGGTCTCCACCACCACGCCCAGGTCCAGGCAGCGCGACAGCAGCGCGTCGGCGAGGGTGCCCAGCCCGCCGCGCAGGTACCAGCCGCCGAACGCCAGCTCCGCGTAGGGGACGGCGACCAGGGCGGCCGGGGCGCGACGCGGGTCGGCGCCGGTGTACGTGGCGTACCGGTCGAGCAGCATCCGCAGCCGCGGGTCGGACAGGTGGCGGCGGCCGAGGCCGCGCAGGGTGCGGCCGGGGCCGATGGCGGCGAGGTCGCCGAGCCGCCAGGCCAGCGCGGCCAGGTCCCGCGGGGAGTCGATGGCCCGGCCGAGGATGTCCCGGTGCGACGCCGCCCAGACCCGGGTGGCCCTCCGCCAGAGCCGCTGCCAGTCCGCGGCGGCCCGGTCGCCGAGGGCCGCGCCGATCCGGGCGGTGAACTCGGCCGGGTCGGCGCAGGAGTCCAGGGTCGGCCCGCCACCGGGAAAGACGTGCCGGACGATCGGGTCCAACGGCACCAGGTCCAGGTATTCGTCGAGCTTCGCCCCGGTCGCCTCGAACAGGTCGTGGAAGACCTGGGGCAGAGTGACCAGGCTGGGACCGGTGTCGAACCGGTACGTTCCCTCCGGGGTGTCGTGGGCGTACCGGCCGAGCTTGCCGCCGACCGTGTCGGCCTGCTCGAACACGGTGACCTCGTGTCCGGTGACCGCCAGCCGGGCGGCGGTGGCCAGGCCGCCCACGCCGGCGCCGATGACCACGATCCGCGCCATGACGTGCCCCTCCTAGCTGACCGGGCGACCCCGCCAGGTGAGCCGGCGTCGCTTCCGCAGATGGTACGACCGCAGGGTCAACCATCCGAGGACCGCGATGGATACGGGGTGTGCCAGCGCGTCGGGCCAGCCGCGCCCGCCGGTGGCCCGCGCGGTGACCACCCGCCCGGCGACCCCGAGCAGGTATGCGACGAGCGCAACCATTGACACCAGTGGCGCCGTCGGGGCGAGCACCACGGCGATCAGCGGGGGAGCGGTGTAGAGCAGGAGCAGCAGGGCGATCACCAGGGCGGCGGCGACCGGGTGGCCGAACGACGCCCAGAGCGACTTGCTGTAGCCGTCACGCAGCTGTGGCCAGGTCTCGTACATCCGGCAGGTGGCCAGCCGGGAGCCGTCGGCGAGGGCGATCCGGCCACCGGAGCGCTTGACCGCCCGGGCCAGCTCGATGTCCTCCAGAACCTTGTCGGCCACCGCCGCGTGCCCGCCGGCCCGCAGGTAGCCGGCCCGGTCGACGACCAGGAACTGGCCGCCCGCCGCCGCGAGGGACGGCCGCGGCGAGCGTTCCATCGCGCGCAGCGGCAGGAAGGTCAGCCACAGCCACTGCAGCAGCGGCTGCACCAGCCGGTCGGCCACCGTCCGCACCACGATCCGGGGGTACGGCGACAGCAGCGCCGCGTCCGCCGCGCGCAGCTCGGTCACCGCGGCCGCCACGGCGTACGGGTCGAGCACCACGTCGGCGTCGACGAAGGCGAGCACGGTCGGCGCCGGGTCGGTCCGGGTGGCCAGCTGCCAGCAGGCGTGTGGCTTGCCGAGCCAGCCGGGCGGCGGGGCCACCCCGGTGAGCAGGGTGAGCCGCCGGTCGTCGCCGGCCACCGTACGCACCACGGCGGCGGTGCCGTCGGTCGAGCCGTCGTCGAGCACCACGATCCGCAGGTCTGGTACGCCCCGCTGGGCGAGCAGCGCGCGCAGGCAGGGGGTCACCCGGGCGGCCTCGTCGCGCAGCGGCAGCAGCACCGCCACCGCCTCGGTCACCTCGACCGGGCCGGCGGCGGGGCGGCGCAGCCAGCGGGTGGCGTTGACCAGGGTGTGCGCGGTGAGCGCTGCGACCGCGACGGCCAGGGCGAGGGTGGCGCTCATGCCGGCGCGTCAACGCCGGGGCGGGTCGCCGGCTCCACCGCCCGGAGCGGGGTGCCGGCGCGCCGGGCGCGCAGCAGCGTCACGGCCAGCGGCACGGCGGTCACCGCCATGCCGGCCGCGCCCCAGGCCGCCGAGGCGGGCAGCCGGAGGAAGACCGCGTGTGCCAGCACGCTGGAGGCGTACGTCCACAGGTAGAGCGCGAACATCGGCTCGTCCCGCCCGTCGACGCGGTCCGCGGCCGGCCCGGCGAGCGGGCGCAGCGCGGTCATCAGCAGCACCGCGAAGAGCAGCCAGCCGAGGTAATTGCTGGCCGGGACGCCGGACAGGCCGGGCAGCGCCGGAGTGGCATCCCGCCAGACCCAGTAGCCCTCGGCCACCATCTGCGGGTCGAGGAAGAGGTCCCAGGCGGCCAGCCCGACCGCCGCGAGGGCGATCCGGCCGAGGCGGCGAACCCGTCCGGGTGCCGCCCGGCCTGCGGCGGGTCGGGTGAGCCGGACCGCGGCGAGCCAGGCCGGCCAGGCCATCCAGGTCCAGGCCAGGGGGATGATCAGCGGCACTCCGGCCAGCTTCGGCCCCAGCTCGCCGGAGTAGTCGTAGCTGCCGAACGGGACGCCGGTGGCCACCCCGAGCGCCTCGACCGCGAAGCCGCCGCCGGTGGCCACCGCGATCAGCGCGAGCGCGGCGCGCGGCCCCCGGCTGAGCAGGGCGTGCCCCACGGAGAGCAGGTAGCCGAGCAGTACCGTGGCCACGGTCAGCCCGGCCCGGGGGGCGCCGGCGGTGAGCGGGTAGCAGATCTGGGCGAGGACCAGGACGGCCAGCAGCGCCCAGGGCAGCCGGCGCCGGATCACGGGGTGGCCGGGCCGGGGGCCGGCGGGGGCAGCGGCAGGTCCCGGCCGAGCACCCCGAACGGCCGTTCGTCGCCGGGGAAGTGGAAGTGGCGCAGGACGTCGACGAAGCCGAACCGGCGGTACAGCCGCCAGGCGCGGGACTTCTGCTCGTCCGCCTCGGGGGTGGAGAGCAGGGTGGTGGTGCCTTCCGCCATGGTGAGCAGGGCGCGCAGCTGGCCGGCGCCGAGGCCGTGCCCCTGCGCGGGCGGCCGGACGTGCAGCTCGACCACCTCGAAGCAGTGGGTCAGCCAGCGCTGCCGGGACTCGGCGTCCAGCGCCCGGTGCACCTGGTCGTGCCACCACTGGCCGGCGGCGCCGAGGTAGCCGTACCCGAAGCCGACCAGGTGCCCCTCGCTGGTGAGGCTGGCGACGGCGCGGAAGCCGGGCCGGCGGACGTGGGTGGCGATGTAGCCGCGCCGCGCCTCCAGCAGGTCGGTGCGGTAGCCCATCGCCTCGCCGTAGACGGCCACCACGTCGTCCAGCCGCCGGACCAGATCGTCCGGGGTCCAGCGCACCAACCTCATCCGTGTCCTCTCGCCGTTTCCGGGTCGACCTCGGCCGCCCAGCCCAGCACCGCACGGTCGCCGACCACGGCACGCACCGCGAACCGGGCGAACAGCTCCTCCGCGTACCACCCCTCGGTGGGGGTCCGCGTGATCGCGGCGCGGTGCTCCGGGTGACGGTACGCGAACGCGACCAGGTCCGCCGGGGCGCGCCACACACTCACCGTGCCCTGCCAGCCCAGCGGGGCCTCGCCGACGCCGAACCGGGCGAGCAGCCCGGGCGCGGCGTGCAGGGCGGCGGCGACGGGGGGGATCGCCCGCCAGAAGGTGGCCGCCCGGCGGGCCCGCAGCCGGGCCCGGGTCAGCGCCAGCACGGGCCCGTCGACCGGGCCGCCGGACGGCTCGCCGAACGGCCGCCGGCCGGACCACTCGCCCCGGCTGGTCAGCGGGCGCAGCTCCACCCGGGCGGCGGCGCGCGCGATCCGGGCCCAGGAGCGCCCGACCGGCGAGGCGTCGAAGCCGGCCGCGGCGGCGGGGGAGTCCCAGACCACCAGGGCGGCCCAGCGGGTCGGGTCGGCGTCGCCCGGGCCGAAGCCGGTGCCGGTCCCGGTGCCGAGCAGCTTGGCGAACCGGACGCCGGGCAGGCGGCGCAGCCGCCACGGGTGGGTCGCCATCCGCCGCAGCGCCCCGGGCGCCGCCGTCCGGGGGATCCGCCACACGTGCAGCGTGACCAGGCCGGGAACGGTGCTCATGCCGCTGAGCTGAGCGGTTCGCTCGCTCACGCCACCTCGGCCGGCGTGCCGGCGGTGATCCGCAGCAGCTCCGCGTACGTGGTGGGGAAGACCGCCTGCGGCACGCCGCCGGCCGCCCACACCTCGTCGTACTCCGCCAGGGCGGTGTCCACCAGGGTGCGCAGCGGCCCGGGGTGGCCGACCGGGGCGACGCCGCCGATCACCTGTCCGGTGTGCCGCTTGACGAACTCCGGGGTCGCCCGGCGCAGCCGGGTGACGCCGAGGGTCGCGGCCAGCCCGGCGGTGTCCACCCGGTGCGCGCCGGAGGTGAGCACCAGCAGTGGCGCGTCGTCGGCGTCGAAGATGAGCGAGTTGGCGATGGCGCCGACCTTGACGCCGAGCGCCTCGGCCGCCGCCGCGGCGGTGTGCACCGCCTCGGGCAGCAGGCGGACCTGGCTGACCCCGCCGGAACCGTCCCGCGCGCCCGCGTCGTCGAGCGCCTGCTGCACCGCCTGCACGTTCGGGTGTGACTGCATGCCGGTCATTCTCCCCGCCGCGTCCGGTCCGGCACCCCCGCCCCACCCGCCGAGGTCGGCGGCGGCCAACTTCATGATCAGCGAGCTGGGCGGCCGGCGGCGCGGGTGGTGATAAGGGCCTGGATGCCGTCGAGGATGCGGGCCAGGCCGAAATCGAGGGCCTGGTCGCCGGGGGCCTCGGTGGGGATCGCGCGCAGCGCGGCGTCCAGGGCGGGGAACCGCTCCTCCCGGCCGCGTACCAGCACCGTGAACGCGGCCTCCCGGCCCTGCTCCGGGGCTGTGCCGGCGGCCGAGTGCTGGGCCAGGTTGCGGGCGTGGCCGACCAGGAGTACCGCGACGTCCAGCTGCTCGCCGGCGGTGAGCCCGGTGCCGGCGAGGGCCGCGACGACCCGCTCCAGCCAGGCCAGCTCGTTCGGGCCGGGCACCCGCGGCATGATGGTCGCGGCGTGCGCCCACGGGTGGCGGCGGAACCGGTCGAACAGCTGCCGGGCCCAGTCGTCGAGCTGGCCGCGCCAGTCGGCGTCGGCCGGGGGCGGGGGCGGCTCGCCGATCGCCGCCTCCAGCATCAGGGCGACCAGCTCGGTCTTGCCGGGCACGTACCGGTAGAGCGCCATCTTGGTGACGTCGAGCGACTCGGCGACCCGCTGCATGATCAGCCTGTCGAGCCCCTCGGCGTCGGCGATCGCGACGCCGGCCCGGGCGATCGCGTCCAGGGTGAGGGTGGGGCGGGGTCCGCGCCGGGGCCCGCTGGGGGTGCCCCACAGCAGCTCGTACAACCGCCGCTTGTCGACGCCACCGGTCTCCACACGCACCCCTCTTGTTCGTGGACCACAGCCGTGTCTACAGTAATCTGTATCCAAGAGACACAGTTTCGTTTCCGGGGGTGGACATGTCCTCTTCACTGCGCGGCTTCCGCGTGCTCGTCTCCGGCGCCGGGGTGGCCGGCCCGGCGATGGCCTGGTGGCTGGCCCGGTACGGGGCCGAGGTCACCGTCGTCGAGGCCGCCCCCGCGTTGCGGACCAGCGGCTTCGCGGTCGACTTCCGGGGCCCGACCCACCTCGGCGTGCTCGCCGCCATGGGGGTGCTCGACGAGTTGCGTGCGGTGCAGACCCACGCCGGCGCGATGAGCCGGGTGGACGAGCACGGCCGGGAGATCTTCCGGCTGCCGGCCGAGTTCGCCGGGGGCGAGCTGGAGGTCCGCCGGCGCGACCTGTCCCGGATCCTGTACGAGCGCGGCGCCGACCGGGTGGAGTACCGGTTCGGCGACCGGATCGTCGCGCTCACCGAGACCGCCGACGGGGTGCGGGCCGAGCTCGCCCGGGGCGGCGACCGCACCGTCGACCTGGTGGTCGGCGCGGACGGCATGCACTCCGGGGTGCGCCGGCTCGCCTTCGGCCCGGAGTCGGCGTACCTGACCCACCTCGGCTACCACCTGGCCGGCTGGGACCTGCCCAACGACCTCGGGGCGGACGTCGTCCCCCGGCAGTACAACGTGCCCGGCCGGATGGCCAGCGTCTCCGCCGACCCGCGCGAGCCGGACCGGGCCACCGCCTTCGTGGTCTTCGCCGGGGCCGGGCAGGACCACGACCGGCTCGACGTCGAGTGGCAGAAGGCACTGATCGCCGACGCCTTCACCGGCCTGGGCTGGCACGTGCCGCGGCTGCTGGCCGGGCTGCGCGCCGCGCCGGAGCTGTACTTCGACGCCATCGCCAAGGTGGCGGTGCCCCGCTGGCACACCGGCCGCAGCGTGCTGCTCGGCGATGCGGCGTGGGGCGTCACCCTGGGCGGGATGGGGGTCGGCACCGGCCTCGTCGGGGCGTACGTGCTCGCCGGCGAGCTGGCCCTGGCCGACGGCGACCACCGGGCCGCGCTACCCGCGTACGAGCGGCGGATGCGCGGGTACGCGGCCCGTTGGCAGCGCGGCGCCAACCCCGGCCACTTCCTCGCCCCGGCCAGCGGCTGGGGGCTGTGGCTGCGGGACCGGCTGCTGGCCGCCCGCCCGGTGCAGTCGATGCTGATCCGCAGCACCGGCGCGCTGGCCACCGAGGCCGACCTGCCCGACTACGCGGCGCGGGTCTGAGTCGCCGGCCGGGAACCGGGCCAGTTCGGGGTGGCCCGGACCCGCCCCGCGGCGTCCACCAGCAGGGCGGCGTACCCGTCCAGGGTGGCCAGCCAGTCCAGCGCGTCCGCGCCCCGGGCGACGGCCGCGGTCGCGTACACGTCGGCCCAGAGCAGCTCGGGACCGACCACGGTGACCGACCGGACGGCCTCGGCCGGCCGGCCGGCGCGCGGGTCGGTGATGTGCGCGCCGCGCCGCGCGGTGCCCGAGGTGGCGACGGCGCCGTGCGCCCGCTCGACGACGTCGAGCATGCGTTCGGGGCGGTCCGGGTCCTCGATCCCGACCCGCCAGGCCGGCCGGCCCGGCGCGGTCCGCAGCAGCACGTCCCCGCCCGCGTTGAGGCAGAGGTCGTGCCCGGGCAGGTCGGCCAGGTGCCGCGCGGCCCGCTCCACCGCCCACCCCTTGACCAGGCCGGACGGGTCGAAGCCGGTGCCGCCGCCGGGCAGCGGCAGGCGCCGCGCGTCGAACCACCCGCCGGTCCGCAGGCGGGCCTCCTCGCAGCGCGCCACCACCTCGCGCACCAGCGGGTCGGCGGTGGCCGGGTCGGGCAGCGCGCCGCCGAGGCGGCCCAGCACGCTGTCCGGCCGGTACGTGCTGAACACCGCGTCCATCCCGCGCAGCTCGGTGAAGACCCGCTCCACCCGCTCCGCCACCGCGTCGGCGCGCACCTCGGGCCCGCGCAGGTGCACGCTGACCGGCAGCCCCATCACCTGCACCACCCAGGCCCGGCGGTCGAGTTCCACGGTCAGGTTCATCGCGTCCCTCACTTCAGGTGCGCCGCGTCGATCGCGGACTGCAGCGATTCCCGGTAGCCGTCGCTGGTCACGGTGGCGCCGGAGACGGTGTCGATCCGGGCGCTCTGCGCGGCCAGGGCCTCCTGCCGCAGGATCGGCACCGCGTAGTCGTTGATCTCCTGGTCCCGGTGGTTGTTGTCGGGCACCTGCACCGTGGTGACGTCGGTGATCTTCCCGTTGGAGACGCTGATCTTCACCTGCACCGGCCCCCACCGGGTCTGTGCCACCGACCCGGTGGCCGTGCCGCTGCCGCTCGACGTGCCGCTGCCACCGCTCGACGTGTCGCCGCTCGACGAGCCCGATCCGTCGTCCGTGCCGGTCCAGGAGCTGCCGCTGCCGGCCGAGCCGTCCGAACCCGAGGCGATCGCGCTGGTCTCCCCGCCCGCGCCCATGGTGCTGGTCTTGTAGCTGAACAGCAGCACCAGCGCGGCCACCGTGGAGAGCAGCCAGATGGTGATCCGTCGCACGGATCCTCCTTTCGCGCCTGTCACCAGGCGAAGCGTTCGTGGTGGGTGTGCGCGTCCGGGACGCCCGCCGCGCGGGTCGCGGCGCGGGCGGCGTCGACCCAGCCGTCCGGTCCGCAGAGGAAGACGTCGTGGGCGGCGATGCCGGGGGAGAGCCGGCGCAGGGCCTGCGCGTCGGACATCCCCTCGGCGTACGCCGGCAGCCAGTTCGGGCGCGCCGCCCGGGGGCCGACCAGGTAGTGCACGACCAGCCCGCGCTCCGCGGCGAGCCGGTCCAGCTCCGCCCGGAAGGCCAGGTCGTCGGAGGTACGCGCGCGGTAGAGCAGCACCGCCTCGCCGGGGGCGTAGGGCAGTTCCCAGAGCAGCGCCAGCAGCGGGGTGATCCCGACCCCGCAGGCCAGCATGGTGATCCCACCGCCCCGCCAGTGCTCCCCGGTCAGCCGCCCGTACGGCCCCTCGACCAGCACCTTCGTGCCGGGGCGCAGGGTGGTCACCCGGGAGCTGTCGTCGCCGAGGTCCTTGACCGTGATCCGCATCAGGTCCCCGTTCGGCGGCGCGGACAGCGAGTACGGGTGCGCCCGGGACCAGCCGGGGCCGTCCAGGAACCGCCAGAGCAGGAACTGCCCGGCCCGGGCGGGCAGCCGGTGCAGGTCGCGCCCGCGCAGCCAGACCGAGGTGACCCCCGGCGCCTCGGGGACCACCGCGGCCACCTCGATCCGGTGCCGCAGCGACCGCCAGGCGGGCAGCCCCAGCCGGTAGACCAGCACGCTGGCCAGCGCCAGCAGGTAGACGGTCCACCAGTAGGCGCGGGCCAGCGGCGAGGCGAGGAAGTCGGCGCCGGTCCAGAGCTGGTGCGGCAGCGCCAGCGCGATGCCCAGGTACGCGTACAGGTGCAGCAGGTGCCAGGACTCGTAGCGCAGCCGGCGGCGCGCGGCGCGCACCGAGGTCACCACCACCAGCACCAGCAGCGCCAGCGCCGCGGTGGCCAGCAGCATCCCCGGGTACGTGACGACCAGGTCCCAGGTCTCGGCCAGCACGCCCTGCCGGGCGGTGCCGGCGTAGCCGAGGACGGTCAGCACCACGTGGGCGAGGAGGAGGTTGAAGGAGGTGAAACCGGCGAGCCGGTGCCAGCGGGCGATCCGGTCCTGGCCGAAGCTCCGCTCGATCAGCGGCACCCGGGCCATCAGCACCACCTGGATGAGCATCAGGTCGGCGCTGACCAGGCCGGCGAGCCGACCGAGCGAGGTGAGCCCGGTGGCCACCCCGCCCAGCAGCTCCTGCACCCCACGGTCGGCGGTCCAGAGGGCGGTGACGACCAGCAGGCTGAGCACCGCGAGGCTGCCGGCGACGTCCGCCCACCAGGCGGGGACCGCCGGCAGGCCGCGGCGCACGGCCCGTCGGTCGGCCACGGCGGCGGTCACCGCAGGTTCTTTTCGGTACGGCTGACGTTCATGACCTCAACCTTGGGGTGGGGAGTTCTGTGCCCCCTTTGCGGATGCTGTGCCCCGGCTGAGAATCCGAACCCCCTTCGGTGTGTCCGCGGCGGCGCGCCGGCCCGGGGGCGATCGGCGCCGTCGGCGCGTCACACGTTGCATTTTCGTCGGTGGGGAGGTGTACTGTCGGGGTAGTTAGAACGAGTGTTCGATTCAGTCGTACGCTCGTTCCAACGCCCGGGAGAGGTGTTTCGCGGCGCCGGCTCCCGGGAGGTGCGGTTTCGCGGACCGCACCGGGCTCCGGACAGTCGCGAGTCCGGGCCCGTCAGGCAGGATCGTCGCCCGCCGCCCACGACCCCCGGGCGGCGGGCGACGAACCCGCCGGTACGCCGGCCGGGTGTGGTGTGGGGAAGCGTCCACACCCGGCCGGCCCCCACCCGGTGCGTCTTCCTCCGCACCGCCCGCTCCGGGCGTTCCCACTGGCGGATCCGATCCGTCGCGCGGCCCGCCCGCCCCGGCCCACGCGGAGGAGAGACCATGCCGACCAGTCCGGCCCAGGCGCCGACGGTGCCCGCGCACGTGCTGCCGCACCGCACCCCCGCCCAACTGCTCGTGGTGGCCCGCCACGGGCTGGTCGAGGCCACCCGGACCCGTCCCGACGGCCTCCGGTACGCCGCCGCCCACCTCGCCGCGCTGCGCGCCGCCGCCGCCCTGCTCGCCGCCCGCGCCCGCCCCGCACCCACCCGGCGCAACCGGATCACCAGCGTCTGGGTGCTGCTCGCCGCCGTCGCCCCCGAGCTCGACGAGTGGGCCGGCTACTTCGCCGCCGGGGCCGGCAAGCGGGCCGCCGCCGAGGCCGGCATCCCCCGGGTGGTCACCGCCCGGGAGGCCGACGACCTGCTCCGTGCCGCCGAACAGTTCGTGACCGTGGTGGAGACCGCGCTCGGCCTGGCCCACCAGCCGACGCTCGACGGCCTGCACCGGCCCCTCCGGCTCGGCGTGTCCGACGCCACGCCGCGACCCGGAGCAGCCGCCGCCTGAGTCGTGGCGTCCGGCCGCCACCACCGGCGGGACCCCGGGTGGTGGCCGGACGCCGCTTGGCGTCACCCGGCGCACTGTCCTGATCCAGCACTCAGCACACCCAGCACCTGACGGGGGACGACCCCGCGCGACACGACGGGGGGTAGGTCCGATGGCGGGCCGCATGGTGGTCGGTTCCGCCGCACTGGCCGAGCTGGTGCGCCCGGCGAGCGCGCCGGACCCGGCGGGCGGCCACCGGGTGCTGCCCGTCCGACGCGAGTTGACCGGGCTGCTGCCCCACCGTGGGCTGCGGCGCGGCAGCACCATCGCGGTCGGCGTCGGGCAGCCCCGGCGCAGTGGCGGGACCTCGCTGATCCTCGCCCTGCTCGCCGAGGCGTCCCGGGCCGGCTCGTGGTGCGCCGTGGTCGGGGTGCCCACCTTCGGGGCGGGCGCGGCGGCCGAGGCCGGGATCGCCCTGGACCGGCTCGCCCTGGTGCCGAACCCCGGCCCCGAGTGGCCCACCGTCGTCGCCGCGCTCATCGACGGGGTGGACGTGGTGGTCACCGCCGTGCCGGCCACGGTCTCCGCCTCCGTCGCCAACCGGCTGGCCGCCCGGGCCCGGCAGCGCGGCAGCGTGCTCGTCCCGTACGGCCGGTGGGACGGCGCGGACGTCACGCTCCAGGTGGTCCGCGGGGTCTGGGAGGGGCTCGGGGCGGGTCGGGGCCGGCTGCGCCGCCGGGAGGTGACCGTCTCGGCGCGCGGGCGGGGCGCCGCCGCCCGCCCCAAGGAGATCAAGGTCTGGCTGCCCGGCGACGAGCTGACCCGGGTCATCCCCCGGGCGGCCGGGGTCGCCGTCACCGCGCAGGCCACTCCGCCCCGGCGGTTCCGGGTGGTGGCGCCCGCCGGGGCGGCTCCCCGCTCCCTCACCGTGGTCGGGCCGGCATGACCGGTTCGCCGGTGCGGACCCTGCTGCTGTGGTGCCCGGACTGGCCGGTCCTCGCCGCCGAGATCGTCGACGGGGTGCCGGCCACCGAGCCGGTCGTGGTGCTGCACGCCAACCGGGTGGTCGCCTGCTCCGAGCGCGCCCGTGCCGAGGGCGTCCGCCGCGGGCTGCGCCGCCGCGAGGCGCAGGGGCGCTGCCCGCAGCTCATCGTCGTCGACCACGATCCCGGCCGGGACGCCCGGGCGTTCGAGCCGGTGGTGGCCGCCGTCGAGGAGGTGGCCGCCGGGGTGGAGGTGCTCCGGCCCGGGGCCTGCGCACTGGCCGCCCGGGGACCGAGCCGTTACCTCGGCGGCGAGGAGGCGGCGGCCGAGCGGATCGTCGAGC
Organism: Micromonospora sp. NPDC051924; assembly: GCF_055586005.1. Classification (NCBI taxonomy): domain Bacteria; kingdom Bacillati; phylum Actinomycetota; class Actinomycetes; order Micromonosporales; family Micromonosporaceae; genus Micromonospora; species Micromonospora sp. NPDC051924. Next base: position 29,459 of record NZ_JBVJJA010000015.1, read on the forward strand.
ACGTCGCCCAGAGCTGCGCGGTGGAGAGCCAGGTCGGCATCGCCGACGGGGTCTTCGCCGCCGGGCTGGCCGCCCGGGAGGGGCGGATCGTGCCGCCCGGCGGGAGTCCCGGCTTCCTGGCCGCGCTGCCCGTCGAGGCGCTCGGCCGGCCGGCCCTGGCCGACCTGCTGCGCCGGTTGGGGGTCCGCACCCTCGGCGACTTCGCCGCCCTGCCCGCCGGCGACGTGCTGGCCCGGTTCGGGTTCGACGGGACGCTGGCCCACCGCCTGGCGGGGGGCCGGGACCACCGGCCGCTCGCGGTCCGGCAGCCGCCGGCCGACCTGGCCGTCACCGCCGACTACGACGAGCCGCTGGACCGGGTCGACGCGGCGGCGTTCGCGGCCCGGATGCTGGCCGAGCAGCTGCACGAGCGGCTCGCCGGGTACGGGCTGGCCTGCACCCGGCTCGGTATCGAGGCGGTCACCGCGCACGGTCAGGAACTGCACCGGGTCTGGCGGCACGACGGCCTGCTCACCGCCGCGGCCATCGCCGACCGGGTCCGCTGGCAGTTGGACGGCTGGCTCTCCGGCAGCAACGGCCGGGGTGGCGCGCGCCCGACCCGTCCCACCGCCGGGATCATCCGGCTGCGGCTGGTGCCGGACGGGGTGCTCGCCCAGGCCGGCCTGCAACCCGGGCTGTGGGGCGAGACCGGCGAGGAGCGGGAGCGGGCGCACCGCGCGTTGAGCCGGGTGCAGGGCATCCTCGGCCCCGAGGCGGTGGTCACCGCCGTGCTCGGCGGCGGGCGCTCCCCGGCCGACCAGGTACGCCTGGTCCCGTGGGGCGACGAACGCCAGCCCGCCCGCCCCGGCCCACCGCCCCTGCCGGCCGGGCCCGACAGCCAGCCCTTGATCAACTCAGGATGGGCGCAAACCGTGGCATCCCCCGCCCCGGACAGCCCGACTCGCCGCACAGCGAGTGGATCACCGGCGGCGGGCGGGGCGGCGCGGTCCGGTGGGGCGGCTGTCCCGCCGTGGCCGGGGCGGCTGCCGCCGCCGGCGCCGGCCGTGGTGCTGCCCACCCCGCTCCTCGCCACCGTGCACGACGCCGCCGGGGAGCCGGTCGTGGTCAGCGCCCGGCTGGCGGTGAGCGCCGCGCCCGCGCGGCTGGTCGTCGGCACCGGCCGACCGGCCGAGATCGTCGGCTGGGTCGGCCCGTGGCCGGTGGACGAGCGCTGGTGGGCGCCGGCCGAGGCGCGCCGCCGGGCCCGGTTCCAGGTCTGCCTGGCCGACGGCGCCGCCCTGCTGCTCGCGGTCGAGGGCGGCCAGTGGCTGGTGGAGGCGATCTATGACTGAGCGGCGCACGACCATGCCCGGGCGGACGCCGGCCGGGCTGCGCCGTGGCCCGGTGCGCCGGCCGCGGTACGCACGACCCGCCGGACGCTACGAACTTGATGACACAAACGGATCGCCGCGCCGGATCGCCACTCGCACCCCCGGGGCCGGCACCGCCGGCACCGTGATTCATCCACGTCATCAAGTTCGTAGGCGACCGCCAGTCATCTGCCGTCCGGTCCGCACGACCGGCGCGAAAGACCTCGGAAAATTCGGGCCCTGCCAAGGGCCGGAATCTTCCAGGATCTCGGCACGCCCTGGGCGCGAGGTGGGGCGGTGAGCTTCCACAACCCGAAGATGCCCTGGTCGGAGTTGGAACAGGTGCTCTCCGGGCGGGCCGGCAAGGGGCGGGCGAAGGGCGAGCGGCACCTGCACGTGGTGGATCCCCTCGCGGTCGACGCCGACGGCGGGGACTCCCCGGCGTGGAGCCGCAAGCGGCAGCAGTACGAGGCCCCCGAGCTGCCCCGGCCGGACGGCTCGGTGCCCTACGCGGAGCTGCACGCGCACTCCAACTTCAGCTTCCTCGACGGCGCCAGCCACCCGGAGGAGCTGGCCGAGGAGGCCGCCCGGCTGGGGCTCACCGCGCTCGCCGTCACCGACCACGACGGCTTCTACGGGGTGGTGCGCTTCGCCGAGGCGGCCCGCGCGCTGCACCTGCCCACCGTCTTCGGCGCGGAGCTCTCCCTCGGGCTGCCCGGCCCGCAGAACGGCGAGCCCGACCCGCTCGGCCGGCACCTGCTGGTGCTCGCCCACGGCCACGAGGGGTACGCCCGGCTCGCCGCCACCATCTCCCGGGCCCAGCTGCGCGGCGGCGAGAAGGGCCGCCCGGTCTACGGGGAGCTGGAGGAGGTCGCCGCCGAGCTGCGCGACCACGTGCTGGTGCTCACCGGCTGCCGCAAGGGGCATGTGCCCGCCGCCCTGCTCACCGAGGGGATCGACGCGGCCGCCCGGGAGCTGGACCGGCTCACCGCGCTCTTCGGCGCCGAGACGGTGGCGGTGGAGCTGACCGACCACGGGCACCCGGCCGACGCGGACCGCAACGACGCCCTGGCCGAGCTGGCCGCCGCCGCCGGGCTGCCCACCGTGGCCACGAACAACGTGCACTACGCCACCCCGGGGCGGCGGCGGCTGGCCACCACCCTGGCCGCGGTCCGGGCCCGGCGCAGCCTGGACGAGATCGACGGCTGGCTGCCCGCCGCCGCCACCGCCCACCTGCGCAGCGGCGCGGAGATGGCGGCGCGGTTCGCCGCGTACCCGGGGGCGGTGGCCCGGGCCGCCGAGTTCGGCGCGGAGCTCGCCTTCGACCTGCAACTGGTCGCGCCGCAGCTGCCGGCGTACCCGGTGCCGCCCGGGCACACCGAGATGAGCTGGCTACGCCACCTGACGCTGGCCGGCGCCCACGAACGCTACGGGCCGCCCGAGGCGCATCCCGAGGCGTACGCGCAGCTGGAGCACGAGCTGCGGATGATCGACGAGCTCGGCTTCCCCGGCTACTTCCTGGTGGTCTACGACATCGTCACGTTCTGCCGGGAGCAGGACATCTACTGCCAGGGCCGGGGCTCGGCGGCCAACTCGGCGGTCTGCTACGCGCTGCGGATCACCAATGTGGACGCGGTCCGGCACCGACTGCTCTTCGAGCGCTTCCTCGCCCCGGAGCGCGACGGCCCGCCCGACATCGACGTGGACATCGAGTCCGACCGCCGGGAGGAGGTGATCCAGCACGTCTACGCCCGGTACGGCCGGGAGCACACCGCCCAGGTCGCCAACGTCATCTCGTACCGGCCGCGGTCGGCGGTGCGGGACGTGGCCAAGGCGTTCGGCTTCTCGCCCGGGCAGCAGGACGCCTGGAGCAAGCAGATCGACCGCTGGGGCTCGGTCGCCGCGGTCGACGTCGAGGACATCCCCGAGCAGGTCGTCGCGTACGCGAACGAGTTGCAGACGTTCCCCCGGCACCTGGGCATCCACTCCGGCGGCATGGTGATCTGCGACCGGCCGGTGATCGAGGTCTGCCCGGTGGAGTGGGGGCGGATGCCCGGCCGCAGCGTGCTCCAGTGGGACAAGGACGACTGCGCCGCCGTCGGCCTGGTCAAGTTCGACCTGCTCGGCCTCGGCATGCTGTCGGCCCTGCACTACGGCTACGACATGATCGGGATGAGCCTCGACCTGGGCGACATGACCCTGGACGACCCCGAGGTCTACGACATGCTCTGCCGGGCCGACTCGGTCGGGGTGTTCCAGGTGGAGAGCCGCGCCCAGATGGCCACCCTGCCCCGGCTCAAGCCCCGGGAGTTCTACGACCTGGTGGTGGAGGTGGCGCTGATCCGCCCCGGCCCGATCCAGGGCGGCTCGGTACACCCGTACATCCGGCGCAAGAACGGCCAGGAGCCGGTGACCTTCGCGCACCCGCTGATGCGCAACGCGCTGGAGAAGACCCTCGGCGTGCCGCTGTTCCAGGAGCAGCTAATGCAGCTCGCCATCGACCTGGCCGGCTTCGACGCGGCCGGGGCCGACCAGCTGCGCCGGGCGATGGGGGCGAAGCGCTCGGTGGAGCGGATGGCGCAGATCGCCGACCGGCTCTACGCCGGGATGGCCGAGCGGGGCATCACCGGCGAACTGGCCGACGACGTCTACCGCAAGCTCACCGCCTTCGCCAGCTACGGCTTCCCGGAGAGCCACGCGATGAGCTTCGCCTACCTGGTGTACGCCAGTTCCTGGCTCAAGCGCTACCACCCGGCCCCGTTCCTGGCCGCCCTGCTGAACGCCCAGCCGATGGGCTTCTACTCGCCGCAGACCCTGGTCGACGACGCCCGCCGGCACGGCGTCGAGGTACGCCGCCCGGACATCAACGCCAGCGGCGCCAAGGCGGTGCTGGAGTCCACCCCGGAGACCCGGTGGGGCAGCCAGCCCGGCGAGCCGCCGCACGCCTGGGGGCTGGGCGGCCCGGCGGTCCGGCTCGGCCTGGGCGGCGTACGCACCCTCGGCGACGACGTGGCCGAGCGGATCGAGGCGGAGCGGACGGCCCACGGGCCGTACCGGGACATGCCGGACCTGGCCCGCCGGGTCGGCCTGACCGCCGCGCAGCTGGAGGCGCTGGCCACCGCGGACGCCTTCGCCTGCTTCGGGCTGACCCGGCGGCAGGCCCTCTGGGCCGCCGGCGCGGCGGCCCAGGACCGGCCGGGCCGGCTGCCCGGCACGGTGACCGGCACGGCCCCGCCCACCCTGCCCGGGATGGAGGCGGTGGACCGCCTGGTGGCCGACGTCTGGGCCACCGGCCTGTCCCCGGAGAGCCACCCGGCCCGGTTCATCCGCGACCGGCTGGACGCCCTGGGCGCGGTGCCGATCGCCCGGCTCGGCCGGGTGGAGCCCGGGCAGCGGATCCGGGTCGGCGGGATCGTCACCCACCGGCAGCGGCCGGCGACCGCGGGCGGGGTCACCTTCCTCAACCTGGAGGACGAGACCGGGATGCTCAACGTCACCTGCTCGCCGGGGCTGTGGCAGCGCTACCGGCGGGTGGCCCGGACCAGCGCGGCCCTGGTGGTGCGGGGGCGGTTGCAGCGGCACGAGGGGGTCACCAACCTGGTCGCCGACCGGCTGGACGCGATCGACCCGCCGGTCACCCCGGCGTCCCGCGACTTCCGCTGACGCGTCGCGGCCAACCCCGGCCGGCGGGCGTCACCCGGCCAGGCCGACCAGCGCCACGCCGGCGCTGCCGAGCAGCCCGACCAGCACGACCCGCCGGAACAGCACCGGGTCGAGCCGGTGGAACAGCCGGTTGCCCAGCCACCAGCCCAGCGGCACGGCGGGCAGCGCGACCAGGGCCGTGCGGACCACGTCGGCGTGCAACTGGCCGGTGGCGGCGAACCCGGCCAGCCCCATCAGGCCGGTGCCGGCGAAGGTGGCCGCGATGGTGGCCCGGAAGGTGCGCGGGTCGTAGCCGAGCGAGTGGAAGGCGGCGACCAGCGGCGGCCCGTTGGTGCCGGTGGCGGCGGTGAGCGCGCCCACCAGCACGCCGATCACCCCGAGCCCGACCGGGCCGGTGCGGATCCGGGCGCCCGACCAGACCAGCGCGACGCAGCCGAGCACCACCCCCGCGATCACCGCGCTGAGCAGCCGCTCCGGGGCGCGGGCGAGCACCAGCAGGCCGATCGGCAGCCCGAGCAGGGCGGTCCCGACCAGTGCCAGCGCCACCCGCCAGCGGGCGAAGGCGCGCTCGCGTACCGCGGCGATCAGGGTCGACCCGATGCTGGTCAGCGCGGAGACCACCACGGCGCTGCGCGGGTCCAGCGTGGCGGCCAGCAGCGGGACGGTCACCAGCGCGTACCCGAAGCCGCTGACCGCCTGCGCGACGGTGCCGAGCAGCACGATGCCGAAGACGGTGAGCAGGACGACCACCCGGTCAGCCTGAGCCGGTCGACGACGGTCCGGCAACAGGGCCACCGGGCGGAGATGTTCGCCACATCGGGCCGGCAGCGGGCATGGCGTCGGCCACATCACCGTTTCACCGGTCGGTGGGCCGGAGATACGGTCCGCCGGCGTGGGCAGAGCGGCCCACGCAGGAAAGGTGGAAACGATGACGGGGAGCAACACCCACCGTGGCGTCGCGAACGCCCGACGGACCCGACTCGGTGCGGACTGGGTCCCGGCGCACGACACCGAGGTGCACGAATATCCGGTGACGGACGGGCCGGTCGCCAACCCCCGCCGCTCCCACGCCGAGGAGGACCCCGCCGGAGGCGGCGAGTCCTGACCCTACGGGCGTGGGTGACTAGGCTCGGCGGGGTGGAGCAGACCCGAACCCTGACCCCCCGTACCGCCGTGATCTGGGCGGTGCTCCGGGCCGAGCTGGACCGGCGGACCGGCGCGCAGCTCACCGTGCTCGACGTCGGCGGCGGGACCGGCGGCTTCGCCGTCCCGCTCGCCGAGGCCGGCCACCGGGTCACGGTGGTCGACGCCAGTCCCGACGCGCTCGCCGCGTTGACCCGCCGGGCCGCCGAGGCCGGGGTCGCCGACCGGGTACGCGCTGTCCAGGGCGACGGCGACGCGCTCGCCGGGCTGATCGAGCCGGCCACCGTCGACCTGGTCCTCTGCCACTCGGTGCTGGAGGTGGTCGACGACCCGGCCCCGGTGGTGGCCGCGCTGGCCGCCGCGCTGCGCCCCGGCGGCGGCGCCAGCGTCCTGGTCGCGGGCCGGGCAGCCGCGGTGCTCGCCCGGGCGATGAGCGGCCACCTCGACGTCGCCGCCGCGCTGGCCGCCGACCGGGACGGCAGCGCCGGCCCCCGCGACACGCTGCGCCGGCGGTACGACGCCGAGACCGCCACCGAGCTGCTCACCGCCGCCGGGCTCGCCGTCGAGGAGATCCACGGGGTACGCGTCCTGGCCGACCTGCTGCCCGCCGCCGTGGCCGACGGCCAGCCGGCCGCCCTCGTCGAGCTGGAACGGGCCCTGGCCGCCCGGCCGCCGTACCGGGACCTCGCCGCCCAGCTGCACCTGTTCGCCCGCCGCCCGGCATGACCGGCCCGGTGGTGGGTCCGTTCGACCCGGTCGCGCCCCGCTACGCCGGCGGCAGCCTCGCCGACGTGCTGCCCAGCGCTTGCGCGCTGCTCGGCGTGCCCGGGGCCGCCGACCTGCTCGGCCTGGCCCCCCGGCTGGCCGGGGTGCGCCGGATCGCCGTGCTGCTGGTCGACGGTCTCGGCTGGTACCAGATCCCCACCGCCGCGCCGTACGCCCCGACGCTGGCCGGCCTGACCGCCGCGGCCGGCGTCCCGCTCACCGCCGGCTTCCCGTCGACCACCCCGACCAGCCTGGTCAGCCTCGGCACCGGTACCGCCTCCGGCGCGCACGGGGTGCTCGGCTTCACGGTCCGGGTTCCCGGGACCGACCGGGTGCTCAGCCACATCGAGTGGGCCGGGGACCCGGAGCCGCTGCGCTGGCAGCCCGTCCCCACCTGGTACGAGCGGGCCCGCGCCGCCGGGGTCGCGGTGACCGTGGTGAGCCGCCCCGAGTACGCCGGCAGCGGCCTCACCCTCGCCGCCAACCGGGGCGGCGACTACCGGGGCGCGTCGGACGTCGACACCCTCGCCGCGCGGATGCTCACCGCGCTCGCGGCCGGCGCCGGGCCGGCGCTGGTCTCCGGCTACCACCCCGACCTGGACCAGCGGGGGCACCTCAGCGGCGTCGACTCCCTTCCCTGGCGGCTCGCCGCCGCCGACGTCGACCGGCTGCTCGCCCGGCTGGTTGACGGGCTGCCCCCGGACGCCGCGCTGCTGGTCACCGCCGACCACGGCCAGCTCAACGTGCCTGACGGGCACCGGATCGACCTGGACACCGATCCGCGGCTGCGGGCCGGCGTCCAGGTGGTCGCCGGTGAGCCGCGGGTCCGCTATCTGCACGTGGAGCCCGGCGCCACGGCCGACGTGGTGGCCGCCTGGTCGGCGGTCCTCGGCGACGCGGCCCGGGTGATCAGCCGGGACGAGGCGGTGGCCACCGGCTGGTTCGGGCCGGTGCCCGAGGAGCACCTGAGCCGGATCGGCGACGTGGTGGTGATCTGCCGGGGCACGTACGCCGTGGTGGCCACCCGGTCGGAGAAGCCGATGGTGTCGCGGCTGGTGGCGTACCACGGCGCCGACACCGCCGCCGAGATGACCATCCCGCTGCTGGTGGTGCGGGGCTGACCGGCCGGGTTGTCGGACCCGGCCGCTAGCCTGCGGGGATGGGCCGCAGCCAGTCGTTGCCCCGGGGCGGTGATCCGCGCTTCGGGCCGGACGCCGACGACACCGACTGCCCGATCCTGCACGTCGACATGGACGCCTTCTTCGCCTCCGTCGAGGTGCGCCGCCGCCCCGAGCTGCGCGGCAAGCCGGTCGTGGTGGGTGGGATCGGGCCGCGCGGGGTGGTCAGCTCGGCCAGCTACGAGGCCCGCCGCTACGGCGTCCGCAGCGCCATGCCCACCGCGCGGGCCCGGGCGCTCTGCCCGCACGCGGTCTACCTGCCGCCCGACTTCAGCCAGTACTCGCCGGCGTCCCGGGCCCTCATGCAAATCTTCCGGGACGTCACCCCGCTGGTCGAGCCGCTCTCCCTGGACGAGGCGTTCCTCGACGTGACCGGCGCCCGCAAGCTGTTCGGCCGGCCCGCGCGGATCGCCCGGCTGATCCGTCGCCGGGTCGCCGAGGAACAGCAGCTGACCTGCTCGGTCGGGGTGGCGCCGAGCAAGTTCGTGGCCAAGCTCGGCTCGACCCGGGCCAAGCCGGACGGCCTGCTGGTGGTGCCCGCCGCCCGGGTGCTCGAGTTCCTGCACCCGCTGCCGGTCGACGCGCTCTGGGGGGTGGGGGAGCGCTCCGCCGAGGCGCTGCGCCGGCTCGGCCTGCAGACCGTGGGCGCGCTGGCCGAGGCGCCGATCGGCCTGCTCCGCCGGGCGGTCGGCGAGGCCGCCGCGACCCACCTGCACGAGCTGGCCTGGGGGCGGGATCCGCGCCGGGTCTCCCCGGAGCAGGTGGAGAAGTCGATCGGCGCGGAGGTGACCTTCGACGTCGACGTGACCGACCCGGCGGAGATCCGCCGGGCCCTGCTGGCCCTCGCCGAGAAGGTCGGCGCCCGGCTGCGCGCGGCCGGGCAGGTCGGGCGGACCGTGTCGCTCAAGGTCCGGCTGGCCGACTTCCGCACCGTCAGCCGGTCGCGCACCCTCACCGTGCCCACCGACACCGCCCGGGAGGTGTTCGACACGTCCTGGGCGCTGTGGTCCGCCCTGGCCCCCGGTGAGCCGGTCCGCCTGGTCGGCGTACGAATGGAGGGGCTGGCCGGCGCGCAGGAGACGCCGCGCCAGCTCGCCCTGGGCGAGCCGGAGCGCGGCTGGCGGGAGGCGGAGGCCGCGGCGGACGCGGCGGCCGCCCGATTCGGGCGGTCCGTCATAGGTCCGGCCAGTCTTCTCGGCAGGCGTGATCCGCGGCGAGTCGAAAAACCGACCCGGCCGTAGGTCGTCCCGCTTTCCGACGCGCGAGGGCACTCGTAGACTTGACGGCAAGCAGCCGGTTGGCTGCCACGGTCTGTCGGCCCGCCCGGGCCGACCCACCTGACCGGGGAGGAGTGCCGTGCCGCTCTCGGAGCACGAGCAGCGGCTGTTCGAGCAGATCGAGCGGTCGCTTGCCGAGGACCCCAAGTTCGCCTCGGCCGTGCGCGCCAGCGACCCGCGTTTCCACGCGCGGCGTCGCGTGCTCGTCGCTGCCGGCGTGGTCATCGTTGGTCTGGCCCTGCTGGTCTACGGTGCCGTGATCAAGATGACCCCGGTGGCCGTGGCGGGCTTCGTCGTCATGCTGGCCTCACTGGGCTACGCGGTGCAGTCGCACCGCCGCTCGCAGTCGCCCGACCTGCACGTGGTGGGGGGCACGACCAGCCGTCGGACCCGCGGCCGGACCGGCCGGCGGGGTTCCTTCCTCGACCGCATGGAGGACCGCTGGCGGCAGCGCCCGGAGGGGCACCGCTGACCACGTCCTGCCCCTGACGGCGACCGGCCCGCGCGCACGCCGGTCGCCCCTGCGCACCCGCGGTCCAGCAGCACTGGTTCCCGGAAAGAGTGGCTGTCCAGGCCCGGATAGCCACTCTTTCCGTGAATCTGCGCGCATCGCGGGACCGTCGTCCCGCCCGTCAGCGGGCCGGGCGGCCCGCCAGGAGGCGACGCGGATTCCAGCGGAGCAGCCGGTCGCGCATCCGGCCGGTGGTGGTGACCAGCAGGGCGGACCGGTCCGCCGCCGCGGTACGCCAGCGCAGCAGCACCGACGGCGGCAGCAGGGCCGCCATGATCCGGGTACGCCGGTCGGCCCGGGCGGCCAGCGTGGTGCGTACCGACCGCAGGGCCGGGTGCAGCGCCTCGCCGGTGAGCGGGTCACGCGCGTACCGGGCCCGCTCCTCGGCCCGGCCGAGCAGCCGCACCCCGGTCATCGCCCCGGTGTCCTCGGCGAGGCTCTCCCGGACCAGCCGCTCGGCGGTGGCCCGGGGGGTCTCCGTCCGGTCGACGCGTACCTGGTAGTCCACCAGCGTGTCGAGCAGTTCGTCCCAGGCGGCGTGGGCGTCCGCGCGGGCCCGCTCGGCGTCCACCCCGACGGTGACCTCCCGGGTGCCGCCCCGGGGACCGGGCACCGCGCTGAGCACGGTGGCGGCCGGGGTGAGCGCCCGGGCCCGGCGGCGCCGGCGCAGCGCCGACCGGCGTACCGCCGGCACGGCCAGCAGCACCAGCAGCGCGAGTGCCGCACCGCCGAGCCACCACGGCCAGACCGGCGACTGCTGGTTCGGGCCGTCGGCGCCGACGTTGAGCCCCTGGTCGGCGTCCTTGTCCAGCCGGTCCGGATCGTTCGGGCCGGCCGAGGGGTCGACCGGAGCCGCGGAGGGGTCCACCCCGGGCGTCGACGGATCATCCTCCGGGGCGTTGGTGTCCGGCGCCCAGGTCGAGCGGACCGAGCCCTGGACGGCCGCAAAGGGGGTGGCGTCGAACGGCACCCAGCCGATCCCACCGAAGTAGACCTCGGTCCACGCGTGCAGGTTCCGGTTGGTCAGCACGTACGTGCGGCCGTCGGAGTTGCTGCCGTTGGTGAAGCCGAACGCCACCCGGGCCGGGATGCCGGCGGCCCGGACCAGCCAGGCCATCGCCGCGGCGTACTGCTGGCAGAAGCCGACCTTGGTGGTGAGGAAGTCGGTGATGTCGTCGCCGCTGGTGCCACCCTTGGTGGAGAGCGAGTACGTGAAGCCGTTCTCCACCGAGAAGTAGTCGTAGATCGCCCGGACCTTGTCGTAGTCGTTCTGCCGGCCCTTGACGAGCTGGGCCACCAGCTTGTCGACCGCCTGCACGGACGGCGTGACGGTCTGCCCGCGCAGCACCGCATCGTCGGCGGGCAGGGACGGCGCCGCGCGCAGCACCTGCGGGCTGTACGTCGAGCGGATGTAGTCGAACGCGTAGCGCTTCCCCCGGGAGTTCTCCCGGTTGGAGAAGAAGATCTGCAGGTTCGGGTCGTAGAACCAGCTGCCGCTGAGGTCCTCGGTCTTCACCGGCTCGGCGTAGACCGGCAGGAGGGGCATGTTGAGGTTCTTCGTCACCTCGACGGTGGCCCGGTAGCGCTGCTGGTCGATGCCGCGCCCGCCGCGCTCCGTCGGGTCCGGCAGGTTCCGGGTGACCGACCGTCCGCTGGGGACGCGGACCCGGAAGCCGTCGGGGCGCAGCTCGTCGGCCACCCCGAACCGCAGGTAGAACGGGGCCGGCTCGTTGGTGGTCACCTTGACCAGCTCGGTCACGTCGGACTGGTTGAGCTGGCCGCTGAGCGCGGCGAACAGGTCGATCCGGCCCGGGCTGCCGCCCTGCCCGGGCCGCCCGGTGCCGTCGCCCGTGCCGTTGGCGACCGTGTTCATCAGCCCGCCGGTCATCCCGGGCACGGCCAGCGGCACCGCCACGGCGAGGACCACCCCGACCACGGCCAGCCGGCGGCCCGCCGCGGCGAGCGGCGACGCTTCCCAGACGTCCACGTCGCGGCCCTCGCCGGTGAACCGGCGGCCGAACCGGCGGACCCGGTCGACGTTGTCGGTGACCAGCAGCCAGAGGAAGCCGCAGGCGCCCACCACGAACGGGGTGGCCGGGACGCTGTCCACGTAGACCGCCACCGGCACCGAGTAGATCGCCAGCATCGGCAGGCCGGCCAGCGCCGGCCGGCGCAGCCCGACGGTCAGCACGTCCACCACCACGGCCACGCCACCGATGCCGAGCACGGTGAGGAAGAGCAGCGAGTCGACGTCCGGGACCTTCACCCCGTACGAGCGCATGTCCTGCACGGAGTCGCCGAGCAGCTCGGCGAAGTGGGCGAAGGTCGCCGGGGTCGGCACGAACGCCAGCAGCTCGGTGCCGCCCGGGAAGATCCAGGTCAGGCCGAGCGTGAGGCCGGCCAGCATGGCGAGGACCTGGCCCCACAGGGGAGCGCGGGCCAGCCGGCTCAGCGCGGCGGCGCCGGCCACCACCGCGACCACGATGGCCGCCTGGACCAGCCACGTCCAGCGCTGGAAGATCGCCGACAGCGGTGCCGCGGCCAGCAGGGTCGCCGCCGCGGCGACGAAGCCGAGGTTGCGGTGCGCGGTCACGGGTCCACCCTTCCGGTCATCGCATGCCTCCGGCGACGGTCTCGGCCAGGGCCGCCCGCAGCGCGAAGCCCTGCGAGCCGCGGGCCGCCTGCGGCCAGAGCACCGGCAGCCGGTTGCCGTGCTCCACCCCGATCACCCGCCAGCCGCTCTGCAGCAGCGCGAGCGCGGCGGCGCCGTGCGCGTGCTCCGCCTCGGCCCGGGCCTTCGCCGGGAGGTTGAGCCAGGTGGTGCTGTCGAGCAGGAAGCCCACGCAGGTGGCGCCGTTGCCGCGCAGGCCGGCCAGCAGTTCGGCCTCGGCGGTGCTCAGCGTGCCGAACAGCGCGATGATCAGGCCGCCGTCGGCCCGCTGCCGGACCTGCTGCACCAGCGAGGTGATGTCACCGCGCTTGGCCAGGTGCACCTGGGCGAGGTGGTCGAGGAGCAGGCCCTCGCCGCCGGCCTCGGTGGCGTCCACGTCCGCGCCGTCGCCGGTGACCAGGCGCAGTTTGTAGCCGGCCTGCCGCAGGTGCACCGCGATGCTCGCGGCGGCCGAGACCGCCCACTCGAAGCTCGCCGTCGGGCCGTCGCCCCGGTGGCCGTAGGCCCGGGTGTCCAGCAGCACCGTGGCCCGGCTCTCCCAGGGCTGCTCCTCCCGGCGCACCATCAGCTCCCCGGTGCGGGCGGTCGACTTCCAGTGCACCCGGCGCAGGTCGTCGCCCATCCGGTACTCCCGGGTGGCGGCGTCGTCCTCGCCGTGCACCGCCACCGAGCGGGCCCGACTGTCGCCGCTGCCCGCGTACTCCCCGGGGAGGCGGACCGACGGCAGCGGGGTGACCTGGGGGATCACGGTGAGGTGGTCGGTGCTGGGGAAGGCCCGGCTGAGCTCGCACAGCCCGAACGGGTCGGTCAGCCGGATCACCAGCGGCCCCACCTCGTACCGGCCGCGCACGTCGGCCCGGACGGTGTACGCCACCGAGCTGGCCTGGTGCGCGCCGAGGCGCTCCAGCACCACCCGCGGCCGGCTGCCCAGCGCGTACGGCAGCCGGTCCTCGAGCAGCAGGGTGCCGGTGGGCAGGCGGGACAGGTTCTGCAGCCGCAGCACCACCCGGGAGCTGGCCCCGACCGGCACCCGGTGCGGTTCGAGCGAGCGGTTGCAGGCCAGCTTGTAGCGGCTGCGCCCGACGTAGGCCGCCGCGAGCAGGGGCAGGATGGCGAGCAGGACCGCCACCCGCAGCAGGTCCTTCTCCCCGAGGATCGCGGCGGAGATCGCGGCGGCGACCGCGGCCGCCAGGAAGGAGCGGCCCCGGGTGGTCAGCCCGCGCAGCCCGTCGCGCACCTCACGGCCTCCGCGGCTCGTACGGCCCGTGCCCGTTGTTCCCGGGCCGGGTGTCGTACGGTGAACGCTTGCGGTCGTGCGGCAGCGGCAGCCGGTGCACCAGCTCGGCGACGATCGCGTCGGTGGTGCGGCGGGCGAGCTGGGCGTCGGCGGTCGGGATGATCCGGTGCGCCAGCACCGGCACCGCGAGCACCTGCAGGTCGTCCGGGAGGACGTAGTCCCGGCCCTCCAGGGCGGCCACGGCGCGGGCGGTGCGCAGCAGCTGGAGGGTGGCCCGCGGGGACGCGCCGAGCCGCAGGTCGGGCGCCTCGCGGGTGGCGGTGACCAGGCCGATCGCGTACTGCTTGACCGCGTCGGCGACGTGCACCTGCCGGACGTGGCCGATGAGCCGGCGGACGGTGGCCGCGTCGGAGACCGGGCGCAGCTCGTCCAGCGGGTCGGTGGCGCCGTGGCCGTCCAGCATGGCTAGCTCGGCGCCGGCGTCCGGGTAGCCCATCGCGATCCGGGCGGTGAACCGGTCGCGCTGCGCCTCCGGCAGCGGGTACGTCCCCTCCATCTCGATCGGGTTCTGCGTCGCGATCACCATGAACGGGGTCTGCAGCTGGTAGGTCACCCCGTCGACGGTGACCTGTCGCTCCTCCATGCACTCCAGCAGTGCCGACTGGGTCTTCGGCGAGGCCCGGTTGATCTCGTCGCCGACCACCAGGTTGGCGAAGACCGCGCCGGGCCGGAACTCGAAGTCATGCGTCTCCTGGTTGTAGACGCTGACGCCGGTGACGTCGCTGGGCAGCAGGTCCGGGGTGAACTGGATGCGCCGCACCGAGCAGTCGATCGAGCGCGCGAGGGCCTTGGCGAGTTTGGTCTTGCCGACGCCGGGCACATCCTCGATCAGCAGGTGACCCTCGGCGAGCAGGACGGCGAGGGCGAGCCGGACGGTGGCCGTCTTGCCCTCGATGACCTGTTCGATGTTGGTCACGATGGCCTCGCTGGCGGCGCGGAACTCGTCGTGCGGCAGCAGACCGCCCACCTCGTCCCAGGTCTGTTGTGTCACGGGCCTCCTCCTCGTCGCCTGGACGGCAGCTCTGTATAGAGCACCTGGACCCGCCGTTGGGTTCGCGACGCCGAGCCTCGTCTGCCGCAAAAATCTCACTGGCCTCTCAGGCTAACCATGTTTGTCCCAGTCGCCGACCCCCGCAGGCGGTCGGTCGGTTACGCCCGGAATATTCGCCGGACCGGGGGAACGTCCCGTCCTGTGGTGCGGGCGAGATAGTCGGTGGGCAGGAGGGGTACACTGCCCGCATGGCTGGAGTCTTCCTGCTTCTTACCGAGCCGTGCTGATGCGCTGAACGCGCGACAGCACGGCCGCCCCTCCTGCGCGAGGGGCTTTTTTGTGCCCGCAGCAGACCTCCCCATATCCGACATGACCCGCGCCGAGGAGACGCCATGAGTGAGGCAGCCGCACCGGCGACCGACATTCCCCCGTTCCGGTACACCGCTGCTCTGGCCGACGACATCGAGCACCGCTGGCAGGACACCTGGGCGCGGGAGGGCACCTTCCACGCGCCGAACCCCAGCGGCCCGCTGGCCGACCCGGGCCACCCCCGGGCGGGCGCCGAGAAGCTGTACGTGCTGGACATGTTCCCGTACCCCTCGGGCGCCGGCCTGCACGTCGGCCACCCGCTGGGCTACATCGGCACCGACTGCTACGCCCGCTACCAGCGGATGGCCGGGCGCAACGTGCTGCACGCGATGGGGTTCGACGCGTTCGGCCTGCCCGCCGAGCAGTACGCGGTACAGACCGGCACCCACCCGCGGACCACCACCGAGGCGAACATCGAGCGGTTCAAGGAGCAGCTGCGCCGGCTGGGGCTGGCCCATGACGAGCGGCGGTCGGTGGCCACCATCGACACCGAGTTCTACCGCTGGACCCAGTGGATCTTCCTGCAGATCTTCAACTCCTGGTACGACGCGGACGCGAAGAAGGCCCGGCCGGTCGCGGAGCTGATCGCCGAGTTCGAGGGGGGCACCCGGCCCACCCCGGACGGCCGGCCGTGGGCCGAGCTGACCGTGGGCGAGCGGCGGAAGATCGTCGACGACCACCGGCTGGCGTACGTGTCGGAGGCGCCGGTGAACTGGTGCCCGGGGCTGGGCACCGTGGTGGCCAACGAGGAGGTCACCGCCGACGGCCGCTCCGAGCGGGGCAACTTCCCGGTCTTCAAGCGGAACCTGAAGCAGTGGATGATGCGGATCACCGCGTACGGGGACCGGCTGCTGGAGGACCTGGACGCCCTGGACTGGCCGGAGCCGATCAAGCTGCAGCAGCGCAACTGGATCGGCAGGTCGACCGGCGCGCACATCGACTTCCCGACCGACGCCGCCCCGGTGCGGGTGTTCACGACCCGGCCGGACACCGTCTTCGGCGCCACCTACATGGTGCTGGCCCCCGAGCACGCACTGGTCGACGTCCTGGTGCCGGCCGCCTGGCCGGAGGGGACGAAGGACGCCTGGACCGGCGGGCACGCCAGCCCGCGGGCCGCCGTCGAGGCGTACCGGAAGGCCGCCGCCGCCAAGACGGACGTGGAGCGGCAGGCGGAGACCAAGGAGAAGACCGGCGTCTTCGTCGGCGCGTACGCCACCAACCCGGTCACCGGCGGCCGCATCCCGATCTTCATCGCCGACTACGTGCTGGCCGGCTACGGCACCGGCGCGATCATGGCGGTGCCCGCCCAGGACGAGCGGGACTGGGCCTTCGCCGAGGTCTTCGACCTGCCGATCGTGCGCACCGTGCGGCCGTCGGCGGGCTTCGACGGCAAGGCGTACACCGGGGACGGCCCGGCGATCAACAGCGCCGCGCCCGACCGCGGCCTGGACCTGAACGGCCTGGGGGTGGCCGACGCCAAGGCCCGGATCATCGAGTGGCTGGAGGCCAACGGGCGCGGGGCCGGTGCGGTCACCTGGCGGCTGCGCGACTGGCTGTTCTCCCGGCAGCGCTACTGGGGCGAGCCGTTCCCGATCGTGTACGACGAGAGCGGCGCGCCGATCGCGCTGCCCGAGTCGATGCTGCCGGTCGAGCTGCCCGAGGTGGACGACTTCTCGCCGAAGACGTTCGACCCGGAGGACGCCGAGTCCGACCCGGAGACCCCGCTGTCCCGCCGGCGCGACTGGGTGGAGGTGGAGCTGGACCTGGGTGACGGGCCCCGGCGCTACACCCGGGAGACCAACGTGATGCCGCAGTGGGCCGGCTCCTGCTGGTACGAGCTGCGCTACCTGGACCCGAACAACCAGGAGCGCTTCGCCGACCCGGCGAACGAGGCGTACTGGATGGGCCCGCAGCGCCCCGGCGACTGCGGCGGCACCGACCTGTACGTCGGCGGCGCCGAGCACGCCGTGCTGCACCTGCTGTACGCCCGCTTCTGGCACAAGGTGCTGTACGACCTGGGCCACGTCTCCTCGTTCGAGCCGTTCCGCAAGCTGTTCAACCAGGGCATGATCCAGGCCTGGGCGTTCACCGACGCCCGGGGCGCGTACGTGCCGGCCGAGGAGGTCGTGGAGGTCGACGGCCGGTTCTTCCACGGCGAGACCGAGGTCAACCGCGAGTACGGCAAGATGGGCAAGTCCCTGAGGAACGTCGTCACCCCGGACGAGATGTGCGCGGCGTACGGCGCGGACACCTTCCGGGTGTACGAGATGTCGATGGGTCCGCTGGAGGTTTCCCGCCCGTGGGAGACCCGCGCGGTGGTCGGCTCGTACCGGTTCCTGCAGCGGGTCTGGCGGGCGGTCGTCGACGAGCAGACCGGCGAGCTGCGGGTCACCGACGCGCCGGCCGACGAGGCGACCCGGCGGCTGCTGCACAAGGTCGTCGACGGGGTCCGCGGCGACATGGAGGGGATCCGGTTCAACACCGCGATCGCCAAGCTGATCGAGCTGACCAACGCCCTGACCCGGCTGCCCGAGACCCCGCGCGAGGTGGCCGAGCCGCTGGTGCTGATGGTGGCCCCGTTCGCCCCGCACATCGCCGAGGAGCTGTGGCGCAAGCTGGGCCACGAGACCCTGCTGGCGTACGCGGACTACCCGACCGCCGACCCGGCGCTGCTGGTCGCCGAGACCGTCACCTACCCGGTGCAGGTCAACGGCAAGGTGCGCGGCCGGGTCGAGGTGGCCGCCGACGCGGCCGAGGACGACGTCCGGTCGGCCGCGCTGGCGGCGGTGGCCGGCTCGCTGGGCGGCAAGGAGCCCCGCAAGGTCATCGTGGTGAAGGGCCGGATGGTCTCGGTCGTCGCCTGACCGTGGCCGCTTCGCCGCAGGCGCGTCCCGGGCTCGGGGCGCGCCTGCGGCCTACCCGGCGCCGCGCGGCCTCGACCGGCGGGGCATCTCAGCTCGGGCCGAGCCGGCGCTGCCGCTCCGCCCGCCACCAGCGCCCGATGATGACCACGCTGGCGATCAGGCCGAGGCTGGCCGGGGCGGCGGCGTACCAGTTGACGCTCCCGGGGGAGCTGACCGCGGCGCCGATCGCCGCGTACCCGAAGGCGGTCGGGGCGGCGGCGATCACGCTGCCGGCCAGGAACGGCAGCACCCGCGCCCCGGTGGTGCCGTAGCCGTAGCTGACCAGGCCGAATCCGGCGATCGGCAGCAGCCGTACGGTGATCACGCCGAACACGCTCTGCCGGGCGAACCAGCCGTCCAGCCGGGCCAGCCGGCCACGTACCCGTTCGGCGACGAAGTCCCGGCCCAGCAGGCGGCCGACGGCGAAGCCGAGCGCCGCGGCCAGCAGTGCCGCGCCCAGCGAGTACGCGGCGCCGGGCAGCGGCCCGAAGATCGCCCCCGTGGCCAGCGTGACGAAGGTCCGCGGGACCAGCGCCACCAGCAGCAGCGCCCCGACGAGAATCGCCGCGACCGGGGCGTACCCGCCGAGGGAGCGGGCGAGCCGGGGCAGCTGGGCCGGGTCGGGCCGGGGCAGCAGCAGCAACGCCACGCCGAACCCGGCGAGGAGCAGGAGCAGCAGCGCGAACCGGCGCGCCGACGGCTGCCGGAGCAACCGGACGAGCCGCCGGGACGCCGGTCGTCGCCGCCACGGTCGGGCGGCGCCGCTCACTGCCGGACGGCGGCGGCCACCGCGGCGCGGCGCTCGGACCGGAGCCGCTCGGCCCAGGTGTCGTCGAGCGCGGGGAGCTGGTGGATGCCGGTCGCCCAGCGCAGCAGCAGGTCGGCCAGGGCCGGGTTACGGGCCAGCGCCGGGCCGTGCGAGTAGGTGCCGAGCAGCTTGCCCCGCCACGCGCCCTCGGTGGTGCCGTCGTTGCCCACCCCGGCGCTCACCCGGGCCACCGGCGACACGCCCGGGCCGAGGTGGGTCCGCCCGCCGTGGTTCTCGAACCCGGTCAGGTAGGGGATGCCCAGCCGCGGGTCGGCCTCGCCGGCCAGCTCGCCGACCGCCCGGGTGGGACCCCGGTCGGAGGAGATGTCCAGCAGCCCCAGCCCGGTGCACTTCGTGCCCTTGGCGAAGAACGAGGTGCCGAGGAGCTGGTAGCCGGCGCAGACGCCGAACACCACCGAGCCCTGGGCCACCGCCCGGTGCAGGCCGCCGTCGGCCATCAGCCGCTGGGCGCCCAGCGCCTGCGGCCCGTCCTCACCGCCGCCGATCAGGTAGATGTCGGCGGTGGCCGGCAGCCTCTCGTCGGAGCGGACCTCCAGCACCTCGACCGGCATCCCGCGCAGCTGGGCGCGGCGGGCCAGGATCAGGGCGTTGCCCCGGTCGCCGTAGGTGGAGAGCAGGTCGGGGTAGATCCAGACGATGCGCAGGCTCTCAGTTGACACGGTCCAGCTCCGCTCGGATGTCCTGGAAGGCGGTGTAGTTGGCGATGACCTCCAGGCGGCCCGGTGGCACCGCCCGGATCGCCTCGTCGAAGCTGCGGACGTGCTGGAACGGCACGCCGTTGACGTCGAGCCGGACGGCCAGGTCGTACGCCCGGTCGCCGGTGATCAGCACCTGCCGGCCGCGCAGCGGCGCGAAGTCGACGTCGAAGAGCCAGGAGGTGTCCAGCCCGTCGGGGTCCCGCGCGTTGATGGAGAGCAGTGTCGGCGCCACGTCGGCCATGTCGAACGCCTCCAGCCAGCTGGCCGGGTTCTTCGCCAGCAGCAGCCGGATGTTGCGCCCGTCCCGGTCGACCTGGGCGTAGCGGCCGGCGACCGAGGTGACCACGCCGAGCCGGGAGACCGCATCGACCGGCCGTACGCCGAACTCGGCGGCGACCGCCAGCGCGGTGGCCGCGTTGCCGAGATTGACCTTGCCGGGGAGCTGGAGCCGCACCTTGTGCCAGGCGCCGGTGGGGTCGAGCACCCCGTCGTCCTCGACGGTCCACTGCGGTCCCGGGCGGCGCAGCGGGCAGCCGGTGCACCACCACTGCTCACCTGAGCGCTGGATGCTGGAGCCGCACTCCGGGCAGACCCAGGAGTCGTCGTGCCAGCGCTGGCCGGCGCTGAACCAGGTGACGTGCGGCGGGAAGTGACCCTGGGCCGGGTCGGCCGGCGGGGTGGCCGCCCAGACGACCATCGGGTCGTCGGCGTTGGCGACCACCCGCACGTCCGGGTGCCGGACCAGCGCGGCGCGCCAGAGCTGCGCCATCATGGCGACCTCCTTGGCCCGGTCGAGCTGGTCGCGGGAGAGGTTGAGCAGCGCCACCACGTGCGGATCGGTGGCCTCGATCACCTGGGCGAGGTAGTGCTCGTCGACCTCCAGCACCGCGTACGGGGTGCTGCCCGCCTTGGCCAGGGCGGAGGTGTGGCCGGTGGGCATGTTGGCGCCGAAGGAGTTGGTGGCCACCCGGCCGAGCACGCCGACGGCGGCGGTGGTGAGCCGGGTGGTGGTGGTCTTGCCGTTGGTGCCGGACACCAGGGCGATGGCGCGACCCGCCGAGAGGTGGGCCAGCAGTTCGGGGTCGATCTTGAGGCCGATCCAGCCGCCGATCACCGAGCCGTCGCCGCGGCCCGCGGCCCGCGACAGCGCCGCGGCGGTCCGCGACACGGAGCTGGCCACCTTCGCCCGCATGGGCATCTTCGCGTCCGTCACGCGAGCGAGGTTACCGGACCTCGGAGCCCACCAGATCGCCGCCGACAGCGATCCGTTCGGCCGAGGCTGCCCGGCGGACGGCCATCGGGCGCTCGGCCGGACGGAGTCGATCAATGTCGGGTAGCGGACCGGCCCGGGGGCGCGCCACCCCCTCCACTCCGCCCCACCCCCTTTGACGTGCTCTTTTGCGCGCGGAAACGCCGCGCCACGCGGGCGTTTCTGGTTGCAGGTGGAGGGAAGTGGAGTAGAGTGGGGCGCGATGGTGAGGCCGGGAGGGCCACACCGGCCCGGGGGGTCAGCGGCGCCGCGAACGCCGCTCAGGGCGAGGGGGTTGGGCCGATGTTCCTCGGCACCCACACTCCGCGCCTGGACGACAAAGGCCGGTTGATCCTGCCGGCGAAGTTCCGGGATGAGCTGGCGGGGGGTGTCGTGATCACCAAAGGGCAGGAGCGCTGCCTCTACGTCTTCCCGATGCCCGAGTTCCAGCGGATCGCCGACCAGTTGCGTGCCCAGCCGATGACCAGCAAGGCGGCCCGGGCCTACAGCCGGGTCTTCTTCGCCGGCGCGCACGACGAGGTCCCGGACAAGCAGGGGCGGGTCACCATCCCCGCGCACCTGAGGTCCTACGCCGCGCTCGACCGGGATCTGGTCGTGATCGGCGCGAGCACCCGGGTGGAGATCTGGGACAAGGCGGCCTGGGAGGCCTACCTCACGGAGAGCGAAGACGACTTCGCCGACATCGAGGAGGGGGTGCTGCCCGGCGGTCTGTAGGGCGTGACGGCGCCCGACGTACTGCGAGATCTCCAGCCGCTTTCGAGTTCCTGGCACCCCTTCCCCGGTGCCAGGCGCACGATCCGATACGGAGGGCCGCGGCCTCCGGCGGGCGAGAGCGGATGGGGATCTGGCGGTATGACGAGGCGTCGTGACGACAACGGACGCGACATGGACGGAAGTGGGTCTCAACCAGTGGGGGTCGACATGGGGGAGCTACGCGGCACGCATGTGCCGGTGCTGCTCGAGCGGTGTCTCGAGTTGCTCGCCCCCGCGCTGGGGCGGACCGGACGCACCGTCCACGTCGACGCCACGCTGGGCCTGGCCGGCCACGCCGAGGCGGTGCTCGAGGCGCACCCGAACACGGTGCTGATCGGCCTGGACCGGGACACCGAGGCGCTCGCCCACGCGCGGGTCCGGCTGGCCCGGTTCGCCGACCGGATCCACCTCGAGCACGCCGTCTACGACGAGCTGCCCGAGGTGCTCGATCGGCTCGGCTACCCGGCGATCGACGGGATCCTGTTCGACCTCGGCGTCTCGTCCCTGCAACTGGACGCGCCCGACCGCGGGTTCGCGTACGCGCAGGACGCGCCGCTGGACATGCGGATGGACCAGACCCGGGGGGTGACCGCCGAGGAGGTGGTCAACACCTACTCCCACCCGGATCTGGCTCGGGTGCTGCGGGTGTACGGCGAGGAGAAGTTCGCCGGGAAGATCGCCTCGGCGATCATCCGGGAGCGCGAGCGCGCCCGGATCACCTCGTCGGCGCGACTGGCCGAACTGGTCCGGGAGAGCATTCCGGCACCAGCCCGGCGAACCGGGGGACACCCGGCAAAGAGAACGTTTCAGGCTTTACGGATCGAGGTAAACAGGGAACTGGCAGCGCTGGAGACGGCGCTGCCGGCCGCCCTGGACAAGCTCACCGTGGGCGGCCGCATGGTGGTCCTGTCCTACCACTCGCTGGAGGACCGGCTCACCAAGCAGGCGCTCGCCGACCGGGTCCGCAGCAAGGGCCCGGTCGACCTCCCGGTCGAACTGCCCGGGTCGGGCCCGACGTTCCGGCTGCTCAGCCGGGGCGCCGAGCTCGCCGGGGAGGCCGAGGTCGCGGCCAATCCGCGCGCCGCCTCGGTGCGGCTGCGGGCCGCGGAACGGCTCGACCCGGAGGCGGCCCGGCAGGGGCGTACCGACCGCGAACGGTACCGCCGCCGGGTGAAGGCGATGCACCAACCGGGGACGGGGTCACCGGGGTCCGTGCCGGACCCGGGTTCGGCTCCAGGGGACGGGAACGGGACGGACGAAGAGGGGGAGGGGACATGAACGTCGACAAGCGCGACGGCCGGGACGCCGTCGCTCAGCGCGCACCGCGGTCGGGGGGCCGGACCACGGCGCAGCGCAGCACGCGGACCACGACGGCGGGGGCCGACCGGCCCGACCGCCGGGAGGAGACTCGCGCCCGGGGGGCGCGCGAGTTCGCCACCCAGGGCAGCGCCGCGCTGCGGCCGGCCGAGCGCACCCGGACCACCGGCGCCACGTCGCCGCGGCTGCGGGTCGCCCCGCCGCCGCCGGTCCGGGTGCCGCGGGCCCCGTTCGCCGGGCTGATCGTGGTGCTGGTGGTCGGCGGGGTGCTCGGCATCCTGGCGGTCAACACGAAGATCAACGAGAACGCGTTCCGGCTGGAGAAGCTGCAGCAGCAGCAGGCCAAGCTCGACGTCGACGAGCAGGAGCTGAAGAAGGAGATCGCCGAGCAGAAGGCCCCGGGCAACCTCACCGCCAACGCCCGCAAGCTCGGCCTGGTCGAGTCCGAGGACCCGGCCTACATCCGGCTGCCGGACGGGAAGACGATCGGCATTCCGCACCCGGCGGAGGGTGCGCCGTCCATCACCAGCCAGCAGGGCAACGGGGGCTGAGCGGTGCCGCCGAGATCGGAGGATCCGCGCCGGGACGCCACGGGCTCCCGGCGCGGCTCGTCCCGGGGTGGCGAACCGCGGGAGCCCGGCGTCGGCGGCATCTCCGACGCCCGGGCGTACACCCCGCGGGGGCGGACCATCCGGGAGGGCGGCGCGGCCGCCCGGACCGGCGTCGGCGGGGGCGCCGAGCAACGGCGTACCCCGCGCAGCAGCCGCTCCGGCGACCCGTTCCGGCCGGCGTTGCAGGTGCTCGACGGCGGCCGGGCCGCGACCACCCGCGCCGGCCGCCGGGAGACCGCCCCCGGGGGCCGGTCCGGCGTGGTCCGCACCGTGTCGGCCCGGCCGGTGCGGGAACCCTTCGACGACGACGAGCCGCCGGCGCCGCGACGCCGGCCCGGCCCGCGTCGCCCGGACCGTCGGCCGGCCGCCGCCCGGCGGCCGTCGCGCAAGCCGCGCCGCCCGCCGAAGCTGGCCGACCCGCGCCGCCGGCTGCGGCTCGGCACGCTGCTGGCCCTGACGCTCTTCGCCGCCATCGGCATCCGGCTGGTCTTCCTGCAGACCGTCACCACCCCGGCGTACGCGGACGGCGGGCTGCCCAGCCGGCTCGCCACGGTCGAGCTGCCGGCCCCGCGCGGGGCCATCTACGACCGCACCGGCGCCCCGCTCGCGCACAGCGTGGAGGCCCGGTACGTGTTCGCCGACCCGACCCGGGTCAAGGACCGGTTCGCCACCGCCAAGCTGCTCTCCCCGCTGCTCGGGGTGCCCGTCTCCGAACTGGCCGACCGGATGAAGGAGCGCACCCTCCCGGGGACCACCACCAAGTCGCAGTTCGAGTACCTGGCCCGCGGTGTCGACATCGACAAGGCCAAGCAGATCGTGGCGCTGGACCTGGCCGGCATCGGCGTGCACCGGGACGAGCGGCGCGAGGTGCCCGGCGGTGACCTGGCCGCCAACCTGATCGGCTTCGTCAGCCAGGACATGGTCGGGCTGGAGGGCCTGGAGGCCCGGTACGACGACGTGCTGGAGGGCCAGCCCGGCAAGAGGACGTACGAGGTGGGGCAGGGCGACCTGGCCGCGCCGATCCCCGGTGGCTACAGCCTGACCACCCCCGCCAAGCCCGGCGGGTCGCTGGAGCTCACCATCGACCGCGACCTGCAGTTCATGACCCAGCGCATCCTCTCCACCCAGATGGCCCGGACGAAGGGCAGCGTCGGCGCCGCGGTGATCCTCGACGTGCCGACCGGTGAGGTGCTGGCCCAGGCCAGCTACCCCGGCTACAACGCGGCCGACCCGGAGAAGGTCAACTCCCCGAGCGACCGGGAGGACGCCGCCACCAGCTTCATCGTCGACCCGGGCTCGATCCACAAAGCGATCACCTACGGCGCCGCCCTCCAGGAGGGCGTGATCACGCCGGACACCGCGTTCCCGGTGCCGAACACCATCCGCGAGGGCGACACGGTCTTCAGCGACACCCACCCGGCGAACGGGCGGAAGATGAGCATCCCCGGGATGCTCGCCTTCTCGTCGAACGTGGGGACCATCGAGATCGGCGACAAGCTGGGCCGGGACCGGCTGATCGACTACCAGAAGCGGTTCGGGCTCGGCCAGGCCACCGGCGAGGGCATGCCCGGCGAGGCACCCGGGCGGCTGCTCCCCGCCGACCAGTGGAGCGGCTCGTCGTACGGGTCGGTGCCGATCGGGCACAGCGTGGACGCCACCCCGTTGCAGATGGCCGCCGCGTACAACGCGATCGCCAACAACGGCACGTACGTCCAGCCGCACCTGATCAAGAGCGTGATCGGCCCGGACGGGAAGAAGAAGACGTCCCCGCCGCCGGTCACCCGCTCGGTGCTCAGCCCACAGAACGCCGCCGCGCTGCGCACCATGCTGGAGGCGGTCACCACCGTCGACGGCCCGGACGGGCGGGCCACCGGCCTGGCCGCCGCCGTGCCCGGCTACCGGGTGGCCGGCAAGACCGGCACCGGCCTGCGGTACGACAACGGCGTGCGGCAGCCCGGCGAGGTCGGCTCGTTCATCGGGATGGCCCCGGCGGAGCACCCGAGGTACGTGGTCGCGGTCTTCGTCTGGAGTCCGGGCGGCGAGGGCGGCGCGGTGGCCGCGCCGGCCTTCCGGAAGATGATGGGCTTCACCCTCCAGCACTACCGGGTGCCGCCGTCGGTGACCGACCGGTCCCCGAAGTTCGAGGTCTTTCCGCGCTGAGCGGGGACGGCGGGACATCATCGGTGAGTGGCGACGAACCACCGGGGCGGCTGTGCGGTCGGAACCGGACGACCGGGTAGGGTCTGACGCCGTGCCCGGCAATCCACGTCCCCGTACCGTGAATCCCGTCCGGCTCGGCGACCTCGCCGCCCGGGTGGCCGCCCCGCCGCCCGAGGGCGCGGCCGAGGTGGCGGTCACCGGAGTGACGCACGCCAGCCAGGAGGTCCGCCCCGGCGACCTGTACGCGGCCCTGCCCGGCGCCCGGCGGCACGGCGCCGAGTTCGCCGCCGGCGCGGCCGAGGCCGGCGCGGTGGCCGTGCTCACCGACCCGGCCGGCGTCGAGCTGGCCGCCGCGGCGGGCCTGCCGGTGCTGGTGGTGGACGACCCCCGGGCGGTGCTCGGCGACGTCGCCGCCGCCGTCTACGGCGACCCCACCGCCGGCCTGCTGGTGATCGGGGTGACCGGCACCGCCGGCAAGACCTCCACCAGCTACCTCATCGAGTCCGGGCTGCGCGCCGCCGGGCACACCACCGGCCTGATCGGCACGGTGGAGACCCGCCTCGGCGACCTGGTGATCGACAGCGTACGGACCACCCCGGAGGCGACCGACCTGCACGCCATGCTCGCCGTGGCCCGGGAGCGCGGGGTCGACGCGGTGGTCATGGAGGTGTCCAGCCACGCCCTGGCCATGGGCCGGGTCGGTGGGGTGCGCTTCACCGTCGGCGGCTACACCAACTTCGGCTCCGACCACCTCGACTTCCACGCCGACGAGGCGGACTACTTCGCGGCCAAGGCCAAGCTCTTCGACGGGCGCTGCCAGGTCGAGGTGCTCAACCACGACGACGCGGCGCTGCGGCCGCTGGTCAAGCCGGCGACCGTGACCTACTCGGCGGCCGGCGACCCGACCGCCACCTGGTGGGCCGACGGGGTCGACGGCGAGGGCTACGCCCAGCGCTTCACCGCGCACGGCCCGGGCGGGGTGACCCTGCCGACCGGCGTGGCGCTGCCCGGCCGGCACAACGTGGCCAACGCGCTGCTCGCCATCGCGATCCTGGTGGCCGCCGGGGTCGACCCGGTCACCGCCGCCGCCGGGGTGGCCGCCTGCGGCGGGGTGCCCGGCCGGCTGGAGCTGGTCAGCGGCGACGCGCCGGTGCGGGGCGTGGTCGACTACGCGCACAAGGCGAACGCCATCGAGGCGGTCCTGGTGGCGCTGCGGGGCCTGACCGCCGGGCGGCTGATCTGCGTGGTGGGCGCGGGCGGCGACCGGGACCGGGGCAAGCGGCCGATCATGGGCGCCACCGCGGCGGAGGGCGCCGACGTGGTGCTGGTGACCGACGACAACCCGCGCACCGAGGACCCGGCCGCGATCCGGGCCGAGGTGCTGGCCGGCGCGTTCGCGGCGGACACCCCCGCGCGGATCATCGAGGTGCCCGGCCGGCGGGCCGCGATCGAGGAGGCGGTCCGGGTGGCCGAACCGGGTGACGTGGTGGCGCTGCTGGGCAAGGGGCAGGAACGCGGCCAGGAGATCAACGGCGAGGTGCTGCCGTTCGACGACCGGGTGGAGCTGGCGGAGGCGCTGCGCGCCCGCTTCGGCGACCTGGTGGGGCAGCGATGATCCCGCTGAGCCTGGCCGAGGTCGCGGCGGCCGTCGGCGGCCGGCTGGTCGCCGCCGACCCGGCCGCCCGGGTCACCGGCACGGTGGAGTTCGACTCCCGCAAGGTCACCCCGGGCGGGCTCTTCGTCGCCTTCCCCGGCGAGAAGGTGGACGGGCACGACTACGCCGCCAGCACGGTCGAGTCGGGCGCGGTGGCCGTGCTCGGCACCCGCGAGGTGCCCGGCGTGCCGATGGTGCTGGTCGGCGACGCGCTCGACGCGATGGGCCGGCTGGCCCGCGCGGTGGTCGACCGGCTGCCCGGGCTGACCGTGATCGGGCTGACCGGGTCCTCGGGCAAGACCACCACCAAGGACCTGATCGCCCAGCTCGCCGTCCGGCTCGGCCCGACCGTGGCCCCGCCCGGTTCGTTCAACAACGAGCTGGGCCACCCGTACACCGCGCTGCAGGCCGGTCCGGAGACCCGCTACCTGGTGATGGAGAAGGGCGCCCGCGGGGTGGGCCACGTCCGCTACCTGTGCGACGTGGTGCCGCCGCGGATCTCCGTGGTGCTCAACGTCGGGGTGGCGCACATCGGCGAGTTCGGCTCGGTGGAGACCATCGCCCTGGCCAAGGGGGAGCTGGTCGAGGCGCTGCCCGCCGACGGGCTGGCCGTGTTGAACGCCGACGATCCGCTGGTCGACGCGATGGCGGCGCGGACGCAGGCCCGGGTGGTCCGGTACGGCGAGTCGACGCGGGCCGACGTGCGGGCGGTGGACGTGACGGTCGACGGGCGGGGGCGCCCGTCGTACACCCTGGTGACCCCGGAGGGGACCGCGCCGGTGCGGCTCGGGCTGACCGGGCGGCACCAGGTCTCCAACTCGCTCGCCGCCGCGGCGGTCGCCCGCGAGCTGGGGATGCCGCTGGCCGAGCTGGCCGTCGCGCTGGGCGAGCTGGGCCTGGTCTCCACCCGCCGGATGGACGTCTTCGAACGCGCCGACGGGGTCACCGTGATCGACGACTCGTACAACGCCAACCCGGCCTCGACGGCGGTCGCGCTGCGGGCGCTGGCGAGCATGCGCGGGACGGGGCGTACCGTCGCGGTGCTCGGCTACATGGCCGAGTTGGGCGACTTCGAGACGGAGGGACACCAGCAGGTCGGCCGGCTCGCGGCCGAGCTGGCGGTCGACCGGCTGCTCGTGGTGGGCGAGCCGGCGGCGCCGATCCACGAAGGCGCGACAGCGGTAGGTAACTGGGGAGGAGAGTCGGTGCTGCTCACCGATCAGGCGGCGGCCGTCGAGGTGCTGCGGAGCGAGCTACGTCCGGGTGACGTGGTGCTGGTGAAGGGCTCCCGGTACCGCACCTGGGAGGTGGCCGACGCGCTGCGCGAGGCCACCGGGGAGAAGGTCAATCCATGAGGGCGGTCATCGTCGCCATCGGGGTCGCCTTCCTGATCTCACTGTTCTGCACCCCGATCGCGATCAAGGTGTTCACCCGGCTCAAGGCCGGCCAGCCGATCCGGGCCGAGGGCCCGGCCATGCACCAGGGCAAGAAGGGCACGCCGACGATGGGCGGCGTGGTCTTCATCCTGGCCACGGTGATCGCGTACGTCGCCGGTCACCTGGCGCTGACCACCCTGCCGGAGGCGCAGATCGCCCAGGTCGAGCCGACCATCACGGCGCTGGTGCTGCTGGGGCTGATGGTGTTCTCCGGCGCGGTCGGCTTCATCGACGACTTCCTCAAGGTCCGCAAGCGGCACAGCGGCGGCCTGAACAAGCGGGGCAAGCTCGCCGGCCAGATCCTGGTCGGCGCGATCTTCGGGGTCATCGCGCTGTACTTCCCGAGCAGCATGACCGACGTCAGTGGCAACAAGACCAACATCGAGACGGTGGGCAGCACCACGCTGAGCTTCATCCGGGACATCCCGGCGCTGGAGATCGGCAAGGTCGGCGCGATCATCGTGATCATCATGGTGGTGATGGCGGCGACCAACGGGGTGAACCTCACCGACGGCCTGGACGGCCTGGCCACCGGCGCCTCGGTGATGGTGCTCAGCGCGTACGGGCTGATCGCCTTCTGGCAGTACCGGCACTGGTGCGCCGACCCGAACTACACCGAGGCGTACTGCTACGCGGTCCGGGACCCGCTGGAGATCGCGCTGATCGCCGGGGCCGCGGCCGGGGCCTGCGTGGGCTTCCTCTGGTGGAACACCTCGCCGGCCCGGATCTTCATGGGCGACACCGGCGCGCTGGGCCTGGGCGGCCTGATCGCCGGCATGGCGATGTCCACCCGGACCATCCTGCTGCTGCCGATCCTGGGCGGGCTCTTCGTGATCATCACGATGTCGGTGGTGATCCAGATCATCTCGTTCCGGACCACCGGCAAACGGGTGTTCCGGATGTCGCCGTTGCAGCACCACTTCGAGCTGGCCGGCTGGAGCGAGGTCAACATCGTGGTCCGGTTCTGGATCATCGCCGGCATCGGCGTGGCCATCGGGCTCGGCCTGTTCTACAGCGAGTTCCTCGCCGCGGTCACCTGAGCGGACCCCGGTTCGTGATGGAGGGGTTCCCCGGTGTCACCGGGGGGCCCCTCTTCGCGTTCCGACACGCCGACCCGGGCGGTTGCGCCACGGGCGGGCGGGCGCAGCCAGCATGATGGGCACGTGGGGGAGGGACGAGACACCGAGGGCACGACCGACACGCCGGCCCGGCGGCCGCCCGCCGCGACCCGGCCGGCCGAC
The DNA here is from genome assembly GCF_055586005.1 of Micromonospora sp. NPDC051924. Taxonomy (NCBI): domain Bacteria; kingdom Bacillati; phylum Actinomycetota; class Actinomycetes; order Micromonosporales; family Micromonosporaceae; genus Micromonospora; species Micromonospora sp. NPDC051924. The sequence goes on from NZ_JBVJJA010000015.1 coordinate 59,545, forward strand.
CCGCCGGCGCCGCTGCTCGGGCTGGACGCGGCGGGCGGGCTGGCCGCGCTGCGCGGGCTGCTGGCCCGGCCGTTGGCCTCCTACTACCTGCTGCTCTCCAGCGCGGGCCTGCTGCTGCTGATCGGCCTGACCATGGTCTTCTCGGCGACCAGCGTCCGGGACTTCGCGCAGGACGGCGACGCCTCCGCGTCGCTGACCAAGCAGACCGTCTTCGCGGTGATCGGCATCGGGGCGTTCTGGGCCTGCCAGCGGCTGCCCGCCCGCACCTTCCGCGCGGTGAGCCGGCCCTTCCTGGGCGTGGCCGTGGTGCTGCTGCTGGTCCTCAACCTGCTGGTCGCGCTGGAGGCGCTGTTCCGGGTCGAGTCGATCGGCCCGCTCAAGGCCCAGCTGCTCTGGCTCTACCTCGGGCCGATCTCGGTGCAGCCGGTCGAGGTGGCCAAGTTCGCGCTGGTGCTGTGGGGCGCGCACGTGCTGGCCCGCAAGGGCGCCGCGCTGGGCTGGTGGAAGGAGCTGGCCACCCCGCTCTTCCCGGTGGTCGGCCTGCTCTTCGTCCTGGTCGGCTACAACGACCTGGGCAGCATGCTCTGCCTGCTGGCACTGGTGGTCGGGATGCTCTGGGCGGCCGGGGTCCGGTTGCAGGTGTTCGCCGCGCTCTCCGCGGTCGGCCTGGCCGGCGTCGGCCTGCTGGTGGCCGCCGCCTCCCTGGGCGCGGGCTCCGGCTCCCGGGACGCCAGCAACTACCGGCTGACCCGGCTCACCTCGTTCCTCGACCCGCCCGACCCGAAGACCTGCTTCCAGGAGCAGTTGGAGGGCTGCTACCAGCTCGTCCAGGCCCGGTACGCGGTGCAGCACGGCGGGTGGTTCGGCGTCGGGCTGGGCAAGAGCACCCTGAAGTGGAACTGGCTGCCCGAGGCGCACAACGACTTCATCTTCGCGATCATCGCCGAGGAGCTGGGCGTGGTCGGCTGCACCGTGGTGCTCGTCCTCTTCGCCGTGCTGGCGTACAGCGGGCTGCGGATCGCCCGGCGGGTGGAGGACCCGTTCCGCCGGCTCGCCGCCGCCGGGGTCACCGCCTGGCTGGTCGGCCAGGCCGTGATCAACATCGGCGGGGTGACCGGGCTGCTGCCGCTGACCGGCGTGCCGCTGCCGTTCATCTCCGACGGCGGCAGCGCCCTGGTGGTGACCCTGGCCGCGGTCGGGATGCTCGCCTCCTTCGCCCGCGCCGAGCCGGACGCGGCCCGAGCCCTGCATGCCCGTCCGCCGGCCCGATGGGTCCGACTAGTCTGGGCCCCGTTGCCGCCGCTTCCCGGCCGGCGCCGCCGACCGGCGTCGTCCGGGGCGGACCGTGGGTCCGTACCCCGGTCCCGGACGCGGCGGGAGGACGACCAGGCCGCGACCCGCGGCGCCCGGCCCGGCCGGACGCGCGTCGGCGCGGCGAGCGAGAGGAGGCGCTGATGGGTCCGCTGCGTTCGGTGGTGCTCTGCGGAGGAGGTACGGGTGGGCACATCTACCCGTTGCTCGCTTTCGCCGACTGCCTGCGCCGACACGACCCCAGCGTCCGGATCACCTGCCTGGGCACACCCAAGGGCCTGGAGAACGAGCTGATCCCGCCGGCCGGCTACGACCTGCGCCAGATCCCCGCCTACCAGCTGCCCCGCTCGGTCAACATGAGCCTGGTCCGCACCCCGGACCGGATGTGGAAGGCGGCCCGCGCGGCGGGCAAGGTGATCGACGAGGTGCGGGCCGACGTGGTGGTCGGCTTCGGCGGGTACGTCTCCGTCCCCGGTTACCTGGCCGCCTGGCGGCGGGAGCTGCCGATCGTCATCCACGAGGTGAACGTGCCGCCGGGCGTGGCCAACCGGCTCGGGATGAAGTTCACCAAGCACGTCGCGGTGGGCTTCCCGCATCAGCCGGCGCAGGCCGAGTCGCTGCGCGACGCCCGGGTGGTCGGCGTGCCGCTGCGCCGGGGCATCGCCGGCCTGGACCGGCCCGCCGTGCGCAACGCCGCCCGGGCCCACTTCGGACTCCGCCCCGACCTGCCGGTGCTCTTCGTCGCCGGCGGCTCGCAGGGCGCCCGCTCGATCAACCTGGCCGTCTCCGGGGCGGCCAAGGAGTTGGCCCGCAACGGCGTGCAGGTGCTGCACGTGATCGGCGCCCGCAACGAGCCGGTCTCCGTCCCCACCGACCTGCCGGTGCCGTACGTGACCCTGCCCTACCTGTCCGAGATGGAGCTGGGGTACGCGGCCGCCGACCTGATGCTGGGCCGGGGCGGGGCGATGACCTGCGCCGAGGTGGCCGCCATCGGCCTGCCCACCATCTACGTGCCGTATCCGCACAGCAACCAGGAGCAGAAGCGCAACGCGCTGCCCGTGGTCGAGGCCGGTGGCGGGCTGCTCGTCGACGACGCCGAGGTCACCCCGGACTGGCTGGAGCGCACGGTGATCCCGCTGATCCGGGATCCGCAGCGGCTCGCCGCGATGGGTGCCGCCGCGGCTGCCTACGGCCGGCGGGACGGTGACGTCGCCCTGCTGAACTTCGTCTACGAGGCGGTGAGCCGGTGATGCCGGCCGCCGCGACGGGAAGGTACCGCTCATGAACACCGCGCAGTTCACCCCCGCCGGCACGATGACCGCGGAGGACCTGGGCCGGATCCACCTGATCGGGGTGGGCGGCGTCGGCATGAGCGGCCTGGCCCGGCTCTTCCTCACCCGGGGCCTGCCCGTCTCCGGCAGCGAGCTGCGGGAGTGGCCGTCGCTGGCCGGCCTGCGGGCGCTGGGCGGCACCATCCACATGAGCCACGAGGCGTCGAACCTCGACGGGGTCGACACGGTCGTCTACTCCTCGGCCATCCCGCAGGACCACCTGGAGATGGTCGAGGCGCGCCGGCGCGGCCTGCGGCTGCTGCACCGCTCCGAGGCCCTGGCCGCCGCGATGACCGGCCGGCGGACGGTGGCGGTGGCCGGCACCCACGGCAAGACCACCACCACCTCGATGGTCACCATGGTGCTCCAGCAGGCCGGCACCGACCCGTCCTTCGTGATCGGCGGGGAGATCTCCGAGGTCGGCTCCGGCGCGCACCACGGCACCGGCGAGCACTTCGTGGTCGAGGCGGACGAGAGTGACCGCTCGTTCCTCATCTACCGCCCGTTCGTGTCGGTCATCACGAACATCGAGGCGGACCACCTCAACACCTACGGCGACCTGGCCAACCTGGAGGCCACCTTCGCCGACTTCGCCCGGCTCACCGACCCCGAGGGGTTCGTCATCACCTGCGCCGACGACGCGGGCGGGCGGCGGCTGGCCGAGACGCTGCGCGCCGAGGGGCGCCGGGTCTGGACGTACGGCGAGTCGCCGGACGCCGACCTGAGGCTGAGCGAGATGGCCTCCTCGGCCCAGGGGGTGCGCTACCTGGCCGCGATCGAGGGCCGGTCGCTGGGCGAGATCCGGATGCCCGTTCCGGGGCGGCACATGGCGCTCAACAGCGCCGCCGCGGTGCTCACCGCGTACCTGCTGGGGCTGCCGGTCACGGCGGCCGAGGCGGCGCTCGGCGCGTTCCCCGGGGTGCGGCGGCGCTTCGAGCGCAAGGGCGTGGCCGACGGCGTGCTGGTCTACGACGAGTACGCGTACCACCCGACCTCGATGACCCTGGCCCTGCAGACGCTGCGCGAGGTGGCCGGCGAGGGCCGGCTGATCGTGGTCTTCCAGCCCTACCGGCTTTACCGCACCCGTGACCTCCAGGCGGAGATCGCCGCCGCCCTGGCCATCGCCGACGAGCTGGTGCTGCTGGAGGTCTTCGGGCCGGGCGAGCTGCGCCAGCCCGGTGAGGGCGCGGCGGCGCTGATCGAGGCGGTGCCGCTGCCCGCCGAGCGGAAGGTCTTCGTCGAGGCGTGGGACGACGTGCCGGCCGAGGTGGCCCGCCGGGCCCGGCCGGGCGACGTGGTGGTGACGATGGGTGCGCCGCCGATCTCGCTGATGGGCGACCAGCTGCTCGACGCCCTGCTGGCCCGGACCGGCGAGGCGGGCGGCGCGGCGGCCATCGGCACCGGTGTCGGCCCGGACGGCGCGGCGACCCCGGCCGGATGAGTCCCGGCCCGGCCCGTGGCCGGACCCGTGGCCAGGACGGCGGGGCCGGCCGGCGCAACCCGGTACGGCAGTGGCAGCTGGTCCGGGCGGGCGCGGACGCCGTTCCCCCGTCCACCCGGCGGTTCATGGCCCGGGCCCGGCAGCGCCGGATGCGCGCGGCGCTGCCCTGGGCGGTGGCCGCCGGCGTGCTGGCGCTCGCCGGGCTGGTCGCCTGGACCGTGCTCGGCACCGGCCTGTTCGGCGTCCGGGAGGTGCGGGTGGTCGGCGCGAAGCTGGTCACCCCGGTCGAGGTCCGCGAGGCCGCGGCGGTGCCGGACGACGCGCCGCTCGCCCGGGTGGACCTCACCGCCACCGCCCGCCGGGTCGGCACGCTCGCCCCGGTGGAGCGGGCCACCGTGGCGCGGGACTGGCCGGGGACGCTGGTGATCCGGGTGGTGGAGCGGACCCCGGTGGCCGTCGTGCCGCAGGGGGACCGGTTCGCCGTGATCGACCGCGCCGGCGTGGTCTTCCAGAACCTGCCCAGCGCTCCCGGCGGGTTGCCGGTGATCCGGGTGGGCCGGCCCGCGCCGGACGACCCGGGCACCCGGGCGGGCCTGGCGGTGCTCGCCGCGCTCAGCCCCCGGTTGCGGGCCGAGCTGGTCGCCGTGGACGTGGCCGGGCTGGCCCGGATCACCCTGCGGCTGCGCGGCGACCGGACGGTGTTCTGGGGCGATGCGACCCAGGGGCCGAAGAAGTCCGAAGTGGCCACCGCACTGCTCGGTCGGAAGGCCGACACGATCGACGTGAGCGCCCCGGACGTGGTCACGTACCAGTGATCCGCCGGGTCAGCGAACGTGACCCGGCCCGCTCCGCCCGGCGACACGCCGGAAGGGTCCTTGGCTCATCGCGCGGCGGCGCATACGTTGCCCCGAAGAGATCAGTGGTTGACATAGCTCTAAGCCTCTAGTAGAGGGTGAGGGTTTCAGCCGTAGGACCCGTTGGGAAATGCTCCGCCGCTGGTCTGGCCAAGCCGTGTGGGGTCGGCCCATGCCAATCTCGAAGGGAAAGGACCGGAGATGACACCTCCGCACAACTACCTGGCGGTCATCAAGGTCGTCGGCATCGGGGGCGGCGGCGTCAACGCCGTCAACCGGATGATCGAGGTTGGGCTCAAGGGCGTCGAGTTCATCGCGATCAACACCGACGCGCAGGCGCTGCTGATGAGCGACGCCGACGTCAAGCTCGACGTCGGCCGGGAGCTGACCCGGGGGCTGGGTGCGGGGGCCAACCCGGACGTCGGCAAGAACGCGGCCGAGGACCACCGCGACGAGATCGAGGAGGTGCTCAAGGGCGCCGACATGGTCTTCGTGACCTGCGGCGAGGGCGGCGGCACCGGCACCGGCGGCGCGCCGGTGGTGGCGAACATCGCCCGCAAGCTCGGCGCGCTCACCATCGGTGTGGTCACCCGGCCGTTCTCGTTCGAGGGCAAGCGCCGCCAGGTGCAGGCCGAGGCCGGCATCGAGGAGCTGCGCAACCAGTGCGACACGCTCATCGTGATCCCCAACGACCGGCTGCTCGCGCTCGGCGACCGCAACATCTCCATGATGGACGCCTTCCGGACCGCCGACCAGGTGCTCCTCTCCGGTGTCCAGGGCATCACCGACCTGATCACCACGCCGGGTCTGATCAACCTGGACTTCGCCGACGTCAAGAGCGTGATGAGCGGTGCCGGCAGCGCGCTGATGGGCATCGGTAGCGCCCGGGGCGAGAACCGGGCGGTCGAGGCGGCCGAGGCGGCCATCTCCAGCCCACTGCTGGAGCAGAGCATGGACGGCGCGCGCGGCGTGCTGCTCTCCATCGCCGGCGGCTCCGACCTGGGCCTGTTCGAGATCAACGACGCCGCGCAGCTGGTCACCGACGCGGCCCACCCGGACGCCAACATCATCTTCGGCGCGGTCATCGACGACGCGCTCGGGGACGAGGTGCGGGTGACCGTGATCGCCGCCGGGTTCGACGGGGGCATGCCGGCGTACAAGGCGGCCGATGCGCCCCGCAAGAGCAACCAGAACCAGCCGGCGCAGCCGAATCCGCCGGTCGCGCCGCCGGCCACCATGCCGCCGCCGCAGCAGGCGCCGCGTCGGGTGCTCTTCGACGACGTCGACGTGCCCGACTTCCTCAAGAACGGGTCCTGAGCCGCGCCGATGACCGACATTTCCGCCACGGTGCGACCTGATCGACGCGCCGAGCTCGCGGCCGGGCTCGCCCGGGTACGCGCCCGGATCGCCGACGCCTGCGCCGCGGCCGGACGGGACCGCGGTGAGGTCACCCTGGTCGCGGTGACCAAGACGTACCCGGCCGGCGACGTGGTCGCGCTCGCCGGTCTCGGAGTGACCGACGTGGGGGAGAACCGCGACCAGGAGGCGGCGCCGAAGGCCGCCGAGGTGGCGGCGGCCGGGGCCACGCCGCGCTGGCACTTCATCGGCCAGCTGCAGCGCAACAAGGCCCGCTCGGTGGTCCGGTACGCCGACGTGGTCCAGTCGGTCGACAGCGTCCGGCTGGTCGGGGCGCTGGACACCGCGGCGGCCGCCGCCCGGGACCGGCCGCTGGAGGTGCTGGTGCAGGTCAGCATCGACGGCGACCCGGCGCGCGGTGGCGCGCTGCCGGACTCGGCGGACCCGGACCGCGGCCTGGACCCGGTGGCCGAGGCGGTGGCCGGGGCCGGGGCGCTGCGGCTGGGCGGCCTGATGGCGGTGGCGCCGCTGGGCTGGGAGCCGGAACGGGCGTTCGCCCGGCTGGCCGAGGTGGCGCAGCAGTTCCGCGACCGGTTCCCGGACGCGACCGTGCTCTCCGCCGGAATGAGCGGGGATCTGGAAATTGCGATCGGGTACGGCGCGACACATGTCCGCGTCGGCAGCGCGTTGCTCGGAATGCGCCCCACGCTGCGGTAGCCTGACCGCGAAAGAAGCAAATTACATCAGTGTTGTTAGGAACGGCGTTCCCGTAGCCGGGGGCCGTGGCGGGCGGACCGCGAATCGCTCGCCAGGGGATTGCCGATCCGGTCCGATGGGCATTCGTTGTCCACTCGTGATCAAGCGACACGGCACGGGGGCGCGTGCCGCACGGCGGACGGAAGGGCGCGGGGATGGGTGCACTGCGCAAGGCGGGGGTCTGGCTCGGACTCGTCGAGGAGGATGACGAGCGGGCGTACGAGGACGGTGGCTACGACAAGGGTGGCTACCGGGACTCGCGCTACCGGTCGAGCCGGTACGCGGAGGAGTTCGCCGACGAGGAGGACGAGGAGTCCGAGGAGCCGCCGGCGAGCCGTACCCGGGTCGGTGACCGGGGTCGGCTGACCGAGCGCGCGTCGAGCCGGCTCGCCGAGAGCGAGCGGGCCGAGGTGGAGCGCCCGGAGCGGGCCGAGCGGTCCAGCGTCCGGTCGATCACCCGGTCCGGGGGCGGTGAGAACTCCGGTGCGCTGACCTATCACACCCGGGACAACCTCGCCCTCGCTCCACAGGCGCAGCCGCGGGAGCGGGCGGTGGCCGCCGAGGACGAGCAGCGCTACCAGATCACCACCCTGCACCCGACGACCTACCGCGAGGCGCGCACCATCGGTGAGCACTTCCGCGACGGGGTGCCGGTGATCATCAACCTCACCGAGATGGACGAGGCGGACGCCCGCCGGCTGGTCGACTTCGCCGCCGGGCTCGCGTTCGGTCTGCGCGGTACGATCGAGCGCGTGACCAACCGGGTGTTCCTGCTCTCACCGGCCAACGTCCAGGTCACCGCGGAGGACAAGGCCAAGATCGCTGAGGGCGGCTTTTTCAGCCTGAGCTAGCCCGCCCGACCGAGGGACGTCGCCTGCCGTGTTGTCGATCCTGTTCCAGGTGCTCTACCTGCTCTGCTACCTGTTTCTTCTGGTGCTGCTTGCCCGATTTGTCCTTGGTGCGGTTCTGGCCTATGGTCGCCGCTGGCAACCGGGACGGGGAGCATCGGCCGGATTGGAAGTGGTGTGGAGCGTCACTGATCCGCCCCTGCGCGCGTTGAGGCGTGTGATCCCACCACTGCGAATTGGTAGCGTGAGCGTCGACCTGGCCTCTCTTGTGCTCCTGGTTATCCTGTTCGTGCTGATGGAGTTCGTGTTAGGGCAGCTGATCACGGCATTCGCCTGATCAGCCTGCTTTCGCGGCCGCAACTGACCCGAGGAGTTTCGATGCCGCTGACCCCGGCCGACGTCCACAACGTCGCCTTCAAAAAGCCGCCGATCGGTAAGCGGGGGTATGACGAGGAGGAGGTCGACGCCTTCCTGGACGAGGTCGAGCGCGAGCTTGCCCGTCTGATCGAGGAGAACAACGAGCTGCGCGCCCAGGTGGAGCGGGGTGGCCGTGGGGGCGCCCCCGCCGGCCCCGGCGGCGACGCCCGTCTCGCGGCGGAGCTCAACGACGTCAAGGCCCAGCTCGACCGGGTGCAGCGCGACAAGGCGGCCGCCGAGCAGGCGGCCCGGGCGATGCAGGGCGAGCTGGAGCAGGTCCGCGCCCAGGGCGGCCCGGTCGCCGGCCCCGACGGCGAGCAGCAGGCGCTGCGGGTGCTGATGATGGCCCAGCGCACGGCCGACGACCACGTGTCGGACGCCCGCCGCGAGGCCGACCAGCTGCTCTCCGAGGCCCGGTCCAAGGCCGAGGAGGTCACCCGCGAGGCCCGCGCCAAGGCCGACGCCCTCGAGCGGGACGCCCGCCAGCGGCACCAGGAGGCCATGGGCGGCCTGGACGCCAAGCGCACCGCGCTGCAGAAGCACATCGAGGAGCTCAAGCAGTTCGAGCGCGAGTACCGCACCCGCCTCAAGGCCTACCTGGAGAGCCAGCTGCGCGACCTCGACGGCCGGGGCCAGGGCCTGGAGGCCGAGATGACCCGCGTCGAGGGCAACCGCTCCGGCGGGGGTAGCAACGGTCTCGCCGCCGCCGGCCTCGCCGGCTCGTACGGCGGTGGCCGCTCGAACTCGCTCGAGTCCGGTCGCTGATCCCGCCGCCGGCGGTCGTCCCCGGACGGCCGCCGGCGACGCAGGCCCACACGACGCGGCGGGGGTGAGCCGTGATAGTCGCCAGCATCCTGCTCATCCTCGTCGCGGTCGTGCTCCTGGTGGCCGGGCTGGCCGGTGGGTCCAGCCCGCTGCTGATCACCTCCATCGCGGCCAGTCTGCTGGCCGCCGTGGCCCTCGTCGCGGGCGCCCGCCAGGCGGCCTCGACCCGGGCCACCGCGGGCCAGGGCGACCGGCCGCGGAACCGCACCGCACCGGGTGGCCCGCCGTACGGGCCGCCGCCCGGTGAGCCGGAGATCCCGGTCCAGCACATCCCGACGACGGACGACGGCACCGGCGTACCCGGGTGGCGGCAACCGCCCGGTCCGCCGGTGACCGACCCGTCGTTTCTGCCCTTCGAGTCGTTTCCCGACGAGGCCGACCCGCGGGCGGACGCCCCGGCGCCCACCTCGCCGGCCGCCGACGGTCCGTTCGACGGCGACCTGCCCGCCCAGCCGCTGTCGGCGGCGGAGCTGGCCCGGCTGACCGGGCTGGACGACGAGGTGCGGGTGGTCGACGGTCAGCCGCGCTTCCACCTGTCCGACTGCCCCCACCTGGTGGGCCGGGCCGACGAGCCGCTGCCCGTGGCCGAGGCGGTCGACCTTGGCTTCACCCCGTGCGCCCGCTGCGCGCCGGCCACCGCCCTGCTCGCCGACCCGCCCCTGGGGCGATCATGGTGACCATGGACGACACGCTCACCGTCGCCGTGCGGGTGAAGCCCGGCGTCTCGCGGGCCCGGGTCGGTGGCCGCTTCGACGGCCCGCACGGCCCCGCCCTGGTGATCGCCGTGACCGCGCCCGCGGTGGACGGGCGGGCCACCGAGGCGGCCCGGCGCGCGCTGGCCGACGCCCTCGGCGTCCGGCAAGCGGCGGTCTCGTTGCGCACCGGCGCGGCCAGCCGGGACAAGCTCTTCCTGGTCGAGCGCCCGGTCGCCGGGCTGGCCGACGTGCTGCGTCGGCTGCGTGACGGATCGGCCGAGTGAGGACCGCCCAGGCCGGTAGCGGATGACGCCTGGGCTGGATCTCGCGCTGCTGCTCGGCGCGGCCGTCCTGCTCGTGGCGGTGGGCGCGGTGCGCTTCTCCACCCGGCTGGGCGTGCCGAGTCTCCTGGTCTACCTCGCGCTCGGGGTGGCGATCGGCGAGGCGGGGCTGGGCATCCGCTTCGACGACGTCGAGCTGACCCGGATGCTCGGGTTCTGCGCGCTCATCGTGATCATCGCCGAGGGCGGGTTGAGCGCGCGGTGGAGCACGCTGCGCCCGGTGCTCGGGATGGCCACCGCGCTCTCCACGGTCGGCGTGGTGGTCAGCATCGCGGTGGTCGGGCTGGTGGTGCACCTGGTGCTCGGCCTCGACTGGCGGCTGGCCCTGCTCTACGGCGCGGTGCTCTCCTCCACCGACGCGGCGGCCGTCTTCGCCACCCTCCGCCGGCTGCGCCTGCCCCCGCGCCTGGTGGCCACCCTGGAGGCGGAGTCCGGCATCAACGACGCCCCGGTGGTGATCGTGGTGGTGCTGCTCTCCCGGGACGCCGCGACCGCCCATCCCTGGTGGTTCGAGGTCCTGCTGGCCGGCTACGAGCTGGGGGTCGGGGCGGCCGTCGGGGTGGCCGCCGGCATCACCGGCCGGTACGCCCTGCGCCGGGCCGCGCTGCCCTCCGCCGGCCTCTACCCGATTGCGGTGGTCGGTTTCACGGTGCTGGCGTACGCGGCCGGCTCGGTGCTGCACGCCTCCGGCTTCCTCGCCGTCTACGTCGCCGGGGTGCTGCTGGGCAATGCCCGGCTGCCGCACCGGCAGGCGATCCTCGGGTTCGCCGACGGCCTGGCCTGGCTGGCCCAGATCGGCCTGTTCGTCCTGCTGGGCCTGCTGGTGTCGCCGGGCCGGCTGCCCGGCGCGGTGCTCCCGGCCGTGGTCACCGGGCTGGCCCTGCTCCTGCTCGCCCGGCCGCTGTCGGTGGCGGTCTCCGCGCTGCCGTTCCGTTTCCCCCGCCGGGAGCAGCTCTTCCTCTCCTGGGCGGGGCTGCGCGGGGCGGTGCCGATCGTGCTGGCCACGATCCCGCTCTCGCTCCGGGTGCCCGGCGCGGACCGGCTCTTCGACGCGGTCTTCGTGCTGGTGGTGATCTTCACCCTGCTCCAGGCCGGGACCCTCGCCCCGGCGGCTCGGCGGCTCCGGGTGACCGCCCCGGCCGAGGCGGCCGAGGTGCGGGTCGAGACGGCCCCGCTGGAACGGATGCGGGCCGACCTCCTCCAGTTGGAGGTGCCGCCCGGGTCCCGGCTCGGCGGCGTGCACGTGGACGAGCTGCGGTTGCCGGTGGGGGCCTCGGTGACCCTCGTGCTGCGCGACGGCGCGGGCTTCGTGCCCGGCCCGGACACCCGGCTCAAGGTCGGCGACAGCCTGCTCATCGTCGCCACCGCCGAGGCGCGGGACGAGGCGGAGCGGCGGCTGCGCGCGGTCAGCCGCCGGGGTCGCCTGGCCCGGTGGTTTGGCGAGTACGGCGAGGACCCGGACGCATGATCTGCTAGCGTTCCTTTTGCCCCGATTGGTGGCTGTTCGGGGTTGAATCACGGCGCGACGGTGCGGCACGTTGTCGGACGCCTGTACGTTCCGTATTCTTGCCACCCTCCGGAGTGCGCGGTCCCTGCTGGCCGCGCGCCCGTTTCGTACCTGGGGTACCGATACCGGTGGCCCCTGCCCAGGCACCGCCGACCGCCGCGGTACGCGGCTGAGGGAGCTGACGATGGCGAAGCCAGCCGACACCAGGACCGCCGGCCGCAAGCCGGTGGCGAAGGCCACCCGCAGCGCGGCGGAGACCGAGAAGATCCGGGCCGCCCTGGCGGCGCGGCGGGACGAGCTGAATGCCGAGTACGATCAGACGCTGAGCGAGATCACCGAGCTGCAGCGCGACCGGCTGACCGACTCGGCCGGGGACGACCAGGCCGACACCGGCACCAAGACGTTCGAGCGCGAGCAGGAGATCTCCCTCGCCAACAGCATCAAAGAGCGGATCACGCAGGTCGAGCGCGCGCTGGAGCGGCTCGACGAGGGCGGCTACGGCTGGTGCGAGCGGTGCGGCAACCCGATCCCGGTGGAGCGGCTCGCCGCGTTCCCGTCGGCCACCCTCTGCGTGACCTGCAAGCAGCTGGAGGAGCGGCGCTGAGGCCGCTCCCCGGCGGCCTTGGGTGGACGGCGCGCCAGCGCCGTCGAGAGCGTCGATGGGGAGCAGATGACCGCAGCACCGCCCGCCGGGTCCGGCACCGCTGAGTCGGCCGGCGGCACGCGCCGCCGCCGGGCGGTCGGGGTCCTCCTCGGCGTCGCCGTGGCCGCCCTCGTCGCCGATCTGGTGACCAAGCAGCTGGCCCTCTCGTCGCTCACCGGTCGGGGACCGGTGTCGCTGTTCGGCGGCGCCGTCTACCTCACCCTGACCCGCAACAGCGGCGCGGCCTGGAGCATCGGCTCCGACCACACCTGGGTCTTCCCGCTGATCACCATCGGCGTGATCGCCTGGATCGCCTGGATGGCGCTGCGACTGCGGTCGCTGCCGTGGGCCGTCTCGCTCGGCCTGGTGCTCGGCGGCGCCCTGGGCAACCTGACCGACCGGATCTTCCGGGCGCCCGGGCACTTCGTCGGCCATGTGGTCGACATGGTCAGCCTCTTCGACCCGTACGGGCAGGTCTGGCCGGTGTTCAACCTGGCCGACAGCTCGCTGGTCTGCGGCGTGGTGCTGGCGGTCTTCCTGGAGCTCACCGGTCGGCAGCGGGACGGCTCCCGGGCCACCGTCGAGCGGTCCGGCGACGCGGCCCCCGCCGACCAGCGGGAGCGGGCGTGACCTCCGTCTTCGCCGCCGGCGGCGACCACCGGTCCCTGCCCGTCCCGGACGGGCTCGACGGCATGCGCCTCGACCAGGCCGTGTCCCGGCTCTTCGGGCTCTCCCGGACCACCGCCGCGGCGCTGGTCGACGCCGGGGACGCGCTGGTCGACGGCGCGGTCCGACCCAACTCGCACAAGGTCAAGGCGGGCTCCTGGCTGGAGGTCACGCTGCCCGCGCCGGCCGCCCCGCCGACCGTGGTGCCGCAGGCGGTACCGGGCCTGACCGTGGTCTACGCCGACGACGACATCGTGGTGGTGGACAAACCGGTCGGCGTGGCCGCCCACCCCAGCCCCGGCTGGACCGGCCCGACCGTGATCGGCGGGCTGGCCGGGATCGGCCACCGGATCTCCACCAGCGGCGCCGCCGAGCGCCAGGGCGTGGTGCACCGGCTCGACGTGGGCACCACCGGCATCATGGCGGTGGCCAAGAGCGAGCAGGCGTACACCGCGTTGAAGCGGGCGTTCAAGTACCGCGAGGTGGAGAAGCGCTACCACGCCGTGGTGCAGGGCCACCCGGACCCGCTGCGCGGCACCATCGACGCGCCGATCGACCGGCACCCGCACCACGACTACCGCTGGGCGGTGGTCTCCGGCGGCAAGCCGAGCGTCACCCACTACGACACCCTCGAGGCGTTCCCGGCTGCCAGCCTGCTCGACGTGCGGCTGGAGACCGGGCGTACCCACCAGATCCGGGTGCACTTCTCCACGCTGCGCCACCCCTGCGTGGGTGACCTGACCTATGGCGCCGACCCGACCCTCTCGGCCCGGCTGGGGCTGGCCCGGCAGTGGCTGCACGCCCGGTCGTTGAGCTTCCTGCACCCGCGCACGGGCGAGGAGGTCACCTTCGTCAGCGACTACCCGGACGACCTGGCCCGGGCGCTGGACATCCTCCGCGACTGAACCGCCCCACCGACCGTCCGACGAGGGATCACAACGTGCCCGCCGACGTACCGCCGCGCCCGTCGCGGTCCGGCAAGCTCACCTGGCTCGCGCTCGCCTGCGCGCTGGTGGTGCTGGTCGTCGCCGCTGCGCAGCGGCGGGACGAGCCGGTGGGGGACCGGACGGTGGGGGAGGTCACCCGGGTCGGCGTGGCCGACGGCGACGCCATTCCGGCCTACCTGCGTACCGCCGCCGACGAGCTGACCCGGCTCGCCGCCCCCGGCAGCTATGCGCTGGTCTCCTTCGCCGACTACCTGACCCCCGCGCAGGCGGCCACCGCGCTCGGCGGCACGCCGGTCTCGGCGGTGGTCGCCCGGGTGCCACTGCCCGGGCGGCAGACCGAGATCGTCCGGCTCGCCGCGCTGCGGCTGCCCGACGACGTGGTCGCCGGGATGGCCGAGGTGGCCGCCCGCAAGGACCGGGAGGCCGCCGACTACCGGGCGCGCGCCGCCGCCCCGGCGGCCACCGCCGATCCCGAGCTGCGTCGGGTGTACGACACCGGCGCGTCGATCTCGGCCCGGGAGGCGGCCGCCTACCGGGCGGCCTGCGCCTGCGTGTACGCCGCGGTGGTGCGGGACACCCCGGACGCCCTGCGGGCGCTGGCCACCCGCCCCGGCGTACGCGGGGTGGACCCCGCGCCAGAGGTGCGGCGGCTGGACCGGACGGTGTTCACCCCACCGCTGCCCGAGCAGCGGGACGTGGCCCGGCCGCCGGCCGACAGCGGGTTGGCCGGCCGGGCGCCGGGCCCCGGAATGGGCGATTCGTCGGAAGCCGCACCGACGGTGAGCGGATCATCACCGGCCGGCGGCGGGCCCCCGGCGGCCGCCCGATCGCCCAATCCCGCTCCCACCTCCTGAGACGTGCCCGGCCGCGGCCCCCGGTCCGACCCGCCGGTGAGGAGAGCCACCGGGGGATGTGCGAACCCGGGTGTGGTCCGAATAGGGTTTCGTTCGTAGCCTGTCAGGCGGAGATCGATGGGCTGGGGGAGGGCGAAGCCTTGGACGGCAGCGAGACCGGCTGGGGTCGGCAGGCTGAGCCGGCACCGCGGTGGCGGGCGCTGCTCGACCGGGCCCGGCTCAGCGGACGCGGCGCGGAGCAGGCCGAGACGGACCACCGGGCGGAGGAACACCCTCCGCCGTCCGCCGAGCCGTTGCCCCGGCGCGCCGCCGGCACCGGCTGGACCGGTCGGGCGCAGCTCCCGGGGCAGCCGGCCGAGCCGGCGTACGGCGACGAGCAGTCCTACCGGGTCGAGGCGACCTACCGGGTGGAGCCGGCCTACCGGCTCGAACCCGGATACGGCGAACCCGCCTACCGGGCGGAGCCGGCGTACCGCACCGAGCCGGACCCGCGCGCCGAGCCGTCGTGGCGGGCCGAGCCGGCCTACCGGCAGGACCACCCGGAGCCCGAGGTGCGTGGCCGGGGCACCGCCTCCGTCGACTCCCGCTACGCGCTGCTCGACAACGGCTACCAGCCCGAGCCGCCCCCGGTGGAGTCCCGGTACGCGCTGCTGGAGCGGGGCCGCTACCGGCCGGAGACCCTCCCGGCGCCCGAGCCGACCTACCCGGAGCCGGTCGCGCCCGGCCCGGCGTATCCGGCGGCGGCCGAGGGCTATCCGGCCCGGGTGGAGGCGGCCCGGGTCGAGTGGCGCGCCCCGCAGCCGGAGAGCGAGCCGGAACGGGCCGCCGGGGTGCTCCGGCGCGAGCTGGGCAGCCCCCGGGTGCTCGCCTTCGCCAACCCGAAGGGCGGGGTGCACAAGACCACCGCCACCGTGCTCGCCGCGGCCACCGTCGGCAGCGTCCGCGGCCGCGGCGTGCTCGCCTGGGACGACAACGAGCTGCGCGGCACCCTCGGCCTGCGCGCCGGCAGCGCCCGGCACGCCCGCACCATCCGGCATCTGGTGCACGACCTCGCGCAGATCGAGATCCTGGA
Organism: Micromonospora sp. NPDC051924; assembly: GCF_055586005.1. Lineage (NCBI taxonomy): Bacteria > Bacillati > Actinomycetota > Actinomycetes > Micromonosporales > Micromonosporaceae > Micromonospora > Micromonospora sp. NPDC051924. The sequence continues at coordinate 75,409 of NZ_JBVJJA010000015.1, forward strand.
GGGCGACACCCTGCTGGCGCACCTCGACGACTACCTGCGGCACGCCTCGGACGGCTCGTACGACGTGCTCGCCGGCGAGGAGAGCCCGCGGTTCGCCCAGCGGCTGGACCAGTTCACCGTCAAGCGGGTGCTGGAGCTGCTGCGGCGGACCCACGACGTGGTCTGCGTGGACACCGGCAACAACGTGGAGAGCCCGAACTGGCGGACCGTGATGCAGGCCGCCGACCAGCTCGTGGTGACCACCGTGCCGCGCGAGGACGCCGCGTTCAGCGCGGACTGGATGCTCGACCTGCTGCACGAGGTCGGGATGGGCGAGCTGGCCGACAACGCGGTCACCCTGATCTCCTGCCCGACGCCGGGGCGCAGCTCGCTCCAGGACGACCTGGAGCGGCACTTCGCCACCCGCACCCGGGCGGTGGCCGTGGTGCCCTACGACCCGGCCCTGGAGACCGGCTCCTCGATCGAGTACCACCAGCTCCAGGCGGAGACCCGGCAGGCGTGGCTCAAGGCCGCCGCGGTGATGCTGGAACCGTTCGCCCGCTGACCGCCACCGCCGCCCCGGGGCGGCCCGTCGCCTGAGAGGATCACCGGGTGAGTCCGGACACCCCTGATCCCGAGCGGGCCGCCGACCGTTTCGGCGTGCCTGACGCCGACCGCCCGTCCGGCGGGCCCGAGACCTCCGCGCGCCCCCCGTCCGGTCCCGACCGGCCGGCCGGCGACGGCGCGGCCGAGGGCTTCGCGCCGCCCGACCCCGGGCCTCCCGTCGGCGCGGCCGGGCCCGAGGTGCCCGGCTGGCCGTCCGGCCTGCCGGTGCCCGCCGGCACCCCGGTCACCGCCCCCGGCGCGGACCCGCTCGCCGGCTACCCGGGCCTGGTCGCCGGGGTTCCCGCCGCCGACCGGCCCACCGGCCGGCTCCGCACGGCCGGGATCACGCTGGGTGTGGCGTTGCTGGTGAGCGTGCTGGGCGCGCCGTTGGGCCTGCTCTGGGCGGCCGTGGCGCCGGGCATCCCGGTGCGGAAGACCGCCGAGGGTGCGATCTACGCCACGCCGCAGCCGGAGCAGCCGATCGCCGCCGACGGGTGGTTCAGCCTGCTCGGGCTCGGCTTCGGGGTGCTCGTCGCGATCGCGCTCTGGGTGCTGCTGCGCCGCCGGCGCGGGCCGGCCGGCCTGGCCGCCGGGGTCCTCGGCGGGATCGGCGCGGCGGTGGTGGCCTGGCAGCTGGGCCGCCGGATCGGGCTCGGCACGTACCACCGGCTGCTGGCCACCGCGCCGGACGGGGCGGCCTTCAGCAAACCGGCCGACCTGCGGGCCGGCGGGATCGACTGGTACGCGCTGCTGCCCGTGCCGCACGGCAACCTGCTGCTGCCCGCGTTCGGCGTGGCGGTGACGTACACCCTGCTGGCCGGCTGGTCGCGGTGGCCGTCGCTGCGCCCCGAGCCGGACCTCGACGCCGGCTGGCCCGGCCCGGGCCTCGACGACGGCTGGCCGCCGGCCGGGCCGGGGATCAGTTCGGGGCCGGAGGACCGGCCAGCTCGTTGAGCGGCACCGGGACGGCCCGGACCTGGCGCAGCAGCGCCGCTTCCCGGTTGAGCAGCCGCAGCTCGGCGCGGAGCCGGGCGGCGGTGTCGTCGATGGCGAGCAGCCGCTGCCGGTCGGCGACGGTCAGCGCGGCGGTGGCGGCGACCAGGTGCGACAGCACGGTCGGGTCCTCCGGCAGCTGCTCGGAGATCTCCTGCGGGTCGGGCCGGATCAGGCCCAGGTACTGCCGGAACACCGAGATCACCCGGGCCGCCAGCAGGTCGGCGACCTCGTCCGTGCCGGTTGGCTCGGGCAGCCACTCCACGTCGGCGGTCAGATACGGCGCGGCGCCGGAGTCCACCTCGGCGATGCGGAAGCGGCGCCGACCGACGGTGACGATGTCGAACCCGCCGTCGGCCAGCTCGGTGACCTGCCGCAGCTCGGCGGTGCAGCCCACCTCGTGCAGCGTGACCTCCCCGCCGCCCGGCGTCGGCCGGCTCGGCGGCCTGGCCGGGGCGACCTCCCAGCCCGCCTGGATCGCCACCACCCCGAACTCGCGGGGCGCCCCCTCGGGCAGCCCGACCAGGTGGCGCACCAGCGCCCGGTAGCGCTCCTCGAAGATGTGCAGCGGGAGGACCAGCCCGGGGAAGAGGACCGTCCCCAGCGGGAACACCGGCAGCCGTGCGGTCACGGGTCCGAGCGTATCCCGATCTCGCACGGCCGGCGTGTCCCGGCTCACCGTCCCGGCGTACGGGCGGCGCGGGCCGGCCCCCGGACCGCCGCCTAGACTCGCAAGGGTGCTGAATCGGATCGACCTGCGCGGCGGGGTACCCGACCCGCGCCGCCTGCTGCCCCGTGCCCAGCTCGACGTCTCCGTGGCCGTCGAGCGGATCCGCCCCCTGGTGGAGGCGGTCCGGGCGCATGGGTACCCGGCGATCCGGGAGGCGAGCGAACGGTTCGACGGCGTCTCGCCGGAGTACCTGCGGGTGCCGGTGGAGGTCATCCGGGCGGCCGAGGGGACGCTCGATCCGCAGGTCCGGGCCGCGCTGCTGGAGTCGATCACCCGGGCCCGCAAGGTCCACGCCGACCAGCGCCGCACCGACCACACCACGCAGGTGGTGCCCGGCGGCACGGTCACCGAGCGCTGGGTGCCGGTCGACCGGGTGGGCCTGTACGTCCCCGGCGGCCTGGCCATGTACCCGTCGACCGTGGTGATGAACGTGGTCCCCGCCCAGGCGGCCGGGGTGCGCTCGCTGGTGGTGGTCAGCCCGCCGCAGCAGGAGAACGGCGGCCTGCCCGACCAGCGGGTCCTCGCGGCCTGCGCGCTGCTCGGCGTCGACGAGGTCTACGCGGTCGGCGGCGCCCAGGCGGTCGCCATGCTGGCGTACGGGTCGACCGTCGACCCGGCCGGCGCCGAGCGCTGCGAGCCGGTCGACATGATCACCGGCCCGGGCAACATCTGGGTCACCGCCGCCAAGCGGCTGCTGCGCGGCGTGGTCGGCATCGACGCCGAGGCCGGACCCACCGAGATCGCCATCCTCGCCGACGACACCGCCGACCCGGCGCACGTCGCCGCCGACCTGATCAGCCAGGCCGAGCACGACCCGCTCGCCGCCAGCGTGCTGGTCACCCCGTCGCTGGTGCTCGCCGACGCGGTCGACGCGGAGCTGGCCCGGCAGGTGCCGGCCGCCAAGCACACCGAGCGGATCGCTGCCGCGCTGCGGGGCGAGCAGAGCGGCGTGGTGCTGGTCGACGACCTCGAGGCGGGGCTGCGGGTGGTCGACGCGTACGCGGCTGAGCACCTGGAGATCCAGACCGAGGACGCCCGTGCGTGGGCGCTGCGGGTGCGCAACGCCGGGGCGATCTTCGTGGGCGCCTGGTCGCCGGTGTCGCTCGGCGACTACTGCGCCGGCTCCAACCACGTGCTGCCCACCGGCGGCTGTGCCCGGCACTCCTCGGGGCTGTCCGTGCAGTCCTTCCTGCGCGGCATCCACCTGGTCGAATACAGCCAGGGCGCGCTGCGCGAGGTGGCCCCGCACGTGGTCACCCTGGCCGGCGTGGAGGACCTGCCGGCGCACGGCCAGGCGGTCAGCGTGCGCTTCCCCGGAGGGACGGCGTGACCACCCTCGACGACCTGCCCATCCGGGACGACCTGCGGGGCCTGACGCCCTACGGGGCGCCGCAGCTGGACGTGCCGGTCCGGCTGAACACCAACGAGAACTCCTACCCGGTGCCCGACGCGGTGGTGGACGCCATCGGCAAGGCCCTCGCGGCCGAGCTGCGCGACCTCAACCGCTACCCGGACCGGGACGCGGTGGCGCTCCGCGCCGACCTGGCGGCCTACCTCGGCCACGGGCTCACCGTCGACCAGGTCTGGGCCGCCAACGGCTCCAACGAGATCCAGCAGCAGCTGCTCCAGGCGTTCGGCGGTCCGGGACGCACCGCGCTCGGCTTCACCCCGGCCTACTCGATGCACCCGCTGCTGGCGCTCGGCACCGGCACCGGGTGGATCCCGGCCGCCCGGGGGGCCGACTTCGGGCTGACCGCCGACGAGGCGGTCGCCCAGGTCCGAGCGCACCGGCCCGACGTGGTCTTCCTCTGCTCGCCGAACAATCCGACCGGCACCGCGCTCGACCCGACCGTGGTCGCCGCGGTGCTCGACGAGGCGCCCGGCATGGTGATCGTGGACGAGGCGTACGCCGAGTTCGCCCGGCCCGGCACGGTCAGCGCGCTCGCCGTGCTGCCCGACCACCCCCGGCTGGTGGTCACCAGGACGATGAGCAAGGCGTTCGGCTTCGCCGGCGGGCGGCTCGGCTACCTGGCCGCCGACCCGGCGGTGGTGCAGGCGGTGCAACTCGTCCGGCTGCCGTACCACCTCTCGGCGCTCACCCAGGCCGCCGCCCGCGCGGCGCTCGCCCACCGCGACGCCCTGCTCGGCACGGTCGCCGCGATCATGGTCCAGCGCGACCGGATCGTGGCCGAGCTGCGCGCCCGGGGCCACCGGGTCGCCGACAGCGACGCCAACTTCGTGCTCTTCGAGGTCGGGGGCGACCAGACCGCGGCCTGGCGCACCCTGCTCGAGGCCGGCGTGCTGGTCCGTGACGTCGGCCTGGCCGGCTGGCTGCGGGTCACCGCCGGCACCCCCGCCGAGACCGACGCCTTCCTCACCGCCATGGAGAAGCTCTCATGAGTCGCACCGCCCGGGTCGAGCGGATCACCAAGGAGACCAAGGTTCTCGTGGAGATCGACCTCGACGGCACCGGCAAGGCCGACATCGAGACCGGGGTCGGCTTCTACGACCACATGCTCAACCAGATCGCCCGGCACGGCGGCTTCGACCTGACCGTGCACACCGTCGGCGACCTGGAGATCGACGCCCACCACACGATGGAGGACACCGCGCTCGCCCTGGGCGCCGCGTTCGACCAGGCGCTGGGGGACAAGGCCGGCATCCGCCGGTACGGCTCGGCCACCGTCCCGATGGACGAGGTTCTGGTCCGGGCCGCCGTCGACCTCTCCGGCCGGCCGTACGTGGTGCACGACGAGCCGCCGCTCGCGCCGTACATCGGGCCGGTCTATCCGACCAGCATGACCCGGCACATCTGGGAGTCCTTCGGCCAGGCGGCCCGCATCACGCTGCACGTCGACGTGCTGCGCGCGGCCCGCCCGGGCGGCCACCCGGACGCCCACCACGTGGTCGAGGCGCAGTTCAAGGCGGTCTCCCGCGCGCTGCGCGAGGCCGTCGGCATCGACCCGCGCAGCGCCGGCGTGGTCCCGAGCACCAAGGGCGCGCTCTGATGGGGCGGCCGCTGCCGACCCTGCTGCTGATCCTGGCCGGCCTGCTGGTCGGCGGGACGTGGTCGCTGTACAAGCAGGGCGCGTCGCGTTGGGCGGTGCTGACCACCGGGTTGCTCGCCGCGTTGGCCACCGCCGGCGGGCTGCTCTGGCTGCTACCCGGGGAGGGATGATGGGCAAGCGGGTGGTGGTGCTCGACTACGGTTCGGGCAACCTGCGGTCGGCCGAGCGTGCCCTGGAGCGGGCCGGCGCCGAGGTCACGGTGACCGACGACCTGGCCGCCGCCGCCGAGGCTGACGGCCTGGTGGTGCCGGGGGTCGGCGCGTTCGCCGCCTGCATGGCCGGGATCGAGGCGCTCGGCGCCGGCCCGGTCATCGCCGAGCGGGTCGCCGCGGGCCGCCCGGTGCTCGGCATCTGCGTCGGCATGCAGGTGCTCTTCGAGCACGGCGACGAGCACGGCGTGGTGACCAAGGGGCTGGGGCTGCTGCCCGGCGGGGTGACGAAGCTGCCCGCGCGGCGGCTGCCGCACATGGGGTGGAACACCGTGCACGCCCCGGCGGGCTCGGTGCTCTTCGCCGGCCTGCCGGCGGACGCCCGGTTCTACTTCGTCCACTCCTACGGGGTGACCGACCTGGCCGGGCTGGCCGCCGCGGGTGCGGCGGTGACGACCGCCGAGCACGGGACGGACTTCGTCGCCGCGGTGGAGCGGGGCCCGCTCGCCGCGGCCCAGTTCCACCCGGAGAAGTCGGCCGACACCGGCGCCGCCCTGCTGCGCAACTGGCTGGGCACGCTTGAGTAAGGAACGGGCCCGTCGCCGGGAGGCCCGTGAGGCCCGGCTGGCGGCCGAGCGCGCCGTCCGGCTGCGGCGGGCGGCCCGCCGGGAGCGGCGCCGCGCCTTGGTACGCCGGCTGACCCCGACGCTGCGCCGGGGCCGGACCGGCCGGCTGAACCGGCACACCCGGGGCGAGCGGGCGGCGATCGTACTGCTCACCGGGGCGGCGCTGGCCGGCATCTGGAATTTCGTCGACGACCTGGCGCTGCGGCTGGCGCTGGTCGTGCTGTTGCTGCTGGTCCTCCCGGCGATCGTGGTGATCGCCCTGGACCGTCGGACCTGAACCGAGGAGAAGAGCCTTGAGCCTCACCCTGTTGCCCGCCGTGGACGTCGCCGACGGCCGGGCCGTCCGGCTCGTGCAGGGCGCCGCCGGCAGCGAGACCGCGTACGGCGACCCGCTGGAGGCGGCCCTCGCCTGGCAGTCCGACGGCGCGGAGTGGATCCACCTGGTCGACCTGGACGCCGCCTTCGGTCGGGGCTCCAACGCGCACCTGCTCGCCGAGGTGGTCCGGCAGCTCGACGTGAAGGTCGAGCTCTCCGGCGGGATCCGCGACGACGAGTCGTTGCAGGCCGCGCTGGGCACCGGCGCGGCCCGGGTCAACATCGGCACCGCCGCGCTGGAGGACCCGGAGTGGTGCGACCGGATCTGCGGCGAGTTCGGCGACCGGGTGGCGATCGGGCTGGACGTGCGGGGCCGTACCCTCGCCGCACGCGGCTGGACCCGCGACGGCGGCGACCTGTACGAGGTGCTGGAGCGGCTGGACAAGGCCGGCGCCTCCCGGTACGTCGTCACCGACATCACCAAGGACGGCACCATGCGCGGGCCGAACCTGGACCTGCTCCGCGAGGTCTGTGCCCGCACCGACGCGCCGGTGATCGCCTCGGGTGGCGTCTCGACCCTGGACGACCTGCGCGCCCTGGCCACCCTGGAGCCGCTCGGCGTGGAGGGCGTGATCGCCGGCAAGGCGCTGTACGCCGGCGCGTTCACCGTCGCCGAGGCGCTCGCCACCCTGCGGGCCGCGGCGTGACCACGGTCGCGGGCGACGGCCGCGCCGTCACCCGCCTCGGCTCGGGCGGCCCCTGGGAGGCCCTGTACGGCTACTCGCGGGTGGTCCGGGTGGGGAACCTGGCGATCACCGCCGGGTGCACCTCGACGGTCGACGGTCGGGTGGCGCACGTCGGGGACGCCGCCGCGCAGACCGCCCAGGCGCTGCGGATCGGCCTCGACGCGCTCGCCGAGGTGGGGGCGGAGCCGGCCGACGTGATCCGGACCCGGATGTACGTGACCGACCGGATGTACGCCGACGAGGTGGGCCGGGCGCACAACGCGGTGTTCGGCGCGGTCCGCCCGGTGGCGACCATGGTGGTGGTGGCCGGCCTGATCGACCCGGACCACCTGGTCGAGGTCGAGCTGGAGGCGTGGCTCCCCGAAGGCTGAACCCCGTGGTTCCGGCCGGGGGCCGGTCTTCGCCGCGGCCGTGGTGGCCGTGCTCACCGTGCGGCCGAATGAGTTGTGCGCAATTTGATTGCGCGCTACGGTTCGGGATGTGACCGATGACCTGGTGCTGCGCCGGCAGGTGTGCTTCGCCCTCTACGCGGCCTCGCGCGCCCTCACCGACGTCTACCGGCCCATCCTCGACGAGCACGGGCTGACCTACCCGCAGTACCTGGTGCTGCTGGTGCTCTGGGAGCGCGGCGACGACCCGCCCACGGTCTCCGAGCTCGGCGCCCAGCTCCGGCTCGACTCCGGCACGCTCTCTCCGCTGCTCAAGCGGCTGGAAGCGGCCGGCCTGGTGCGGCGTACCCGCGCCGCGCGGGATGAGCGTCGGGTCGAGGTGGGCCTCACCGCGCAGGGTCGGGCCCTGCGGGAGCGGATGGACGAGGTGCCGCTGCGGGTGGCCCGCGCCACCGGCCTCACCGAGGCCGAGCTGATCGCCCTCCGCGACACCCTCACCCGGGTCACCGAGACGATCCATCGACAGAAGGAGCAGTGACCCCCATGCAGGTGCTCTACACCGCGTCCGCGCGGGCCACCGGGGACGGCCGGGACGGCCACGTCCGTACCTCGGACGGCACCCTCGACCTGGACCTGGCCATCCCGAAGGAGATGGGCGGCGCCGGCGGCGCGGCCAACCCGGAGCAGCTCTTCGCCGCCGGATACGCGGCCTGCTTCCACTCCGCGCTGCGGCTCGTCGCCCGCCGGGCGAAGGTGGACGTCTCCGGCTCGGTGGTCGAGGCCGAGGTGGGCATCGGCCCGAACGGCAGCGGCGGCTTCGGCCTGACCGTCACCCTGGTCGTGGACCTGCCCGCCGTCGAGCGGGCCGCCGCCGAGCAGCTCGTCGAGGCCGCCCACCAGGTCTGCCCCTACTCCAACGCGACCCGGGGAAACATCGAGGTCGCCCGTACCGTCCGGGAGGCGCTGTGAGCACCAACCGTGAGATCCACCTGGCCTCGCGCCCGCAGGGCTGGCCGACCGCGGACAACTTCCGCCTGGTCACCACCGAGGTGCCCACCCCGGGGCCGGGCCAGCTCGTGGTCCGCAACCGGTTCATCTCGGTCGACCCGTACATGCGGGGCCGGATGAACGACGTGAAGTCGTACGTGCCGCCGTTCCAGCTCGACGCCCCGCTCGACGGCGGCGCGATCGGCGAGGTGGTGGCGAGCGAGGCCGACGGAGTCAAGCCCGGCGACACGGTCCTGCACGGTCTCGGCTGGCGCGAGTACGCGCTGGTCGACGCCAGGGCCGCCCGGACGGTCGACCCGAGCCTGGCGCCGGTGAGCGCGTACCTGGGCGTGCTCGGCATGACCGGGCTCACGGCGTACGCCGGCCTGCTCGACGTGGCCGCCATGAAGCCCGGCGAGACGGTCTTCGTCTCCGGCGCGGCCGGCGCGGTGGGCAGCATGGTCGGCCAGATCGCCAAGCTGCGGGGCGCGGCCCGGGTGGTGGGCAGCGCCGGCTCCCCGGCCAAGGTCGAGCGGCTCCGGGCGCTCGGCTTCGACGCCGCCTTCGACTACCACGACGGCCCGGTCAGGGACGCGCTGAAGGCCGCCGCCCCGGACGGCATCGACGTGTACTTCGACAACGTCGGCGGCGAGCACCTGGAGGCCGCCATCGGCGCCATGAAGCTGCACGGCCGGGCCGCCGTCTGCGGCATGATCGCGCAGTACAACGCCACCGAGCCGCCCGCCGCGCCGCGCAACCTGGCGCTGCTGATCGGCAAGCGGCTCACCCTGCGCGGCTTCCTGGTGGGTGACCACGGCCACCTGCGCGAGCAGTTCGTCCAGGAGATGGCCGGCTGGCTGCGCGACGGGAAGATCTCGTACGACGAGACGGTGGTCGACGGCATCGAGAACGCCCCGGAGGCGTTCCTCGGCATGCTGCGCGGCGAGAACCTGGGCAAGATGCTCGTCCGGGTGTGACCCCGGACTCGTTCCCGGCGGCCGGCCCCCTCGGGCCGGCCGCCGTGCCCTACCCGTTGGATAGGCTCGCGGCATGACGGTGGCGGTACGGGTGATCCCGTGTCTGGACGTGGACGCCGGGCGGGTGGTCAAGGGGGTCAACTTCCTCGACCTGCGCGATGCCGGTGACCCGGTCGAGCTGGCCGCGGCGTACGACCGGGCCGGCGCGGACGAGCTGACCTTCCTCGACGTCACCGCCTCCGCCAGCGACCGGGGGACGATGCTCGACGTGGTCCGCCGCACCGCCGAGTCGGTCTTCATCCCGCTGACCGTCGGTGGCGGCGTCCGCCAGGTGGCCGACGTCGACACGCTGCTGCGGGCCGGCGCGGACAAGGTCGGGGTGAACACGGCCGCCATCGCCCGCCCCGAGCTGATCGCCGAGATCGCCGACCGGTTCGGCCGGCAGGTGCTGGTGCTCTCCCTGGACGTGCGGCGGGCCCCCGGCGACACCACGCCCAGCGGCTTCGAGGTGACCACCCACGGCGGGCGCCGGGGCACCGGCCTCGACGCGGTGGAGTGGGCGGCGCGTGGCGCCGAGCTGGGCGCGGGGGAGATCCTGCTCAACTCCATGGACGCCGACGGCACCAAGACCGGCTTCGACCTGCCGCTGATCCAGGCCGTCCGGCAGGTCGTCGACGTGCCGGTGATCGCCAGCGGCGGCGCCGGCGAGGTGGCGCACTTCCCGCCGGCCATCGGCGCGGGCGCCGACGCGGTGCTCGCGGCCAGCGTCTTCCACTTCGGCGAGCTGACCGTCGGCGAGGTCAAGGACGCCCTGCGCGGCGCCGGCCACCCGGTCCGCTGATCCGTCGGGCGGTCAGGCGCGGCCGGAGTGGCCCTCGGGGGAGCGGCGCGGCATCGGGATCGAGCGGACCGCATACTCCTGCACCGCGGCGGCGTGATCGTCCTCGGCCAGGCTCCAGTCGGACTCACCCGGGGTGTGCTGCCGGCTGAGCGCGCCCTGCACGGTGTCCACCATGGTCCCGACCCCGGCGCTGGGCCGGCTACGCCAGAGCCGCTCGCCGTCGGGGGTGAGCCGGAACCAGCCGTCGGAGACGCTGACCAGGCCGGCGCCGACCAGCCGACGGACCGCGGTCTCCAGCTCGTGCCGCTCGGGGATGGACCGGTTGAGGTGGTCGGCGGTGGAGAGGACGTCGGCCAGGCGTACGCCCTCGGGCCGGCGCGTGGAGGCCGACCGGCGGTGCCGGCCGGCACCGCTGGCGATCACCAGCGAGACGAAGATCCAGGCGTCGGTCCAGCGCCATCCGTTCTCCCCCATGCAGGAATGATGCCCGGCGTCGACCGCGGAGAAAACACCCGGTTTCGCCCCCGGCCGTCGTCGCAGCTCAGCGCGGTGCCGTCCGTCCCAGCCCGTGGCGGTCGGCTGCAACCGCGGTGACGCTGCGTGCCCGGCGGGTGTCAGGCCACCTCGCCGGCCGGGCGAGGAGCGCCCGCCACGGTCGGCTCGACGGCTGCCGGCGCGGTCGGCTGCGGCGGCACCGCGAAGAGCGGAATGAACAGCTGCGCGAGAGGTCCGATGGCCAGCGCGTACGCGACGGTGCCGACGCCGACCGTGCCGCCGAGCAGCCAGCCGAGGGCCAGCACCGTGACCTCGATGGCGGTCCGGACCAGGCGGATCGAGCGGCCGGGGCGGCGGGCGACGTACCCGGTCATCAGGCCGTCGCGCGGGCCGGGGCCGAGCGCCGCGCCCAGGTAGAGGCCGGTGGCGGCGCCGTTGGCGACGATCCCGACGACCAGCAGGCCGACCCGGACCGGCAGCCCGCCGCCGTCCGGCAGCAGGGCCAGGGTGGCGTCCACCACCAGGCCGATCACCACGACGTTGCTCACCGTGCCGAGGCCGGGCCGCTGGCGCAGCGGGATCCAGAGCAGCAGGACCAGGGCGCCCACGGCGATGGTGACGGTGCCGATGGTGAGCCCGGTCTGCCGGGCCACGCCCTGGTGGAAGACGTCCCACGGGTCGAGGCCGAGCCCGGACCGGACCATCAGCGCCATGCTGACGCCGTAGAGGGTGAGCCCGACGTAGAGCTGGATCAGCCGCCGGGCGGGCCGGTACCGGAGATTGCCAATCTGTGCCATGCATGCCACCCTAGGGGCCAATCTCGACGACGACAGAGCCAATTTGGGAGGGGTGGCCATGACGAGTCAGGTCCGTGGCGTCCAATTGGCCCGGCTGCTCGGTCAGTGGCACGCCCTCCCCGGCCGGCGGCGCAGCCCCGACTACGCCGCGCTCGCCGCCGCCGTCCGCGGCCTGCTCGCCGACGGGCGGCTCCCGCTCGGGGTGCGCCTGCCCGCCGAGCGGGAGCTGGCCGAGGCGCTGCGGATCAGCCGGACCACGGTCACCGCCGCCTACCGGGAGCTGCGCGAGACCGGTCACCTGGCCAGCCGGCGGGGCGCTGGCAGCTGGACCATGCTCCCGGGCACCCACCGGATGGCCAGCACCGGCCTCTGGACCCCGCTCGACGACCGGGACATGATCGACCTCGGGGTGGCCGCGCTCGCCGCGCCGCCGCAGCTGGTGCCGGCGGCCCGGGCGGCCGCCGAGGACCTGCCGCGCTACCTGGGCGGGGCCGGGTACCACCCGACCGGCATCATCGAGCTGCGCGAGGCGGTGGCCCGGTCGTACACCGCGCGCGGGCTCCCGACCAGCCCGGAACAGATCATGGTCACCAGCGGCACCCAGCACGCGCTGGACCTGGTGCTGCGGCTGGCCCTGTCGCCGGGCGGCGGAGTGCTGGTCGAGTCGCCCACGTACCCCAACGCGCTCGCCGCGCTGTCCGCCCGCCGGGCCCGGATCACCACCCACGGCCTCGCCGCCGACGGTGTGGGCTGGGACGCCGACCTGCTGCTGGGCAGCATCCGGCAGGGCCGGCCCAAGCTGGCGTACCTGATCCCGGAGTTCCAGAACCCCACCGGCCACCTGATGGCGGCCGAGCTGCGCGAGCGGCTGGTCGGCGCCGCCCACGCGGCCGGGACCGATCTGGTCATCGACGAGTCCTTCGTGGACCTGCCGCTGGACGGCACCGAGCTGCCCCCGCCGGTCGCGACCTTCGACCGGCACTCCCGGGTGATCAGCATCGGCGGGATGAGCAAGCCGTACTGGGGCGGCCTGCGGATCGGCTGGGTCCGCGCGTCCGCGCCGCAGGTGCAGCGGCTGGCTGCCGCTCGGGTGGGCGTCGACATGGCCAGCCCGGTGCTGGACCAGCTCGTCGCCGTGCACCTCCTCGCCGACGCGCCGGCCATCGTGGCCGCCCGCCGCGCGCAGCTCGCCACCCAGCGGGACGCCCTGGTCGGCGCGCTGGCCGAGCGGCTGCCGGACTGGCGGGTCACCGCGCCGCGTGGCGGCGTCACGCTCTGGGCGGAGCTGGACGGCCCGGTCTCCAGCGCGCTGGCCCGGGCCGCCGAGGAGGTCGGCGTACGCCTGGCGCCCGGTCCCCGGTTCGGCCTGGACGGCACCCTGGAGCGGTTCCTGCGGTTGCCCTTCACCCTGCCGGCCGCGGACCTGGTGGAGGCGGTCGGGCGGCTCGCCGCGGTCCGCTACGACCTGGACCGGGCCGGTCGCCAGCAGTGGCGGGAGCCGTCGGTCATCGCCTGACCGGCAGCGCTCGCCGCCCCGCCGCCCGGCACGTGGGCTGCGCCGATCCCGCTCGGGACCGGCCCTACGGCTGACAGACTGCCCGGGTGGGGAACGGTGCCGAGAGCCGCTGGGCGAACGTCGTCCGGCGCGGCGCGCCGGGCTCGCGGACCACCCGGCTGGAGCTCTTCTTCGACCTGGTGTTCGTGCTGGCGTTCCTCAGCGACACTAGCCTGACCGCCACCCACCCCAGTCCGCTCAACCTGTACCGCTGCCTGCTGGTGCTGGTGCTGCTGTGGTGGTGCTGGACCGGCTTCGCCGCGCTGGGCAACGTGGTCCGGGCCGACCAGGGGGTGCTGCCGCTGGTCGGCTTCGTCACGGTCGCCGCGACCTTCCTGCTGGTCCTGAGCATGCCCGGCGCGTTCGTCGACATCCCGGGCGGACTCCACGGGCCGGTCGTCTTCGCCACCTGCTACCTCGTGATCCGCGCCGCCCAGCTCGCAGTCCTCGGCTGGGTCGCCCGCGCCGACCCCGAGCGCCGCAGGAGACTGTTGCTGCTCGCGCCCCTGCCGGTGGTGGCCGCCGCGCTCCTGATCGCCGCCGGCACCGTGCCGCAGCGGCTGGCCGGCGGGTCGTCGGCGCTCGCGGTGCAACTCGCGCTCTGGACCCTGGCGCTGCTGATCGAATACGTGGGCGGGGTGCTCCTGGGCCGGCCGTGGTGGCTGGTGCTCTCCGCCGGGCACTGGTCGGAGCGGCACGCCCTCATGGTGCTGATCGCGCTCGGCGAGTCGATCATCGCGTTGGGGCTGGGGCCGAAGTTCATCAGCGGCCTGCCGCTGACCGGGCCGGTCGTGCTGGGCGCTGTGCTGGGCATCGCGATCGCGGCGGTGCTCTGGTGGGCGTACTTCGACACCCTGGCGTTCGCGCTCGAGCAGGCGCTGCACCAGGCGCGGGACCCGGACGCCCGGGTTCGGCTGGCCCGGGACGCGTACACCTTCCTCCACCTGCCGATGATCGCCGGGATCATCTTCTTCGCCCTCGCGCTCAAGGATCTGCTTGCCGAGGCGGCCCAGCCGGGCACCCCGTCGTGGGGCCCACCGCTGGGCGGTTTCTGGATCAGCGTGCTCTACGGCGGGGTCGCGCTCTACCTGCTCAGCCTCGCCGGCTGCGCGCTGTTGGCGCTGCGTACCGTGCGCTGGCCGGTGCTGGTGGGGGTGGTGGCGATCGTCGGGGTGGCGCCGCTGGCCGCCGTGCTTCCTGAGCTGGTCGCCCTCGCCCTGCTGGCGGTTCTCACCGTCGTCGCCATCGGGGTGGAGACGCTGAGCGAGGACGGTCGGCGGCGGCAGGTGCGGCAGCTCGCGCTGGAGGAGCAGCTCGCCGCCGAGGAGGAGCAGAGCCGCTGGCGCCAGCGTCACCTGTGAGGCACCGACGGCCGTGCCCCGGGACGGTGGGGCACGGCCGTCGGGCGGACCGCTACAGCTCGGCGAGGGTGCCCGCGTACATCTTCTCGATCTCGGTGGCGAAGTTGCTCTCCACACCCCGCCGCTTGATCTTCAGTGAGGGGGTGATCTCCCCGTCCTCGATGGTGAGGTCGCGGGGGAGGATGGCCACCTTCTTGATCGTCTCCCAGCGGTTGAGCTTGGCGTTGAGCTCCGCCACGTAGCCCTCCACCATCTCCCGCGCCTCCGCCGAGGTGACGATGTCGGCGTAGTCCCGGCCGTCCAGCGGGCCGCCGGCGACCCAACCCTTGATCGCGTCCGGGTCGAGGGTGACCAGCATGGTGCAGTAGTTGCGGGCCTGCCCGATCACCACCGCCTGCGAGGTGTACGGGCAGATGGCCTTGAACATGCCCTCGATGTGCGACGGCGCGATGTACTTGCCGCCCGAGGTCTTGACCAGGTCCTTCTTCCGGTCGGTGATGCGCAGGTAGCCGTCGTCGTCGAGGCTGCCGATGTCCCCGGTCCGGAAGAAGCCGTCCTCGGTGAACGCGGCGGCGGTCTCCTCGGGCAGGTTGTGGTAGCCGCGCATGACCGGGCGGCCGCGGACCAGGATCTCGCCGTCGCTGTCGATCCGGCACTCCAGGTCGCCCATCGCCCTGCCCACCGTGCCGATGCGCAGTCCGTCGGGCGGGTTGACGAAGTTGCCCGCGCTGGTCTCGGTGAGGCCGTACCCCTCGGAGATGGGCAGGTTCGCGGCGGCGAAGAAGGTGGCGATCTCCTTGCTCAGCGGGGCCGCACCGGAGACCAGCACCCGGATCCGGCCGCCGAGCCGGGCCTGGAGCTTGCTGAAGACCAGCTTCTCGGCCAGCGCGTACTTCAGCCGCAGCCCGGTCGGCACCGGCTTGCCGGCCTGTTCCAGGGCGACCTTCTCCTTGCCCACCGCGACCCCCCAGGCGAAGATCTTCGCCTTCGCGCCGCCGGCGCCCTGGGCCGTGGTGACCGCCTTGTTGTAGACCTTCTCGAAGACCCGGGGCGCGCCGCACATCAGCGTCGGCCGGACCACCCCGAGCAGGTCGACCAGCTTGTCCACCCGGCCGTCGACGTACGTGGGCAGCCCGACGTGGGTGGCGCCGCAGAGCAGCGTCTTGCCGAACGAGTGGGACAGCGGCAGCCAGAGGTACTGCAGGTCGTCGGCGTGCAGCAGGCCCAGCTCGGCCTGCGCCACCCCCTCCCAGCACCAGCCGCCGTGCAGCAGCTCGACGCCCTTGGGCCGCCCGGTGGTGCCCGAGGTGTAGATCAGGGTGGCCAGGTGGTCCGGGCCGATGCCGGCGACCAGCATGTCGATCAGGTCGGGCTCGTTCGCCAGCGCCCGGGTGCCACGCTCTTCCAGCTCGGCCAGGGTGAGCTGCGGGACGGCGGCGGCCGGGTCGGGCTCGCCGTCGAAGAGCACCACATGGGTCAGCGCCGGTAGCGTGGCACCGACGATCTTCGCCGCCTGGGTCGGGTTCTCGGCGAAGAGCACCTTCGACCCGGAGTCGGCGATGATGTACGTCGCGTCCTCCGGCTCGGTGGTCGGGTAGACGGTGGTGGTGGCCCCGCCGGCGCACATGATGGCGAAGTCCGCGATCACCCAGTCCAGCCGGGTGTTCGCCAGGATCGCGACGGGGTCCTCCAGGCCGACGCCGAGGCCGTGCAGCCCGGCCGCGACCGCCTTGGCGCGCTGTCCGACCTGCTCCCAGCTCAGCCAGACCGGTCCCGAGTCGTCCGGGGCGGGGTGGGCGAACGCGGGCCGGTCGGGGGTGTCCGCCACGCGCTTGAGGAACATGTCGGGGATGGAACGGTATGGTACATCGATAGCCATCGTTGCAGCCGCCTTCAACGGTGGGGGAACGTGACGGGGGTCACGGCATTTTGCGGTTACCGAAGAGTATTGCCTGTACCCGGGGAGCGGCTAGCCCTTCCCAGTGCCGGTCTCGCGCAGGTCAGGCGTATCTGGTTGCCTCGAGCGACCAGTCGTAGGTGGCCCGGATCCAGTTGCGCCGGGTGGTCAGGAAGGCCCGGACCCCCTCGTCGCCCGTCGCGGCGAACTCCGCCTCCCGCTCCGCGTACGCGGCCAGGCCGTCGTTGAACCGGGCGGCGGCCGCCCGCAGCGCGGCCTCCTCGTCCGGGCCGCCCTCGCCCATGATCGTGGCGACCAGGTTGTGCGCGTCCGGCGCGCCGTCCCGCTCCTTGCCGTAGGAGAAGAGGTCGTTGCACCAGCAGACCAGGTCGGCTGCGAGGGCGTCCAGCGCGGCCAGCGCCGGTTCCGCCCGCCGGCCCGCCCCCGGCAACCCGTCGTGCGCCAGGTCGGTCAGGGTGAAGCTGGGCCGGACCCCGCCGGTGTGCCGGCGCATCTGCACGTACTCGGCCACCCCGGGCACCCGGCCGTGCTCGCGGTTGGCCGCCTCCCAGAGCAGCGCCATCAGGTACTCCCGCAACTGGCTGACCAGGCGCAGCAGCAGGCTCGGCCGCTGCCGGGCGCGGACCCGCCGGCACAGGTCGTCCAGGGCGACGCCGAGCGGTCCGGCGTCGGCCGGCGCCGGGACGTCCGGGTCGCCGTGCCGGTCGAGCACGTCCAGCAGGCCCGCCACGGTGGGCGCGAGCCGGGTCGGGCTGGCGCCCAGCCCGTCCTCGTCGCAGGCGTCGTCCATCACGAACAGCCAGGAGATCAGGTCGGTGAGCAGGCGCAGCCGCTCCACCGGCGCGTCGGGGCAGGCCCGGGCGGCGAGTTCGGCCGGGTTGGCGCCGGTCAGCCGGCGCACTCCGGCCGAACTCTCGAGCAGGCCCAGCGCGCGTACCCATCCGGCGCTCTCGGTGGCGACCATGTCGACGGCGGTGTGCCGGCGTGCCGGGAAGGGGGGTTCGCGCAGTGCCGAGACGGCGAAGCTCCGCATCGTGCTCCCTTGTCCCGCCGCCCGGGGTGTGGCGGCGGGCAGGAGCGTACGGCACCAGCGATCGGCTGCCGTCGTTGGGTGAACGAGGTTTCACATCGACGGCGTGACCGATTCCGCACACCCGGTCAGAAGCCCAGGTCGGCCGCGCGGAGCCGCTCGGCCGGCGCGGCCGCCCCGTCCACCTGCACCCGGGCCACCCGCTGCCGGCCGGAGAGGAAGAGGATCAGCTCACCGGGCGGGCCGACCAGGCGCAGCCGCTCGCCGCCCCGCCCCACGGCGAGTTCACCGAACCCGGGGGCCTGCACCAGCAGGGCGGCCGGGAAGCGGCGCAGCGCCAGCCGGGCCAGCAGCGCGGTCCGCTTCCACAGCGCCGCCTGCAGTCCCGCCGGCAGGTCGCGCGGCAGCCACCCGGGCCGGGCGCGGCGTACGTCCTCGTGGTGGACGAAGAACTCCACCGTGTTGACCAGTTCGTCGGTGAGCGGGTTGCTCAGCGGGCTCCACACCGGCGGGCGGCGGACCCGGGCCACCAGCTCCGCGTACGGCCCGGCGGCCACCCGGCGGCGGACCGTCTCGGCGTAGCGGCGCAGCGGCGGCAGCAGGATGCCGCCCGCCGCGTCCGGCCGGCGCTCCCGGACCAGCAGGTGCGCCGCCAGGTCGCGGGTGGTCCACCCCTCGTTGACCGTCGGCGCGTCCGGTCCCAGTTCCAGCAGCAGATCGGCGAGCGCCTCGCGCTCCGATCGGGCGTACCGCGGCATCCCCCGATCGTAGGCGTGTCGCGGCTGTTCGGGGGGTTCGGCGCGGCGTGGTCGCGCGGCCCCGGCGCGGGTCCGGTTCGCCGCGCGGCGAACCGCCCAGGTCGGGCGGTCGGCGGGGAGACGTGACGGTGGACATATCCGGGCCGGGTCGGCAGAGCTGGCGTCGAGCGGTAAGGATGAGGGAGGAAATTGTGGCTTACGGCGGGGGAGTGCGTTGGCGAGCGGGACAAGTCGGGACGTCCTCGGCAGGGGACTGCGGGTGCTCGGCCGGGCCATCCGGGAACAGCCGAGGATCTTCGCGGTCGCGGTGGCCGGCAGCGTGCTGTTCGGCCTCATGGTCATCGCCAGCGCGTACGTCGTCGGCGGGGTGGTCGGCAAGGTGGTGGTTCCCGCCGTCGCCCGTGGCTCGGTGGCCGCCGGCGCGCTCGCGCTCGCCGCCGCCGCGCTGTTCGGGATCAGCGTGCTGCGGGTCATCGGCATCTTCGGCCGCCGGCTCGGCGCCGGCTACATGCAGTACCGGCTCCAGGCCGCCTACCGCCGCCGGGTCACCCGCCGCTACCTCGACCTGCCGTTGGCCTGGCACCACCGCAACGCCACCGGCACCCTGCTCTCCAACGCCAACTCGGACGTGGAGGCCGCCTGGTACCCGATCGCCCCGCTGCCGTTCGCGGTCGGCACCCTGGTGATGCTGGTCGGCGCGGTGGTCTCGCTCTTCCTCACCGACTGGGCGCTCGCCCTGGTCGGCCTGGCGGTCTTCCCGGCGCTCTTCGCGCTCAACGTGGTCTACTCCCGGCGGATGGCCCCCCGCCAGGCCCGCGCCCAGCGGCTGCGGGCCGAGGTCAGCGGCATCGCCCACGAGAGCTTCGACGGCGCGCTGGTGGTCAAGACGATGGGCCGCGAGGCGCAGGAGACCGTGCGCTTCGCCGCCCGCGCCGGCGAGCTGCGCGACGCGCTGATCGCCGTCGGCAAGCTGCGCGGCGTCTTCGACCCCATGCTGGAGACCCTGCCCAGTCTGGGCACCCTGGCCGTGCTGGTGGTCGGCGCGGTCCGGCTGCGCCAGGGCGCGATCGACGTGACCGAGCTGGTCAGCGTCGCCTTCCTCTTCACCGTGCTGGCCTTCCCGGTCCGGGCGATCGGCTGGGTGCTGGCCGAGCTGCCGCGCAGCGTCGCCGGCTGGGACCGGGTGCGCCGGGTCCTCGACGCCACCGGGGAGATGCCGTACGGGGAGACGACCCTCGAGCCGGCCACACCGATGCCGGCCACCCTCGCCTTCCACGACGTCCACTTCGGCTACGAGCCGGCCGAGGCGCACCTGCCCGGCACCGAGGTGCTCGGCGAGGTGACCTTCACGGTGCCGGCCGGGAAGACGGTCGCCCTGGTCGGGCCGACCGGGGCCGGCAAGTCCACCATCACCTCCCTGGCCGTACGCCTCGTCGACCCGCGGGCCGGCACGGTCACCCTGGACGGCGTCGACGTCCGGGAGCTGACCGCCGCCTCGCTCGCCTCGACCGTGGCGCTGGTCGCCCAGGTGCCGTTCGTCTTCGACGACACCGTCCGGGCCAACATCAGCCTGGACCGTCCCGGCATCGGCGACGAGGAGGTGTGGGCGGCGCTGCGGCTGGCCGAGGCGGACGGCTTCGTCGCCGCCCTCCCCGACGGGCTGGACACCATGGTCGGCGAGCGGGGCACCTCGCTCTCCGGCGGGCAGCGGCAGCGGCTCACCCTGGCCCGGGCGCTCGCCGGCCGGCCCCGGCTGCTGGTGCTCGACGACGCCACCAGCGCCGTCGACCCACGCGTCGAGGCCGCCATCCTGGCCGGGCTGCGCGCCCCGGCCGATGGCGGCGCGCCCGCGTCGATCCTGGTGGTCGCGTACCGGCGGGCCACCATCGCGCTCGCCGACGAGGTGATCTACGTCGAGCACGGGCAGGTGGTCGCCCGCGGCACCCACGCCGAGCTGCTCGCCACCGTGTCCGGCTACGCCGACCTGGTCACCGCGTACGAGCAGGCCGAGCAGGAACGCGAGCAGAACCACACGTACGACGAGGTCACCCCGCTGACCTCCGGCCTGGAAGTCGAGGTTGACCGGTGAGCACGACTGTGGAGGCCGCCCGGCCGGCCGAGGCGACCGAGTCGACCTGGCGGACGCTGCGGCGCGGGCTGGCGCTCTCCCCGGAGCTCAAGACCGGGCTGGCCGGCACGCTGGCGCTGGCGCTGGTCTACATGATCGGCCGGGTCGCCGTGCCGGTGGCCGTGCAGCGCGGCATCGACCACGGCATCGTCGGCGGCCTCGACCTGGACGTGGTCTCGCTGACCGTGGTGGTCACCGCCGCCGTGCTGGTGGTCACCACCACCTGCGGCTACCTGATGATGCGCCGGCTCTTCACGGTCAGCGAGACCGCTCTCGCCGGGGTGCGCACCCGGGCGTTCCGGCACGTGCACGACCTGTCGATGCTGCACCAGCAGTCCGAGCGGCGCGGCTCGCTGGTCTCCCGGGTCACCAGCGACGTCGACCAGATCACCCAGTTCCTCCAGTGGGGCGGCGTGATCCTCATCGTCAACCTCGGCCAGCTGGTGGTCACCACCGCGGTGATGCTCGCGTACTCCTGGCAGCTCACCCTGGTGGTGCTCGCCGCGTTCGCCCCGGCGGTGCTGGTCATCCGGCTGCTGCAGCGCCGCCTCGCTGGCGCGTACGGACTGGTCCGGCAGCGGATGGGCACCCTGCTCGGCACCATCGGTGAGAGCGTGGTGGGCGCGCCGGTGATCCGGGCGTACGGGATCGCCGGGCGGACCGCCCGGCGGCTGGACGCGGCGATCGAGGGGCAGCGGCAGGCCCAGCAGAAGGCCATCCGGATCAGCATCATCGGCAGTTCGGTGGGGGAGCTGGCCGCCGGCCTGGCCCTGGCCGGCGTGGTGGTGGTCGGGGTCAACCTCGGCGTGGACCGCACCCTCTCCATCGGCCAGCTCACCGCGTTCCTGTTCCTGGTGACGCTCTTCATCCAGCCGGTGCAGATCGCCACCGAGGTGCTGAACGAGGCGCAGAACGCGATCGCCGGCTGGCGCCGGGTGCTGGACGTGCTGGACGTCGCGCCGGACGTGGCCGACCCGGGGGAGCAGGGGCGGGAGCTGCCGCCCGGCCCGCTGGACATCCGGTTCGCCGGGGTGACCTTCGCCTACCCGGGCGGGCCGCCGGTGCTGCACGGGGTGACCCTGGAGATCCCGGCGAAGAGCCGGGTGGCGGTGGTCGGCGAGACCGGCAGCGGCAAGACCACCTTCGCCAAGCTGCTCACCCGGCTGATGGACCCGACCGAGGGCGAGGTGCTGCTCTCCGGGGTGTCCCTGCGCCAGGTGCGGTTCGACTCGCTGCGCTCGCGGGTGGTGATGGTGCCGCAGGACGGCTTCCTCTTCGACACCACCGTGGGGGAGAACGTGCGCTTCGCCCGGCCGGAGCTGACCGACGCGCAGCTCACCGCCGCCTTCACCGAGCTGGGCCTGGCCGACTGGCTGGACGGGCTGCCGGCCGGGCTGGACACCCCGGTCGGGGAGCGCGGCGAGGCGCTCAGCGTCGGCGAGCGGCAGCTCGTGGCGCTGGCCCGGGCGTACGTCGCCGACCCGGACCTGCTGGTGCTCGACGAGGCGACCAGCGCCGTCGACCCGGCCACCGAGGTACGCCTCCAGCGCACCCTGGACGCGGTGACCCGCGGCCGGACCACCCTCGCCATCGCCCACCGGCTCTCCACCGCCCAGGCGGCCGACGAGGTGATCGTGGTGGACCGGGGCCGGATCGTGCAGCGTGGCCCGCACGACGAGCTGCTCCGGGATCCGGACTCGGTCTACGCCCTGCTCTACGCCTCCTGGCTGGAGCAGACCCGCTAGCGCCTCCCACGGGCCGCCCGCCTGCCGCTGCCTCAGCCCAGGTCCAGCGGGCCGGTGAGGTAGCGCTGGAGGGTGGGGCCGATCGTGGCGGCCAGGGTGTCCGGGGGCGCGGAGGCGACCGGCTCGAGGCGGATCACGTACCGCATCATGGCCAGGCCGGCGATCTGGGTGGCCACCAGCGCGCCCCGCAGCGGCACCTCGGCCGGGTCGAGGTCGAGCTGGTCGACGACCCGGCGCAGGACCTGGGTGACCAGGAACTCACGCAGCAGGCGGGCGGTCCACTGGTTGCTCACCGCCGAGCGGAGCAGGGCCACCGCGGCGGTGCCGACCGGGGAGTCCCACACGGACAGGAAGGTGCGGACCAGCCGCTCCCCGACCTCGTCCCGACCCCCGGCCAGCACCCGCGGCACCAGTTCGCCCGGGTCGACGGGGATCGCCACGGTGGCCCGGAACAGCTCCTCCTTGGTGCCGAAGTAGTGGTGCACCAGCGCCGGGTCCACCCCGGCGGCGGTGGCGATCGCCCGGATCGAGGCGGCGTCGAAGCCGCGCTCGGCGAACGTCGTCCGCGCCGCGTCGAGGATCGCCTCGCGCGTGTCCGGGTTGCCGGGCCGCCGGCCGGTGCGCCGCGCCATCACCCGCTGCGCCGGCGCAGCGTCGCGGCGGCGAGCACCAGCGCCGCCACCGCCGCCCCGGCGACGATCGCCACGTCCCGCCACATCGTCCCGGTCGGGTCGGCGTGCGCGCCGACCTCCTGGAGCGCCTCGACGGCGTACGACAGGGGCAGTACGTCGCTGATCGCCTGGAGCCAGCCGGCCATCTCGCCCCGCGGCACGAACAGCCCGCAGAGCAGCAGCTGCGGCAGCACCACCACGGGCATGAACTGCACGGCCTGGAACTCGGTCCGGGCGAACGCGGAGCAGAACAGCCCGAGCGCCACCGCCAGCACCGCGTTCACCCCGGCGATCATGACGACCAGCCAGAGGCTGCCGGCGGTGTCCAGCCCGAACACCTGGTACGCCACCAGCGACGCGATGGTGGACTGGAGCATGCCGGCCAGGCCGAAGGCGATGCCGTAGCCGAAGAGCAGGTCGAGCTTGCCCAGCGGGGTGGTGAGCAGCCGTTCCAGGGTGCCGGTGGTGCGCTCGCGCAGCATGGCGATGCTGGTCACCAGGAACATGATGATGAACGGGAAGAAGCCCAGCATGATCAGGGCCACCTGGTCGAAGACGGTCGGCTGGCCCGGCGGGGTGGGCTGGTCGACGTACATGAAGTAGACCAGGGTGAGCAGCACGGTGGGGACCACGACGAGCAGCGCCACGGTCCGCTTGTCGTGCCGGAGCTGGCGCAGGATCCGCCCGGTGGTGGCGGCCAGGATGCGGGGGTTCACGACCGGTCCTCCTGCTCGCTCGCCCTGATCAGCCGGAGGAAGGCCTCCTCCAGGTCGTCGACGCCGGTGGTGGCGCGGACCGCGTCGGGGGTGTCGTCGGCGATCAGCCGGCCGTTCCGGATCAGCAGCAGCCGGTCGCAGCGGGCCGCCTCGTCCATCACGTGGCTGGACACCAGCAGCGTGGTGCCGGCGTCGGCCATGGCGTGGAACCGGGCCCACAGGTCGGCGCGGAGCACCGGGTCCTGGCCGACGGTGGGTTCGTCGAGGATGACCAGCTCGGGGTCGCCGACGAGGGCGCAGGCCAGCGAGGCCCGGCTGCGCTGCCCGCCGGAGAGGGTGCCGACCAGCTGGTCGGCGGCCTTGGCCAGGCCGACGTCGGCCACCGCGCGGTCCGCGTCGGCCCGGCCGCGCCCCTGGAGCACCGCGAAGTAGCGCGCGTTCTCCCGCACGGTCAGGTCGGCGTAGACGCTGGGCGCCTGGGTGAGGTAGCCCACCCGGTGACGCAGCTCGGTGGCGCCGGCCGGCCGGCCGAGCACGGTGACCGTGCCCGAGGAGACCGTCTGCACCCCGACGACGGCCCGCATCAGCGTGGTCTTTCCGCTGCCGCTGGGCCCGAGCAGCCCGGTGACCGTACCGCGGGGCACGGCGCAGGAGATGCCCTGGAGCACCCGCTGCCGGCCCCGGTCGACCACCAGGTCACGGACCGACACCGCGTCGTCCATGCCCGCCTCCCGAAAACTCATCAACTGTTGAACTCAACGCTAGTTGAGTTACCGCCCGCCGCGCAACGGGTTGACTTCGAGTGCGCTCGAACTGGAAGCCTTGGGGGCGTGGACATCAGCACGCGGGAGATGAGCCTCACCGTCGGTGAGGCGGCGGAACGGGTCGGCCTCACCACCTACACGCTGCGCTGGTATGAGCAGGAGGGCCTGGTCGCCCCGGTCGGGCGGGACTCCTCGGGTCGCCGGCGCTACACCGAGTCCGACGTCAACTGGCTGTTCCTGCTCACCCGGCTGCGCCGCACCGGCATGCCGGTGCGGGACATGCGCCGCTACGCCGAACTGGCCCGGCAGGGCGACCGGACGCTCGGCGCGCGGCGGGCGCTCTTCGAGGCGCACCGCGCCCGGGTGCTGGCCCGGATGGCCGAGCTGGAGGAGGACCTCAAGGTGCTCGACCACAAGATCGACGCATACCGCAGGGCGGAGGAGGAGCTTCAATGATCAAGCGACGCGTGGGCGCGACCGGCCCGGAGGTCTCGGCGATCGGCCTGGGCTGCATGGGCATGAGCTTCGCGTACGGCGGCGCCGACGACGCCGAGTCGACGCGGACCCTGCACCGGGCCCTCGACCTCGGGGTCAACCATCTCGACACCGCCGACATGTACGGCTTCGGCGCGAACGAGCGGCTGCTCGCCCCCGTGGTGCGGGCCCGGCGGGACGAGGTCTTCCTCGCCACCAAGTTCGGCAACCGCACGCGGGGCGACAGCTTCGGCGGCACGGGCACCCCGGGCGCGTACGTGGACAGCAGCGCGGCCTGGGCCCGCGAGGCCTGCGACGCCTCGCTGGGCCGGCTCGGGGTGGAGACCATCGACCTGTACTACCTGCACCGGCGCAACCCGGAGACGCCGATCGAGGAGACCGTCGGCGCCCTGGCCGACCTGGTCAAGGCCGGCAAGGTACGCCTGCTCGGGCTCTCCGAGGTCAGCCCCGAGACCCTGCGCGCGGCGCACGCGGTGCACCCGATCTCGGCCGTGCAGATGGAATACTCCCTGTTCAGCCGGGACGTCGAGGGCGAGATGCTGGCCACCTGCCGGGAGCTGGGGGTGTCGCTGGTGGCGTACTCGCCGATCGGGCGGGGGTTGCTCACCGGCGCGATCACCAGCCGGGAGCAGCTCGCCGACGACGACTGGCGGCGCAACGTGCCGCGCTTCGCCGACGGCAACTTCGACGCCAACCTCAAGCTGGTCGAGGCGGTCCGGGAGGTGGCCGCGGAGATCGGCTGCACCCCGGCCCAGGCGGCGCTGGCCTGGGTGCTCGCCCAGGGTGAGGACGTGCTGGCCATCCCCGGCACGAAGCGGGTCCGCTACCTGGCGGAGAACCTGGCGGCGGCCGACGTCCGGCTGGCCCCCGAGCAGCAGCGCCGGCTGCGCGAGGCGGTGCCGGCCGGGGCGGTGGCCGGGGAAAGGTATACCGAGGCAGGAATGCGTACCGTCGGGCACTAGACGGACATGGGGTCCGGCAACGGTCAGGGTGGACGGCCGCCTGGACCGCTACCTGGGGCGACTGGGCCGGGCCCTGGACCGTCCGGCGCCCGCCTCCCGGGACGCGGCGGCGGTGCCGGTCCCGCGTGCGGGAGAATGGTCAACCGTGCCCGCCTCTGACGCGCCGGTGACCGGCGCCTCCACCAGCCCCGGCGGCGCCGCGGCCCCCGGCCCGGCCCGCTCCTCCCGCCTCGACCCCGAGATCGCGGCCCGGCTGCGCCGTACCCCCGACGGTCTGGTCGCCGCGGTGGTCCGCCAGCACGACTCGGGCGAGGTGCTGATGGTCGCCTGGATGAACGACGAGGCGCTGCACCGCACGCTGACCACCGGCCGGGCCACCTACTGGTCGCGCAGCCGGCAGGAATACTGGGTCAAGGGCGCCACCTCCGGCCACCACCAGCACGTCCGCTCGGTCGCGCTCGACTGCGACGGCGACGCGCTGCTGGTCAGCGTCGACCAGGTCGGCGCGGCCTGCCACACGGGGCACCGCACCTGCTTCTTCACCGAGCTGCCGGTCAGCTCCCCGGAGGCCACCTCATGACGGACGGCACGGTCAGCCCGGACCAGGGCACCTTCGCCGACCTGGCGGCCCGCTGGCGGGTCGTGCCGGTCACCCGCCGGCTGCTCGCCGACGCGGAGACCCCGGTCGGCGTCTACCGCAAGCTCGCCGGCGGCCCCGGCACCTTCCTGCTGGAATCCGCCGAGCAGGGCGTCGGCTCGGCCGGGATGGCCTGGTCCCGCTACTCGTTCATCGGCGTCCGCAGCGCCGCCACGCTCACCGAGCGGGACGGCACGGCGGTCTGGGCCGGCGCGCCGCCGGCCGGCGTACCGGCCTCCGGCGACCCGGTGGCGGTGCTGCGGGAGACCGTCGCCGCGCTGGCCGGCCCGGCCTGGGACCCGGCCAGCGGGATGCCACCGCTCACCGGAGGCATGGTCGGCTACCTGGGATACGACCTGGTCCGCCGCTTCGAGCGGCTGCCCGAGCTGACCGAGGACGAGCTGGACGTGCCCGAGCTGGGCATGATGCTCGCCACCGACCTGGTGGTGCTCGACCATTACGACGGCTCGGCGATCCTGGTCGCCAACGCGGTCCTGCCTCCGCTCGACGCGCCCGACCGGGCCGCGCTCGTCGCGGCGGCGTACCACCACGCGGTGGGGCGGCTGGACGCGATGACCACCGCCCTGTCCCGACCGATTCCGCCCATGATCTCGACGGTCGCCCGGCCCCCCGTCGGCGACGTGGTCAGCCGGACGCCGGACGGCGGCTACCCGAAGGCGGTGGAGGCGGCCAAGGAGGCGATCCGGGCCGGCGAGTGCTTCCAGATCGTGCTCAGCCAGCGCTTCGAGCGGGCCACCCACGCCGACCCGCTCGACGTCTACCGGGTGCTGCGCACCACCAACCCCAGCCCGTACATGTACCTGCTGCGGTTCGACGGGTTCGACATCGTCGGCTCGTCGCCCGAGGCGCACCTCAAGGTGAGCACCGGCGCGGACGGACGGCGGCGGGCGCTGCTGCACCCGATCGCCGGCACCCGGCCGCGCGGCGGCTCCCCGGAGGCCGACGCCCGGCTCGCCGCCGAGCTGCTCGCCGACCCGAAGGAGCGCTCCGAGCACGTGATGCTGGTCGACCTGGGCCGCAACGACCTGGGCCGGGTCTGCCGGCCGGGCACGGTCGAGGTGCCGGAGTTCGCCACCATCGAGCGGTACAGCCACGTCATGCACATCGTCTCCACGGTGGTCGGGGAGCTGCGCGAGGACCGCAGCGCCTTCGACGCGCTGGCCGCGACCTTCCCCGCCGGCACCCTCTCCGGGGCGCCCAAGGTGCGGGCCATGGAGATCATCGAGGAGCTGGAGCCGGCCCGGCGCGGCCTCTACGGCGGCACCGTCGGCTACTTCGGCTTCGGCGGTGACCTGGACATGGCGATCGCCATCCGGACCGCGCTGATCCGCGACGGCCGGGCCTACGTCCAGGCCGGGGCGGGGGTGGTGGCCGATTCCGATCCTGCCGCCGAGGACCAGGAGACCCGGAACAAGGCCGCCGCCGTGCTCGCCGCCATCGCGGCCGCCGAGACCCTGAGGCCGGCCCGATGAGCGCGGACCAGGGCGGTCGTGACGGGCTGGCACCGCAGGCGACCGGCGGGACCTCGGACGCCGGCGGGTCGCCCACCGCGCGGGGCCGGCGCGAGCTGACGTACGCGGTGCTGCTCTGCCTGGCCGGCGCGGGCCTGGCCTTCTGGGCGGTGACCCGGACCTGGTCGGTCGAGCTGACCGCGCGGGGATCGCTGCCGCCGACCCGGCACTCCCGCACCGGTGCCGACCTGCTCCCGTGGGTCTCCGCGCTGGCACTGGTCGGGCTGGCCGGCGGGGGCGCGGTGCTGGCCACCCGGGGTCGGGTCCGGCGGCTGCTCGGCGGCCTGCTGACCCTGGCCGGCCTGGCCGTGGCGGCCGGCGGCGGCTACGGCCTGACCGAGGCCGGGGTGAGCCGGCAGTGGCCAGCGCTGGTGCTGGTCGGCGGGCTGGTCGCGGCGGCCGGCGGGGCGTTCACCGCGCAGCGCGGCGGCGGCTGGCCGGCGATGGGCGCCCGGTACGAGCGGGCGACCCGCCCGACGCCGGCCGGTCCGGCCCGGCCGGCGGTCGAGCGGGGCACCCGGGACGCCTGGGAGGCGCTCGACCGGGGTGAGGACCCGACGGTCAGCTGACCGGCTGCGCGGCCCGCGTGTCGCGGCGCTCCCGGACCGCGGTCCCGGCCGCGGCGCGGGCGGCGGCGAGCTCGGCCACCAGGCGGTCCAGCTCGCGGCGCTGCGCGGCGCGGGCCCGGTCGGCGCAGACCGCCTCCCAGGCGTTGCCCCGGGCGGTCGGCATCCGGCCGTCTCCGGCCATGGCGCGTTCGAGGGTGTGCACCACGCCGACGGCGAGCGACGCGACGGTACGGGAGATGGTGGTCAGTCCGATGGTCTGGTGCGGCCCGTTGGTGCTCATGGTCACCCCGTACGAGATCGTTGGCGACGGTTGGCAGGCGCCTCGTCGAGTCTGCCCGAGGAAGATGCTGGCCGACTCGCGTTTCGC
Organism: Micromonospora sp. NPDC051924; assembly: GCF_055586005.1. Taxonomy (NCBI): domain Bacteria; kingdom Bacillati; phylum Actinomycetota; class Actinomycetes; order Micromonosporales; family Micromonosporaceae; genus Micromonospora; species Micromonospora sp. NPDC051924. The sequence continues at coordinate 104,315 of NZ_JBVJJA010000015.1, forward strand.
CGCCGTGACGTACGGGTCAACTGTGCGGCAGCGGGCCCGACCTGGGCAGGGCCGTTCGTCCTTGAGCTTGGTCACACATCGAGGGACACCGGCGTCCTGCGCGCCCGGGGCGGCCGTGCTGAGATAGGGCATGGGCGGCTGTCGATGGGTACCGTGGCGCTGCGTGACACCGCGTTCACCGGAGGTCCGTCATGATGCCACAGCCCATTTCGTGAGGAGCGCCATACCCCCGGGACTTGTCGCCAGGTGGCGCCACCTAGCATCGGCCCATGACACCCGGAGAGGGGAGTCCGTTGGTGACTGCTGAGCATGCGCACGCGGAGGGGGACGACGCCGGGTCGGCGGCGTCCGCAAGCGTGCTCGACGAGATCCTGGCCGGCGTCCGCGAGGACGTGGCGCGGCGACAGGAGCAGGTTCCGCTGGAGCGGATCCGGGAGTTGGCCGCGGCCGCGCCGCCGCCGATGGACGCGTACGCGGCCCTGCGCCGGCCGGGCGTGGCCGTGATCGCCGAGGTCAAGCGCTCCTCGCCATCCAAGGGGCGGCTGGCGGAGATCGCCGACCCGGCCGACCTGGCCGGTGAGTACGCCGCCGGGGGTGCCCGGGCGATCAGCGTGCTCACCGAGGGGCGCTGGTTCGGCGGATCGCTGGACGACCTGGCCGCCGTGCGGGCCGCGGTGCGGATCCCGGTGCTCCGGAAGGACTTCGTGGTCTCCAGCTACCAGGTGCACGAGGCGCGGGCCCACGGCGCCGACCTGGTGCTGCTGATCGTCGCCGCGCTGGAGCAGAACGCCCTCGTCGGGCTGCTGGAGCGGATCGAGTCGCTCGGCATGACCGCGCTGGTCGAGGTGCACACCGAGGAGGAGGCCGACCGGGCCCTGGAGGCCGGCGCGCAGGTGATCGGGGTCAACGCCCGTGACCTGCGTACCCTGGAGGTCGACCGCTCGGTGTTCGAGCGGATCGCGCCCGGCCTGCCGAGCAGCGTCGTCAAGATCGCCGAGTCCGGTGTGCGCGGCCCGCACGACCTCATCCGGTACGCCTCGGCGGGCGCCGACGCGGTCCTGGTCGGCGAGGGCCTGGTCACCAAGAAGAGCCCCCGCGAGGCGGTCGCCGAGCTGGTCAACGCCGGCAACCACCCGGCCACGCCCCGCCCGGTGCGCTGACCCGCGCCGGGTCCCGAGACGCAGCGAGAGGACACCCGCGATGAGCGCAGACGCCGCGGCCCCCGCCGGCCAACTCCCCGACGCCGCCGGTCACTTCGGCCGGTTCGGCGGCCGGTTCGTCCCCGAGGCGCTGGTCGCGGCGCTGGACGAGCTCGACGCGGCCTACCGCAAGGCGATGACCGACGAGGCCTTCCTCGCCGAGTTCGACGCCCTGCTGCGCGACTACGCCGGCACCCCCTCGCTGCTCTACGAGGCCCGGCGGTTCTCCGCGCGGGCCGGGGCGCGGATCCTGCTGAAGCGGGAGGACCTCAACCACACCGGCGCGCACAAGGTGCGCAACGTGCTCGGCCAGGCGCTGCTCACCAAGCGGATGGGCAAGCGGCGGGTGATCGCCGAGACCGGCGCCGGCCAGCACGGTGTCGCCACCGCCACCGCCGCCGCCCTGTTCGACCTCGAGTGCGTGGTCTACATGGGCGAGGTGGACACCGAGCGGCAGGCGCTCAACGTGGCCCGGATGCGGATGCTCGGCGCCACCGTCGTCCCGGTCACCACCGGCTCGCGGACCCTCAAGGACGCGATGAACGAGGCGATGCGGGACTGGGTGGCCAACGTCGACACCACCCACTACCTGATCGGCACCGCCGCCGGCCCGCACCCGTTCCCGGAGATGGTCCGGGACTTCGTGCGCGGCATCGGCGAGGAGGCCCGCGGGCAGTGCCTCGACCTGACCGGCGCGCTGCCGGACGCGGTCGCGGCCTGCGTGGGGGGTGGCTCCAACGCGCTCGGCATCTTTCACGCCTTCGTCCCGGACGCCGGGGTACGGCTGTACGGCTTCGAGGCCGGCGGCGAGGGCGTCGAGACCGGCCGGCACGCGGCCAGCATCACCGGCGGCTCCTCGGGCGTGCTGCACGGCACCCGTACGTACGTGCTGCAGAACGAGGACGGTCAGACGATCGAGTCGCACTCGATCTCGGCCGGCCTCGACTATCCCGGGGTCGGGCCGGAGCACGCCTGGTTGCACGACAGCGGGCGGGCGACGTACCTGCCGGTGAACGACGACGAGGCGATGGCCGCGTTCGAGCTGCTCTGCCGCACCGAGGGGATCATCCCGGCGATCGAGAGCTCGCACGCCCTCGCCGGCGTCCTCAAGATCGCCCCGCGGCTCGCCGCCGAGCTGGGCCGGGAGCCGGTCATCGTGGTCAACCTCTCCGGTCGGGGTGACAAGGACGTGCACACCGCCGGCGGGTACTTCGGCATCCTCGACAAGGAGCAGTGAGATCGTGAGCCGGATCGGGGTCGCCTTCGACAAGGCCCGCGCCGACGGGCGGGCCGTGCTGGTCGGCTGCATGCCGGCCGGGTTCCCGACCGTCGAGGGCAGCATCGCCGCGATGACGGCGATGGTCGAGGCGGGCGTGGACGTCATCGAGGTGGAGATCCCGTACTCCGACCCGGTGATGGACGGCCCGGTCATCCAGAAGGCCAGCGACATCGCCCTGGCCGGCGGCGTACGGACCGCGGACACGCTGCGCATCATCGAGGCGGTCGCGGCGACCGGCGCACAGGTCGTCACCATGACCTACTGGAACCCGATCGAGCAGTACGGCGTGGACGCCTTCGCCCGCGACCTGGCCGCCGCCGGGGGCACCGGCCTGATCACCCCGGACCTGATCCCCGACGAGGCCGACGAGTGGCTGGCCGCCTCCGACGCGTACGGCCTGGACCGGACGTTCCTGGTCTCCCCGTCGTCCACCGACGCGCGGCTGCGGATGACCGTCGAGCACTGCCGCGGCTTCGTCTACGCCACCGCGATCATGGGCGTCACCGGGGCCCGGGCGCAGACCTCCGCGGCGGCCCCGATCCTGGTCTCCCGGCTGCGGGAGGTGACCGACCTGCCGGTCGGCGTCGGCCTCGGCGTGGGCACCGGCATGCAGGCCGGCACCGTCGCCGGGTACGCCGACGGCGTCATCGTCGGCAGCGCCCTCGTCCGCTGCGTGTTGGACGCCCCGGACCAGGCCGCCGGCCTGTCCGCCCTGCGCACGCTGAGCGCCGAACTCGCCGAGGGCGTCCGCAACCCGGTCCGCTGAGGCCGGTTCGCCGTTGGTCGCCCGCCGTCCGCCCGTGGGCCGGGATCCGGCTGTCCTCGGCCGTGGGCCGGGCTGTCCTCGGCGATGGGCCGGCGTCCGGCCGCCGGGCGGAGGCGGTTCGGGAGGCACGCCCTCAGTGCCGGGCGAGCGGACTGCCGTCCGGTTCACCCCGAGGCCCGGGTGCCACCGGTCCGGCATGGTCTGGCCCCGGCGGAGCCTCGCGTAGCACGCCGGAGCGGCCCGCGAGGGCGTCGGCGAGGGCGGCCCGGGTGGTCGGGGTCAGCGCCTCCGGGAGCGCGTCCGGCGGGTGCCAGTCGAGGTGGCAGCCCGCCGCCGGGGTGGCGACCGGACCGTCGGCGCGTACCCGGGCGCGGAAGACGTGGACCAGCACGCCCGGCAGCACGCCGCAGCGGCCGGCCGGGGGCGGCGGAGCGTCCGGGACGCCGAGCCGGTAGAGCCCGACCAGGTCGATGAGGTCGACCTCCCGGCCGGTCTCCGCGCGGATCTCGCGGACGGCGGCCTGCGGCGGGCTCTCGTCGTGGCGCAGCCGCCCGCCGGGCAGTGCCCACCGCCGGCCGGCGCCGGCCTGCCGGCAGAGCAGCACCCGGCCGGCCTGGTCGACGACGACCGCGGCGACCGCCCAGCGGAGCGCGCTCATGGACAAAGAGCGTACGACGGTGCAAACCAGAAGTCATCCCGTCGGCGAACCCGACCGGACCGGGGTGCCGCCAGCACGGTCCGCACAGGTACCGTGTGCACCCGTGACCCTCGCCCCGATGACCCCACTGGCGGCCCTGCCCAGCCCCAGCACCGCCGTCTGGCAGCTCGGACCGGTTCCGATCCGGGCGTACGCGCTCTGCATCATCCTCGGCATCGTGCTGTCCTGCGTGGTGACCGAGTACCGGCTCCGGCAGCGCGGCGTCGCCCCCGGCGCGGTGCTCGACCTCGCGGTCTGGGCGGTGCCGGCCGGCATCGTCGGCGCGCGGATCTACCACGTGATCACATCGCCGGAGAAGTACTTCGGTGCGCACGGCGACTGGATCAAGGTGTTCTACATCTGGGAGGGCGGCCTCGGCATCTGGGGAGCCGTCGCCGGCGGCGCGGTCGGCGCCTGGTTCGGGGCCCGGCAGCTCGGCATCCCGCTCACCGTGGTGGCCGAGGCGCTGGCCCCCGGCCTGCCGCTGGGCCAGGCGGTGGGTCGCCTCGGCAACTGGTTCAACAACGAGCTCTACGGCGGCCCCACCAGCCTGCCGTGGGGCCTGCAGGTGCACGTGATGGACCCGGACAACCCCGGGCACGCGTTGCGCGACGACGCGGGCAACCCGGTCCTGCAGCCCGGGCTCTACCACCCGACCTTCCTCTACGAGGCGCTCTGGGACGTCGGCGTCGCCGTCCTGGTCTACCTTCTCGACCGCAAGCTGCGCTTCGGCCGTGGCCGCGCCTTCGCGCTCTACGTGATGGGCTACACCGCCGGCCGGTTCTGGATCGAGCTGATGCGCACCGACGAGGCCAACCACATCCTGGGCCTGCGGGTCAACGTGTGGACCTCGCTGCTGGTCTTCCTCGGCGCCCTGGCCTACTTCGTGCGGGTCCGCGGGCCCCGGGAGTACCTGGTCCCGGTAGGGCTCCCGGCCGCCCCGGTCCCGCCCGCCGGCGGCGACCTGTCCCAGGTCGACCTCGCCGCCCGGGAGGCCGGCCCGCAGGCGGTCGCCCCCGAGGGCTACCGGGTGGTGACCGAGGAGCAGTTCCGCGCGTACCGGGAGACCGGAGTGGTCCCCGACGAGGAGCCGGCGCCCACCGACGCCGCCGGTGCGCCGACGGAGGCGGCCGGGACGCCGAACGGGGTGGACGCCGAAGCGGGCGCGGAGGGTGCGGCCGACGGCGGCCGCGCGCCGGCCGGCGACCGGGACGCCGGGGCCGCGGCCGACGAGGACGCCGCGACGCCGCGCGACGCGGACCGGGCCGGCGCCACGGGCGCCCGCCCCGCCGACCGGGACAGCTGAGCGGGGGAACCATGCGTACCGCGGTGGTGGTCGGCGCCGGCCTCGGCGGGCTGGCGGTGGCCGGCGTGCTGGCCCGCTCCGGCTGGCGGGTCACCCTCCTGGAACGGGCCGACCGGGTCCGCCCGGAGCCGACCGCCGTCGTGCTCTGGCCCAACGGGGTACGCGCGCTGCGCGCCCTGGGGCTCGGCGCCGGCCTGGACGCCATCGCCACCCCGCTGCCCGACGGCGGGGTACGCCGCCCGGACGGGCACTGGCTGGTGCAGCCCCGCCCCACCCCGGCCGAGCGGATGCCGGTCGTGGTGCACCGGGAGGACCTGCACGACGCGCTCATCGCCGGGCTGGGTGACCAGGTCGAGCTGCGTACCGGGGTGACCGTGCGGACCGTACGCGCGGTCGCCGGGGAGCGCCCGGCGGTGGGCCACGGCCGGCACACGGTCGAGGCCGACCTGGTGGTCGCCGCCGACGGCATCGACAGCGAGATCCGCCGACAGCTCGCCCCCGAGGCCCAGGTGGTCAGCTCCGGGTGCGCCGCCTGGCGGGCGGTGATCCCCTGGTACCGGGTGCCCCGGCTCGCCGCCGAGCAGCAGGTGGGTGGCGAGATCCTCGGCGCCGGCTACCGCTTCGTGGCCGCCTCGCTCGGCGAGCGGGGCGCGGCCGGCGGGTCCAGCCGGGGCGGCGTCTACTGGGTGGCCACCGCGGCCGGCGCGCCCCGCCCGGAGCCGCCGGAGACCCAGCTCGCCCTGCTCAAGCGCTGGTACGCGGACTGGCCCGCGCCGATCGCCGAGCTGCTCGACGCCACCGACCCGACGGACCTGGTGCAGCAGGAGATCCGCGAGCTGCGGCCGCTGCCCCGGTCGTACGGCTTCCCGGCCGGCCCCGGTGGGGTGGTGCTCCTCGGTGACGCCGCGCACGCCATGCCGCCGCACCTCGGCCAGGGGGCCTGCCTCGCCTTCGAGGACGCGGCCACCCTCGCCGCGCTGCTGCGCGAGTCCCGCCTCCCCGACGCGGTGGCCGCGTACGACCGGCTGCGTCGGCCCCGCGCGGCGACGATGGTGCGGCAGACCCGCCGGATGTCGGCGGTGCTGCAGACCCGGGGCCGGCTGGCGCTGCGCGCCCGCGACGCCGCGCTCGGCACGATCAGCCCCCGGCTGCGCAGCACCGCGGCGGCGGCCGCCGCGTCCTGGCAGCCGCCCGCCTGACCCGACAGGTACGAGTCAGATGACGGCGGCGGGCTCGGCGATGCAGGCGGTGCCGACCCGGCGGAACCCGACCCGCAGGTAGACCCGGGCGATCTCCTCGCTGCCGGCGGAGAGGAAGATCAGGTCGGTGCCGGCGGCACGCAGTTCGCGGGCGAGGGCGGCGGTCACCGCCGCGCCGAGGCCCCGGCGGCGGGAAGCCGGCAGGGTGGCGACCCCGGCGACCTCCGCGACGTCGTCGACCCGCATCGCCATCCCGCTGGCCAGCGCCCCGTCCACCGGCGTGTCGGCGAGCACCGAGATGCGCCGGCCGTCGGCGATCCGGGCGGCCTCCTCCTCCAGCGCCGCCACGTCCAGCCGGGCGACCGCGGCGTCCCGCTCGGCCGGGCCGGCGTCGCCCCGCGCGGTGCCGCCGTTCGAGAAACCGACCGAGGCGACGGCCCGGCGGACCGCCACGTCGGCCGCGAAGCCGGGATCCGCCGGGTCGAGGACCCGCACCGGTACGTCGCTGAGCGTCGCCGGTTCGGGCAACCGCTCCGGGTCCAGCACCATCAGCGGCGCCTCCAGCACGGACAGCCCCGCCGAGCGGGCCACCGCGAGCAGGTCCGGGGTCAGCTCGTGCACCCACTCGAACGCCTCCGGCAGCCCCAGCTCCCGTTGCCGGGCCCGGACCGCGGTCACGTCCGCCAGCGAGGCCGGCTCGGTGGCGCCCGGCCGGGGCCGGGCGTAGAACGGCCAACCGGCACCGTCCCGGACGAACAGCACCAGCGAACCGTATTCCTCCGCACGGGCCGCATCCCGGGGCACCGCGTCGTAGAACCGCTCCAACCGGTCGAGCACGTCAGCGCGTACGACATCCACCGCGCGAGACTACACGTCCCAGATTCTGGAAGTGTGATCAATCTGAACTGGCCTTGCGCCCGACGCCCTAACGTAGACTCAATAAAACCCAGTAGGGCCGACGTCGTCCCGACCATGATCCAACCTGAGTGACGACAGGAGGCCCGGTGGCCTTTCCGTACCCTCTCAGCCCGCAACCGGCCCCGCAGGCGACGGGGCTGTACGACCCCGCGCACGAGCACGACGCGTGCGGCGTGGCGTTCGTGGCCGACCTGCACGGGCGCCGATCGCACGAGGTCGTCGCGAACGGCCTCGCGGCGCTCTGCCGGCTGGACCACCGCGGTGCCCGGGGCGCGGAGCACAACACCGGCGACGGCGCCGGCATCATGATCCAGGTGCCGGACGCGTTCCTCCGGGAGGTCGTCGACTTCCCGCTGCCGCCCGCCGGCCAGTACGCCACCGGCCTGGTCTTCCTCCCCGACGACGACGCGGCCGAGTCCCGCGCCCGTCAGGTGGTGGAGAAGTACGCGCTGGTCGAGGGCGCGGACGTGCTCGGCTGGCGGGACGTCCGCACCGACCCGAGCGGCCTCGGCGAGACCGCCCTCGCGGCGATGCCCCGGGTCCGGCAGCTCTTCCTCGCCGCGCACCGGCTCACCGACTCGCCGGCCGGCCCGGCCGGCTCCCCGCTGACCGGGCTCGACCTGGACCGGGTGGCGTTCTGCCTGCGCAAGCAGGTCGAGCGGGAGACGGCCGAGCGGGGCGTGCCGGCCTACTTCCCGTCGCTGTCCGGCCGGACGATGGTCTGGAAGGGCATGCTCACCCCGGACCAGCTCCCGGCGTTCTACCCGGAGCTGACCGACGACCGGGTGGTCAGCGCGATCGCCCTGGTGCACTCCCGCTTCTCGACCAACACCTTCCCCTCCTGGCCGCTGGCCCACCCCTACCGCTTCATCGCGCACAACGGTGAGATCAACACGATCCGCGGCAACCGCAACTGGATGCAGGCCCGCGAGGCGCTCCTGCGCAGCCCGAACGTGCCCGGCAACATCCGCCGGGTCTTCCCGGTCTGCACCCCCGCCGCCTCCGACTCGGCCAACTTCGACGAGGTCCTCGAACTGCTGCACCTGGCCGGGCGGAGCCTGCCGCACGCGGTGCTCATGATGATCCCCGAGGCCTGGGAGAACGACCCGCAGATGCGGGCCGACAAGCGCGCCTTCTACCGCTTCCACGCCAGCCTCATGGAGCCCTGGGACGGGCCGGCCTCGGTGGCCTTCACCGACGGCGAGATCGTCGGCGCCGTGCTCGACCGCAACGGGCTGCGTCCCGGCCGCTGGTGGCGTACCGCCGACGGCCTGGTGGTGCTGGGCAGCGAGGCGGGCGTGCTCGACCTCGACGCGGCCACCGTGGTGGCCAAGGGCCGCCTCCAGCCCGGGAAGATGTTCCTGGTCGACACGGTCAACGGCCGGATCGTCTCCGATGACGAGATCAAGACTGAGCTGGCCGCCGCCCAGCCGTACCAGGAGTGGCTGCACGCCGGCCTGATCGAGCTGGACGAGCTGCCCCCGCGCGAGCACATCGTCTACACCCACGACTCGGTCCGCCGCCGGCAGCAGACCTTCGGCTACACCGAGGAGGAGCTGAAGATCCTGCTCGCCCCGATGGCCCGCAGCGGCGCGGAACCGATCGGCTCGATGGGCACCGACACCCCGATCGCCCCGCTGTCCACCCGGCCGCGGCTGCTCTACGACTACTTCCACCAGCTCTTCGCCCAGGTCACCAACCCGCCGCTGGACGCCATCCGAGAGGAGCTGGTGACCAGCCTGGCGGCCACCATCGGGCCGGAGGGCAACCTGCTCGACCCGGGCCCGGCGAGCTGCCGGCAGATCGTGCTGCCCTACCCGGTGATCGACAACGACGAGCTGGCCAAGATCCTCTCCATCGACGAGGACGGCGACCTGCCCGGCTTCAAGGCGGTCCGGGTCTCCGGGCTCTACCGGGTCCGCGACGGCGGCGCCGGCATCAAGGCCCGGCTCACCGAGATCTGCCGGCACGTCTCCGAGGCCATCGAGGACGGCGTACGGATCCTGGTGCTCTCCGACCGGGACTCCAACGCCGACCTGGCCCCGATCCCGTCGCTGCTGCTCACCGCCGCGGTGCACCAGCACCTGGTCCGCGAGCAGACGCGTACCCAGGTGGCGCTGATCGTCGAGTCCGGCGACTGCCGCGAGGTGCACCACGCGGCCGTGCTGATCGGGTACGGCGCGGCGGCGGTCAACCCGTACCTGGCCTTCGAGTCGGTGGAGGACATGATCTCCACGGGCGGGCTGGCCGGTGTCGACCCGGAGAAGGCGGTCCGCAACTACGTCAAGGCGCTCGGCAAGGGCGTCCTGAAGATCATGTCCAAGATGGGCATCTCGACGGTCTCCTCGTACTGCGGCGCGCAGGTCTTCGAGGCGGTCGGCCTGGACACCCGCCTGGTCGAGCGGTATTTCCGGGGCACCCCGAGCACCATCGGCGGGATCGGCCTGGCCGAGATCCACGCCGAGGTCGCCGCCCGGCACGCCCTGGCCTGGCCGGCCCCGGGCGCGCGGCCCACCGACCGGCTGGAGGTCGGCGGCGAGTACCAGTGGCGCCGCGAGGGTGAGCTGCACCTGTTCAACCCGGAGACGGTCTTCCTGCTCCAGCACGCCACCCGCAGCCGCCAGTACGACGTCTTCCGGCAGTACACCGCGAAGGTCGACGAGCTGGCCGCCAAGGCGGGCTCGCTGCGCGGCCTGTTCACCCTGCGTGCCGGCGTACGCCCGCCGGTGCCGCTGGACGAGGTGGAGCCGGCCGGCGAGATCGTCAAGCGGTTCGCCACCGGCGCCATGTCGTACGGGTCGATCTCGGCGGAGGCGCACGAGACCCTGGCCATCGCGATGAACCGCCTCGGCGGCAAGTCCAACACCGGCGAGGGCGGCGAGGACGTCGAGCGGCTGCACGACCCGGCCCGCCGCTCGGCGGTCAAGCAGATCGCCAGCGGCCGGTTCGGGGTGACCAGCGAATACCTGGTCAACGCCGACGACCTGCAGATCAAGATGGCCCAGGGCGCCAAGCCCGGCGAGGGCGGCCAGCTGCCCGGCAACAAGGTCTGGCCGTGGATCGCCCGGACCCGGCACGCCACCCCCGGCGTCGGCCTGATCTCCCCGCCGCCGCACCACGACATCTACTCGATCGAGGACCTGGCCCAGCTCGTCCACGACCTGAAGTGCGTCAACCCGGCCGCCCGGGTGCACGTCAAGCTGGTCAGCGAGGTCGGCGTGGGCACCGTCGCGGCGGGCGTCGCCAAGCTCAAGGCCGACGTCATCCTGATCTCCGGCCACGACGGCGGCACCGGCGCGTCTCCCCTCAACTCGCTCAAGCACGCCGGCACCCCGTGGGAGCTGGGCCTGGCCGAGGCGCAGCAGACGCTGCTGCTCAACAAGCTCCGCGACCGGGTCACCGTGCAGGTCGACGGCCAGCTCAAGACCGGCCGGGACGTGCTGATCGCGGCGCTGCTCGGCGCCGAGGAGTTCGGCTTCGCCACCGCCCCGCTGATCGTCGAGGGCTGCGTGATGATGCGGGTCTGCCACCTGGACACCTGTCCGGTCGGCATCGCCACCCAGAACCCGGTGCTGCGCGAGCGCTTCACCGGCAAGCCGGAGTTCGTGGAGAACTTCTTCCTCTTCCTCGCCGAGGAGGTCCGGAGCTACCTCGCCGAGCTGGGCTTCCGCAGCATCGAGGAGGCGATCGGGCACACCGAGCTGCTCGACGTCACCCCGGCGATCGACCACTGGAAGGGCCACGGGCTCGACCTCGGCCGGGTGCTGCACCTGCCGGAGCTGCCCGAGGGTGCGGCGCGGCGCGGGATCCGGCCGCAGGACCACGGCCTCGAACTCGCCCTGGACAACCAGCTCATCACGATGGCCGAGCCCGCGCTGCGGGACGGTAGCCCGGTGCGGATCGAGCTGACCGTCCGCAACGAGCATCGCAGCGTCGGTGCGATGCTCGGCGGCGAGGTGACCCGCCGGTTCGGCGGCGCCGGCCTGCCCACCGACACCGTCGAGATCCTGCTGCACGGCACCGCCGGCCAGTCCTTCGGCGCGTTCCTGCCGCGCGGGGTCACCCTGCGCCTGGTGGGGGACGCCAACGACTACGTCGGCAAGGGCCTCTCCGGCGGCCGGATCGTCGTCCGCCCGGACGAGGCCGCGCCGTTCGTCGGCGACGCGGCCGGGCCGGGGGAGCGGGCCGAGGACCAGATCATCGCCGGCAATACGATCCTCTACGGCGCGACTGGCGGCGAGGTGTTCCTGCGCGGCCGGGTCGGCGAGCGGTTCGCGGTGCGCAACTCCGGGGCGGTGGCCGTCGTGGAGGGCGTCGGCGACCACGGCTGCGAGTACATGACCGGCGGCACGGTGGTGGTGCTCGGCCCGACCGGACGCAACTTCGCCGCCGGCATGTCTGGGGGCACCGCGTTCGTGCACAAGCTGGACCGGCAGCTGGTCAACGCCGAGCTGGTCGACCTGTCGCCGCTGCGCGACGAGGAGCGGGACCGACTGCACGAGCTGGTGCAGCGGCACTTCGCCGAGACCGACTCCGCGGTCGCCGAGGAGCTGCTCAAGCGCTGGCCGGAGGCGGTGGAGGAGTTCACCGCCGTGGTGCCCCGGGACTACCGCCGGGTGCTGGAGATCATGCGGGCCGCCGAAGCCGCCGGCCACGACGTCGACGACGCGGTGATGAGCGCCCTCACGGCGCCGTCCGCCGCGCCGGTGCCGCCCGCCCCGCGGGCGGTCGCCCAGGAGGTGGCTCGTGCCTGACCCGAACGGTTTCCTGCGCTATGACCGGCGGCTGCCCGCCCGCCGGCCGGTGCCCGTGCGGATCATGGACTGGCGGGAGGTGTACCCGCCGGCCGGCGAGGAGCTGATCCGCGAGCAGGCCACCCGGTGCATGGACTGCGGCATCCCGTTCTGCCACGACGGCTGCCCGCTGGGCAACCGCATCCCGGACTGGAACGACCTGGTCCGTACCGGCAACTGGGACGCCGCGGTGGAGTCGCTGCACGCCACCAACAACTTCCCAGAGTTCACCGGCCGGCTCTGCCCGGCACCCTGCGAGGCGGCCTGCGTGCTCGGCCTCGGCGGGCAGCAGCCGGTCACCATCAAGCAGGTCGAGGTGGAGATCGCCGACGCGGCGGTGGCCCGCGGCGGGCTGCGCCCCCGGCCGGCCCCGGCACCCACCGGGAAGTCCGTCGCCGTGGTCGGCTCCGGCCCCGCCGGGCTGGCGGCCGCGCAGCAACTCGCCCGCGCCGGGCACGGCGTCACCGTGTACGAGCGGGACGACGCGATCGGCGGCCTGCTCCGGTACGGCATCCCGGACTTCAAGCTGGAGAAGCAGCACATCGACCGGCGGGTGGCCCAGCTCGCCGCCGAGGGGGTGCGCTTCCGCACCGGGGTGAACGTCGGCGTCGACGTGACCGCCGAGCAGCTGCGCGCCGAGCACGACGCGGTGCTGCTCGCCTGCGGCGCGCTGCAGGGCCGGGACACCCCGGAGACTCCGGGCCGGGCGCTGCGCGGCGTACACCAGGCGATGGCGCACCTGGTCGCGGCGAACAGGGTGGTCGCCGCGGCGGGCGAGGGGCGACCCGCGCTGGCCGCCCTTGCGGACGGCACGCCGATCGACGCGGCCGGCAGGCACGTGGTGATCATCGGCGGTGGCGACACCGCCGCCGACTGCCTCGGCGTGGCCCACCGGCAGGGCGCGGCCGGCGTCCACCAGCTCGACCTCTACCCGGAGCCCCCGGCCGGCCGGGACGCCGCCCGCGACCCGTGGCCCACCTGGCCGTGGGTCCTGCGCAACTACCCGGCGCACGAGGAGGGCGGCGAGCGGGTCTTCGCCGTGGCGGTGCAGGAGTTCGTCGACGACGGCACCGGCCAGGTCAAGGCGGTGCGGATCGCCGAGGTGACCGTGGAGAAGCGGGACGGCCGGCGGATCGTCACCGTGCTGCCCGGCTCCGAGCGGGAACTCCCGGCGGACTTGGTGCTGCTGGCCATCGGCTTCGACGGCACCGAGGAGCAGCCGCTGCTGACCCAGCTCGGCGTGAGCCGCAACGGGCGGGGCGCGGTCGACGCCCGCCCCGACTGGCAGACCGGGACCGACGGAGTCTTCGTCGCCGGGGACATGCACCGGGGCGCGTCGCTGATCGTCTGGGCGATCGCCGAGGGGCGGGCCGCCGCCGCGGCCATCCACTCCTACCTCGACGGGGTGGGCACACTGCCCGCGCCGGTCGACCCGGCCCGACAGCCCCTGGCCGCCGGCTGACCCGTCCGGCCCGACGGCACCCCGGTCCGTCCCGGACCGGGGTGCCGTCGTTCCCGGTCCGGTTCGTGCCCGAGCCGCCCCGGACGCCCGACCTCCCCGGTGAACCCAATCACCAACTGTCGTCAGGACGTTTGACCGCCGCCAGACTTGTCGGCTGGCCGGACCGCAGGGGTCCGGCTTTGTCTTTGTCACCGTCTGGACGGGGAGGTTGTCGTGGCTCTCGGCGCCACGTTCGCCGCGCTACGCCACCGGAACTACCGGATCTGGGCCGGCGCCGGTTTCGTATCGGTCATCGGGACCTGGATGCAGGTCCTCGGGGTCAACTGGTACGTCATGTCGGAGACCGGCTCGGCGACCTCCATGGGTCTCACCGTCCTGCTCCAGGCGCTACCCACCCTGGTGCTCTCCGTCTGGGGCGGTGCGCTGGCCGACCGGCTGCCGGCCAAGCCGCTGCTGATCGTCGCGCAGGCGGCCCACGCGGCCCTCGCGGCCGGGCTGGCCGTGGTCGCCGTCACCGGCGCCGGCGGGCTACCGGCGATCTACGCGATCTCCCTGGTCACCGGCGCGGTCTCGGCGATCGAGGGGCCGGTGATGGGCCGCTGGTCCTCGACCCTGGTCGACCGGGAGAGCCTCGGCAACGCCCTCGCGCTCGGCTCGCTCACCAACTCCGCCGGCCGGATCCTCGGCATGAGCCTGGGCGCCGTCGTGGCCGCCGTCGTCGGACCGGCGCTGCTCTTCGCGACCAACGCCGCCAGCTTCGTCGCGGTCGTCGTCGCCCTGTTCGCCGTACGCGAGGGGGAGCGGCACACCGGCGAGCTGGAGTCGTCGGAGGCCGAGGCGGCCCCGGCGGACGGCGGCATCCGGGCCGGCTTCCGTTACCTGCTGCGCCAGCCGGTGGTGCTGGTCGCCCTGGCGTTGTCGTTCGTGCTCGGCAGCCTGGGCCGCAACTACCAGGTGACCATGGCGGCGATGAGCGAGGGGCCGCTGCGCGGTGGCGCCTCCGGCTACGGCTTCCTCTCCACCGTCTTCGCCGTCGGCACGGTGCTCGGCGCGCTGGCCGCGGCCCGCCGCCGCGAGCTGGGCTACGCGGTCCTGGTCGGCGCCGGCCTGCTCGCCAGCGCCCTGCAGGTCGTGGCCGGCCTGGCCCCGGGCACGCTGAGCTTCGCCGCGGTGATCCTGCCGGTGGCGGCCGCCGCGGTGGTCATCGACACCACGGTCGGCACCCGGGCCCAGCTGGACACCGACTACGCCATGCGGGGCCGGGTGCTGGCCGCCATCGCGGTCACCGGCTCGGTCTCCGCCGCCGTCGGCGCGCCGCTGCTCGGCTGGCTCTCCGAGACCGCCGGCCCCCGGCAGACCCTGGTGCTGGCCGGCACGGTCACCGCGGTGGCCACCGCCGTGGCCGGGGTGACCCTGGACCGGCTGCGCGAGCGCCGGCTCACCCGCGTGCTGGCCGGACCCGTCGTGCTGCCCGTTCGCCGGGCCGCCGCCACGGCCGCCCGGGTGGTCCGCCCGGCCGGCCTGGGCCTCGGCGCCGCGCGCCATGCCGCGATGCTCCGCCCGGTGGGGCTGGCTGGCACGGCCCCGGCCCGCTCCGTGGCCCTCCCGGCGGCGCGGTCCCGGGTGTCGTCGGCCCTGTCGGGCGTCGCCGTGGCGGCCCGGCCGGGCCTCCCCACAGCGGTGCCGGCCGGCGGGGCTCCGGCGCTGCCGGCCGGTGGTCCGTCCATCGGGCTGACCGGCGGATCTCCGGCGGGCGCCCATCCCGGCACGCCGCGTCCCGGCCGTGGCCGGCTCCGCTCCAGCCGGGGCGCCCGCGCGGCCCAGGACTGTGCGGCCTGCGCGTCCCACAGCTTCAGTCGCCGCTCTCGACTGACCCTTGCCCCCCGACCGGTCGCGGCGCATCGGGATGGTTGCCCCGTCGCCTGACGGTTGTGCCGCCGTGCGGCTGGTTGCCCTCCGTGCAGCGGGTCGTGCTGCCGGGTGGCAGGTTGTGCCGCCGTGCCGTGGTCGCGTTGCCGGCTTGGCGGCCGGGCGGACCACGGACCTTCACCAAGCGGCACGGTGGGCTGACGCGGCCGGGGCCCGCTCCGAGGGTGGAGGAGCGGGCCCCGGCGGACGCCGGTCAGCGGTCCAGCAGCTCGTGCCCCGCCCGGATCCGCGCCCAGGACCGCGGCTGTGCCGGCGACAACGCGGTACGCGTGGCGGCGGTCAGCTCGGGACGCCCGGCGGTGAACAGCCAGGTGGTGAAGACCCCGTCCAGGTCCTGGCCGGAGATCCGCTCGGCCAGCGCCTGAAACTGGGCGGTGGTGCCGTTGCCGTAGGTGTGCTCGGCCGTCCAGGCCGGCAGGATCCGGAAGAACGCGTCGTCCCCGACGGCCAGCCGGATCTCGTGCAGGGCCATCGCACCCCGGTCGTAGACCGCGTCGTCGAAGATGTTGGCCGCGCCCGGCGCGCCCGGTAGGACCTGCCAGAAGTCCGAGTCGGCCGGGTAGCCGGCGTAGGTGAAGTCGAAGAGCTCCTGGGCGGTGCCCTCGCCCTGCTCCTCCGACCAGAGCCACTCGGCGTACGAGGCGAAGCCCTCGTTCAGCCAGATCTGGCTCCAGTCCGCCACCGAGACCGAGTCGCCGAACCACTGGTGCGCGTTCTCGTGCACCACCACGTACGGGTTGGACCCGCGCCGCCAGAAGCCGGGCCCGTACACCGGGCGGGTCTGCGTCTCCAGGGCGAAGCCGATGCCGTCGATCGGCCCGGCCACGCCGCCCTGCGCCTCGAACGGGTACGGCCCGAACACGCCGCTTTCCCAGTCGATCACCTCGGCGGTGCGTTCGATGCTGGCCCGCGCGGCCCCGTCCCGGTCGCCGAGCGTGGTGCTGTACGCGTTGACCACGGGCTGCCCGTTCGGCGCGGTGTCGGTGACGATGTCGTACTGCCCGATGGCGATGAACGCCTGGTAGGTGGCGCCCGGCCTGGTGCTGCGCCAGCTCCACCGGGTGCGGTCGCCGGCCTCGGGGAGCGGGGCGCGCGGCTGCACCCCGTTGCTGATCACCTCGACGCCGGTGGGCACGGAGACCGAGATGTCGAAGGTGGCCTTGTCCAGCGGGTGGTCGTTGCTGGGGAACCACCACCAGGCCGACTCGGGCTCGTTGACCGCCAGCGCGCCGTCGGCGGTCCGGGTCCAGCCGGTGTAGCCGTAGACCTTGGTCTGCGACGGGACGCCGGCGTACTTCACCACGACGGTGAGCGGCTGGCCCTTGACGATCGGTCGGGGCGCGGTGACGGCCAGCTCGTGGTCGCCCTCCCGGGCGAAGGTCGCCGGCCAGCCGTTGACCCGGACCGACTCGACGTCGAGGGCGAAGTCCAGGTTGAACCGGGACAGGTCCTGGGTGGCCGTGGCCAGGATGGTGGTGGTGCCGCTGAGCCGGTCGGTGGCCGGCTCGTAGCGCAGCCGGAGGTCGTAGTGGCCGACGTCGTAGCCGCCGTTGCCGTAGTCGGGGAAGTAGCTGTCGCCCAGCCCGGGGCTGCCCGGGGTCGGGGTGACCGACACGGGTCGCGGCCGGCCCCAGCCCGGTGGGGCGGCGTGGCCGGGGGCGCCGGTCACGACGGTGCCGGCGGTGGTGACGGTCAGGGCGGCGATGGCCGCCGTGAGTACACGTCGCACGAGGTGGACTCCCTCCATCGGGGGTGTACGCACCGCCAACCTAATCGACGGTTGTGAACACGTCTGCCCCGTGACGACGTTCCCGGCTATTCAATTCGTGCGAATGTTTCGATAGCATTACCGACTAGTAACAAGCCATCCACCCCCTGGCCACGCGCGCGGACCACGGGCTCCACCACCACCTGCCTCGTGGAGGTCCTGTCATGTCCCGTCGCGTCCGCACCGCGCTGGCCGCGCTGTTCGCGGCCGTTCTCGGCGCCGTCGTCGTTCCCGGCGTCGCCCAGGCGGCCACCGTCAACTACGTCGCCCTCGGCGACTCGTACTCCTCCGGCGTCGGCGCCGGCCCGTACGACCTCTCCACCTGCCTGCGCAGCCAGAAGTCGTACGCCCCGCTCTGGGCGGCGGCCCACGCCGTCACCAGCTTCCGCTTCCCGGCCTGTGGCGGCGCGGTCACCGCCGACGTCATCAACGGCCAGGTCGGCGCGCTGAGCACCAGCACCACCCTGGTGACCATCACCATCGGCGGCAACGACGCCGGCTTCGCCGACGTGATGACCAGCTGCCGCTTCGGCAGCACCACGGACTGCGAGAACGCGGTCGCCGGCGCCAAGGCGTTCGCCACCGGCGTGCTGCCCGGCCGGCTCGACGCCACGTACGCCGCGATCCGGAACCGGGCCCCCAACGCCCGGCTGGTGGTGCTCGGCTACCCGCGGCTGTTCGAGACCGGCTGGTGCGGGCTGCTCGCGATGAGCAGCTACAAGCGCACCATCCTCAACGAGGCCGCCGACGTGCTGGACGGGGTCATCGCCGCCCGGGCCGGCGCGGCCGGCGCCGGCTACGTCGACGCCCGGTCGTTCTTCGCCGGCCACGGGGTCTGCGCCGCGGACCCGTGGATCCACGACGTCAGCGGGGTGATCGAGGCGTACCACCCGGACGCCGACGGCTATCGATACGGCTACCTGGCCGCGCTGACCGCCGCCATCGGCTGACCGACGCGACGCGGCCGGCGGTCCACTCCGGACCGCCGGTCGCGCCCTGCGCCGTCGGGCGGCCGCCCGAGGGTGTCGCCCCCGAGCGGCCGACCGATCAGTGCCCCGCCGTCGCCAGTTCCAGCTCCGGCTCGGCTGCCCGCGGCGGCTGCCCGCCGCGCTGTCCCCGCGCCGCCCGGCGGGCGGAGGGCACGGCCAGGGCGGCCAGTGCGGCGGCCAGCGAGATGGCGGTGAGCAGCAGGAAGCCCATGGTGAAGCCGGCCTCCCGGGGCAGCCCGCCGGCCTGCGGGTGGGCGGTGATCACGGTGCTGGCCACCGCGGCCCCGATCGCGCCGCCGATGGTGCGGATGTTGGCGTTCATGCCGGTCGCCGCGCCGGTCTGGTGGCTCGGCACGTTGGCCACGATCAGGTTGGCCATCGAGGCGAACGCGAGCCCGATGCCGATGCCCACCAGGGCGCCGGCCACCCCGATTTCCCAGCGGGTGTCGTGCGCGACGGTCAGCATGGCCGCGGCGGACACGTTGAACACCGCGCCGGTGGCGAGCTGCGCCTTGGCGCTGAACCGGGCCGCCAGCCGGCCGGCGACCAGGCCGGCGACGAACATCCCGACCAGCATCGGCAGCATCAGCAGCCCGGCCTGGGTGACGCTGGCGCCGAAGCCGTAGCCGGCGCTGCGCGGGATCTGCACGAACTGCGGCAGGAACGCGTAGACGGCGAACATCGAGGCGCCGTAGAGAAGGGCGACCAGGTTGGTGGTCCAGACCGCGGGCAGGCGCATCATCCGCATGTCGATCAGCGGGTTCGCCGAGCGGGTCTCGGCCACCAGCCAGCCGACCAGCAGGACGCCGGCGAGCGCCAGCAGGCCGGTCACCCGGCCCGAGGTCCAGCCCCAGGCGGCACCCTTGCTGACCGGCAGCAGCAGCGCCACCAGCCAGCCGGAGAGCAGCAGGGTGGTCGCCCAGCTGATCCGGCCGGGCGTACGGACCGGCGACTCGGGCACGAACCGGTGCGCCGCGAGCGCGGTGAGCCCGACGACGACCATCGGGATCCAGAACAGCCAGCGGTAGCCCAGGGTGGCGACGATCGGACCGGCCAGGACGACGCCGAGGCCGCCGCCGGCGGCGACGATCGCCGAGATGGCCGCGACGGCCGAGCTCACCCGCGCGGCGGGGAACTCGTCGCGGATGATCCCGAACGACAGCGGGAAGACCGCGCCGCCGATGCCCTGGACGACCCGGGCGGCGATGAGCACGCCGATGTTGGGCGCGACGGCCGCCAGCAGGCAGCCCAGCGCGAGCGCGGCGAGGGAGACGACCAGGGTCCGCTCCTTGCCGATCATGTCGCCGATCCGGCCGAGGACCGGGGTGAAGATCGACGCGGAGAGCAGGTAGGCGGTCAGCACCCAGGTCACGGTGTTCTGCGAGGTGTGCAGGTCGTGCTGGATGGTGGGCAGCACCGGGGTGATCAGCGACTGGAGCATCGCGAAGAAGCCGGCGCCGGCCGCGAGGACGAGGAAGGTCAACCGACGCGAGTCGGGTCGGGTGGTTTCGAGCACGGAGAAACTCCCGTTCACGTACGAAGGAAGGGTCTGGGGCCGCTCGCGCGGATCTGGCGGCGGTGGCGGCCGGAGCTGCGCGTGTTTCAGCGGGTTGCGGGCATGGCGGGACCTCCTGGGTCCGGTGTCTGGTTCGCCGATCGCGCCGGCTGGGATCGGCGGGAGAGTCCGGAGTACGCTATCCGGAGGCATGGCTCCGGTCAGTTCCGGAGGGGTGCCTCCACTAACGTAGCGGAGGGATGCCTCCGGTTGCAAGGCGAGAGGGGTGACGCGCGTCATGGCCAGCGCCGACCAGTTGGGTGAGGTCTTCGCGCGGCGCCCGAAGCGGGCCGACGCCCGGCGGAACTACGACGCGTTGATCGCCGCCGCCCGGGAGGTGTTCGGCGAGTGCGGCGCGGGCGCCTCGTTGGAGGAGATCGCCCGGCGGGCCGGGGTGGGCATCGGGACGCTCTACCGGAACTTCCCCAACCGACGGGACCTGTTCGAGGCGGTCTACGTCGAGGAGGTGCGCGCGCTCAGCGCGTCCGCCGGCGACCTGGCCGACCTGCCCCCGTGGGACGCCCTGGTGGCCTGGCTGAACCGGTTCGTCGCCTACGTCGGCACCAAGCGGGCCCTCGCCGAGGAGCTGGTGCACGACTCCGAGGTGTTCCGCAGCTGCCGCACCGAGATCTACGCCGCGGGCGAGCCGTTGCTGCGTCGCGCCCAGGTGGCCGGGGTGGCCCGGCCGGACGCGAGCTTCGACGACGTGGTCCGGCTGATCAGCGGGATCACCGCGTACCAGTTCCCCGAGCCGGCGCAGCGCGACCGGGTGGTCGCCATCGCGCTGGACGGCCTGCGCTACCCGGCCGCATCGCGCTGACCCGCCGCCGCGGGGCGGACCGGGCCCCGCCTGCCGTACCGGCTGACGGGACGGGCCGGCCGGCGGCCCGGGAGAGCCGCCGGCCGGGTTCATCCACTCAGGACGCGGCGAGGTCCGCGTCGCTCGGCCGGCCCCACGGGCCGGTGATCGCGAAGACGTAGCCCGGGGTCTGGATGTTGGCGAACAGGATGGTGCCGTCCGCGCTGAACGTCGGGCCGGTGAACTCGCTGTCGTTCAGCTCGTTGCGGGCCAGCGGGTACGCCTTGCCCTGCTCGGTCACCCCGACCAGGTGCGACACGCCCTCGCCGTCCTCGGCCAGGATCACCCCGCCGTACGGGGAGACGGTGATGTTGTCCGGCCCGTCGAAGTTGCCGTGGTCCGCCGCCGGGTCGTTGTTCACCCCGAAGATGGTCTTCAGGGTGACCGTCTCGGTCCGCGGGTCGTAGAACCAGACCTGGCCGTCGTGCTCGTTGACGCTGCCGTCGTCGTGCCGGGCGAAGCTGGCCACGAAGTACGCGCCGCCGTCGGCCCACCAGGCGCCCTCCAGCTTGCGGCTGCGGGTCACCTGCTCGTCGGTGAACTGCTTGCGCACCGAGACGGTCTTCGCGTCCCGGTCCGGCACGTCCACCCACTCCACCTTGTACCGGATGCCCGGGGTGGTGGCCTCGGACAGGTCGGCGACGTGCTGGTCGCCCAGGAAGCACGTCATCGCCTGAAGGCTGCCCGCGGAGTCCCCGTCGGGACGCTCGGCCAGGGCCCGCAGCGCGCCCTTGCCGCCCCGGAAACCGGCCGGCGGCGTCCACCGGAAGTACAGCCCGTTCGGGCCGCCGGCGTCCTCGGTCAGATAGATCGAGTGGGTGTACGGGTCCACCGCCACCGCCTCGTGCGAGTAGCGGCCGAGGAACTTCAGCGGCACCGGGTTCTGGTTGGCGGACCGGTCGTGCGGGTCCACCTCGAACACGTACCCGTGGTCCTTCAGGTATTTGCCGCCCGCCTTCTGCTCGGTCTCCTCGCAGGTCAGCCAGGTGCCCCACGGGGTGATGCCGCCGGCGCAGTTGTTGTGCGTGCCGGCCACGCTGACGTACTCGCGCAGCCGCCGGCCCTGCCCGTCCACCTCGATGGTGGTGGTGCCGCCCCGGGCACCCGGGTCGTAGGTCAGCCCGGCCAGCGCCGGCACCGGGTACGGCTCGCTGCCGCCGATTTCGTGGTTGTTGACCAGCACCGAACCGTTGGGACCGCGGAAGCAGCCGGTGCCGTCCGCGTCGCTCGGCGTCGGCTGGCCGGACTCCAGCAGGGTGGCGCCGGCCTGGGCCACGATGGTGTACGAGAAACCGGGCGGCAGGGCCAGCAGCCCGGCCGGATCCGGAACGAGTTCGCCGTAGCCGACCGCCGGGCGGGTGGCGGCCCGCGCCGCGGCCGGCCCCGCGATGGCTTCCAGGTTGCCGGCCACCACGATGCCGAGCGCGCCGGCCGCGCCGGTGCGCAGCACCGACCGGCGGGAGATGGGGGAGGAGCTCACGTCGTCGCCTTCCTGTTCACGTGCGTCTGGCGAGCAGGCAAGTCGGGCCGGGGGAACACCGACCGGTGGGAACGACTGCCGCCGGATGAACAGTGGGCCAACGTCGGGTGCGGGCCCGCGTACTGTGCCGGGCCGGCGCGCGTCCGTTAGGGTTCCCTCGATCGGGACCGCGGCGGCGTCGGAGGGCGGACGGTGGGCAGGCTCGCGACGGCGTACGGGCAGGCGCTCGCCCTCCACCGGGAGGCGCTGCGGCGCTGGGAGACCGTACGCCGGTCCCTCGCGGCCGCCGCCCCGGTCGCCCCTGGCAGCCCCGAACTGGTCGCCCGGCTGGCCCGTCTCGGCGCCGCGCTGGCCGCCCCCGCGCCCGGCGCCGCCCGTCCGGTCACCACCGCCGTCCCGGTCCGCGTCGGCGAGGCCACCACCTTCGACGGCGGCTTCCCGGTGCTGGTCCCGCTGGCCGGCGGCAACCACCTCGCGGTGGACGCCGACGCGCGCGATCCCCGGGTCGGTGAGCTGCTGCGGGCCGTGGTGACCCAGCTGCTCGCCGCCGCGCCGGCCGGCACGGTGCGGGTCGCCGGTATCGACCCGGCCGCCTTCGGCGCCGCCTTCCTGCCGTTGCGCCCGCTGCTCGACGCCGGTGTGCTGGGCCCCACCGCCACCACCGCGGCCGAGGTGGACGCCCTGCTCGACGAGGCGGAACAGCACGCCCGGGCCGCCCAGCACGCCGCCCGCGACGACCAGGAGCTGCTGCTGCTCGTCGCCGCGTCCGCCCCGGCGCCGCGCGAGCTGGCGCGGCTGGCCGCGCTCACCCACGCCAGCCCGGCCGCCGCCGTCTGTGTGCTGCTCGCCGGCTACCCGGCCGCCGGCCCGGGCGAGGTCCCGCCGCCGCTGGGCGCCACCACGCAGCTGCGGCTGGGCGAGCGGTACGCGCTGGTCGGCGACCCGCCCGGAGCGCCGTACAGCGGCGACGGCAGCGGACTGGCCGCCCCGGTGGTGCTGGACGGCGACCCCTCGCACGCCGCGGTCACCGGGTTGGCCCGGCAGCTCGCCGCGGCCACCCGCCGGGCCGAGGCGGTCACCTTCACCGACCTGCTGCCACCGCGGCGCTGGGCCGAGTCGTCCGCGGACGGCCTGCGCACCGTGCTCGGCCGCGCCGGGCGACAACCGGTCACCGTCGCCTTCGACGACGCCACCCCGCACTGGCTGGTCGGCGGGCGCACCGGCGCGGGCAAGACGGTGTTCCTGCTCGACGTGCTCTACGGGCTGGCCGCCCGGTACGCCCCCAGCGAGCTGCGGCTGCTCCTGCTCGACTTCAAGGAGGGGGTCAGCTTCACCGAGTTCGTGCCGACCGAGCGGGACGCGTCCTGGCTGCCGCACGCCCGGGCGGTCGGCATCGAGTCCGACCGCGAGTACGGCGTCGCCGTGCTGCGCGAGCTGCGCGACGAGCTGACCCGCCGGGCCGGCCTGCTGAAGCGGCTCGGTGTCACCAAGCTCGCCGACCTGCCCGCCGAGCACCGGCCACCCCGGACCGTCACCGTGGTCGACGAGTTCCACGTGCTCTTCGCCGGCAACGACGCGCTCGCCCGGCAGGCCATCGACCTGCTGGAGGAGTTGGCCCGCAAGGGCCGCTCGTACGGCCTGCACCTGGTGCTGGCCAGCCAGAGCACCACCGGGGTGGAGGCCCTCTACGGCCGGGCCGAGGCCATCTTCGGCCAGTTCCCGCTGCGGGTGGCGCTGCCCGGCGGGGCCGCCGTGCTCGATCCGCTCAATGACGCCGCGAAGGCGTTGACCGTTGGCGCGGCCGTGCTGAACACCGCCGGCGGCGTGGCCGGGGCGGACATCCTGGTCCGCTTCCCGGACGCGCACGCGGCGGCGGCCGACCTGGCCACCCTGCGGCGCGAGCTGTGGCAGGCCCGGCCGGCCGGCTCGCCGCCGCCGACCGTGTTCCGCGGCTACGAGACGCCCCGGCTGGCCGACGATCCCACCTGGGCGGGGCTGCGGCCGGGTGCCGGGCCGCCGCTCGCGCTGGTGGGCCGGACCGTGGACGTGGCCGGCAGCCCGGCCGCGTTCCGCCTCGACGCCACCCCCGGCCGGCACCTGGCCGTGGTCGGCGCCGCCGCCGCCGGGGCGGACGTGCTCCGGTCGGCCGCGCTCAGCCTGGCCCGGCAGCACGCCCCCGGCACGGCCCGCTTCCTGCTCGCCCCCCTCGCCCCCGACACCACCGGGCTCGCCGACGACCTGGCGATGACCCTCGCCGCCGCCCGGCACCCGGTCCGCCGCCTCGACGCGGCGGAGCTGCGCGGCCACCTCGCCGACGTGGCCGCCGGTCCGGGCGACCGCTCCGGGGCAGGCCTGCGCACCTACCTGGTGGTGTTCGGAATGGACGCGGCGGCCGGCGCCCTGGCCGCCACGGACCCGGGGACGTTCCGCTCCGGCCACGACGACCTGCGGGCCGTGCTGCGTGACGGCCCGGCGCACGGCGTGCACCTGCTCGGCTGGTGGCGCGGGCTGCGCCGGCTCGGCGAGGACCTCGGCGGCAGCCAGCACCGCGACGACGCGTCCTGCCTGGTCGCGCTGAACGTGCCCGGCGCGGACCTCGGCCTGTACCTCGGCGCGCACGACCTCGCGTACACCCCCCGTGCCGGTCGCGCCCTCCTGGTCGACCGGCACGACCAACGGGCCGCCCTGATGGTGCCCTTCGTGGGCGACGGAGACGACCGGTGACCGGAATCGAGGAGTACGCCGCCCTGGCCCGGGAGCTGTCCGCGCGGCAGCGCGGCGGGGAGAAGGCCGTCGCCGCCGAGGCGGAACGTCGTCGCACCCTGCAGGCTGCCGTGGACCAGCTCGGCCAGCGGCTCGCCGCGCAGGGCCAGCGGCTCGACCAACTCGGCCGCGCCATCGGCGCCGCCCCGCCGCCGGACGGCGCCCCGGTGCCGGTCGGGTCGCCGGCGACCGCGGTCGGCGCCGCGCCCGTGCCGCCGTCGGCCGTCGCCGCGGCCGGGGCCCCCGGCACGCCGCCCGGACCAGGGGCGGGGGCGGTCGGCGGCGCAGCCGCCGCGCCGGGGCGGTCGGGGGTCGGGGCGTATCCGGAAGGGACGGTGCCGGCGCCGCGGGCGGGTGACCCGGCGGCGGAGCTGGCCGCGGCCCGGCAGCTCGCCGACGAGGCCGACCGGTTCGGCCAGCAGGCGGAGGCCCTCGCCCACCGGCCCGTGCTGCTGCCCACCTGGTCACCGCTCGGCCGGGCGGTCGCCGTGTACGCGGCCTGCGCGCTGGTCGGATCGCTGCTGATGCTCGCCACCCTGGTCGGTTCGCCGGTCCCGGTGAGCGGGCTGGACCTGGTGGCCGCGGCGGCGTGCGCGGGGGTGCCGCTGCTGTCCTTCCTGGCCGGTCAGCTCGTGCTGGCCCGCTGGGGCCGCCCGGTGCTCGGGGGCGACACTCCACCGTCGCGGTACGTCCCGCTCGGCTTCGTCCTCTGTGCCCTGCTCTCCTCGGGGCTGTTCTGCCTCTACCTGGTGGCGTTCCGCCTGTTGAGCTGATCAGGGAGCGGCTCGGACACCCGGCCGCGTGGTCGCGGGACGTGCCATGGTTCCGTAGGCTCCGCTGTGGCCGGGGCAAACTGATCCGGAGCGACCTGGGGAGGGTGTGTGAGCGCAGCGCAGATCATCGCCAGGCTGGCAGCGGCCGCGCAGAAGTTGGACGAGGCGAAGGCCAAGACGGCCGCCGCGGCCCAGGACGCCGCCGAGGCGCGGGCGCTGGTGGCCGGCGCGCTGGAGGGCGTGGCGGCCGGACCGTTGCTCGGCATGATCGACGCCTACCGGCAGGGGCTGGCCCAGGCCGCCCAGGGCGGTGATCCCGCCCGGCAGCACGTGCAGGAGACGATCGCCAAGGTCCGGGCGCTGGGGAGCTGAGCCCGATTGAGCGACGACGACCTGACCGGCGCCTCCGACGGCGGTGAGCTGGACGGCTTCCACATCGGTCAGCTGCCGGCCGGCGTGGGCACGGAGGTGTCCGACTTCGCCACCGAGTGGGACGACGTCACCTTCGCCACCCGGGTCTGGGAGCGCCAGGTGGATGAGGGCTACCGGGTCGACCTGCGGGTGCATGTGCTGCGCGGACCCAGGCTCACCGACCTCACCGCGCTGCACGACTTCCTCGCCGAGTATCACGAGCGGGACCCCGACGGCGGGGAGTGGGTCGAATTCCCACATCCCGACGGCCCCGGCCTGATCGGCGCGGGGGAGGCGTTCTGGCTGGTCGAGCCGGGCGTCGCGGTCGACGTGCTGGTGGACCCGGAGCGCCACGGATCGCCGTCGGTGCGGGCGGTGGCCGAAGCCGTGACCAGGACCGACGCGGCCTGATCCGCGGAGAGGTCGGACGGCGCCCGTCGGCTGCCGTCGATCCGGCCAGGTCGCGTCCGGTGGCGTGCCTGGAATGCCCGAACACACTGTCTCTGGAAGAACGGGTTACCGGCGCGTAACTTTTCATTGACGTGTGTGAAATCGGACACGCATCATCGTTCCCACGATCGATCGGATCCCCCACCCGTCCCCCTCCCGGGCTTCCCCGGGTGCCTCCCACCGGAGGTGCAGCCATGCTGCTCCGAACGATCCTGGCCGCCACCACCGCCGTCGCCGCCCTGCTCGTCCCGGCCACCGCCGCCGAGGCCGCCCCGCGGCGCGCCGCCAGCACCGCCGTCGACGCCACCGCCACGGCCGACGGGTCGACCCTCGCCGCCGCCGGCGCCAGCCCGGTCGTCGTCGTCGGTGGCCTGATCGGAATCTCCATCGCGTACGAGCCCATCGCCGCCCGGCTGCGCGCCGACGGCTACCAGGTCTCCATCTACCAGCTGCCGAACCTGGGCTTCGGCGACATCCGGGAGTCCGCCCGCGCCCTGTCGTCCTACGTGGACCAGGTCCGCGCCGCCACCGGGGCGGCCAAGGTGGACCTGGTCACCCACTCCGAGGGCGGCCTGGTCAGCCGCTGGTACGTGAAGTTCCTCGGCGGCGCCGACAAGGTCGACCACTACATCAGCCTCGGCAGCCCGCAGTACGGCACCTACGTCGCCAACATCGTCAACTTCGTCGGCCTGGGCAGCTGCGCCGGCATCGTCGCCTGCCAGCAGATGTCCATCGGATCGAGCTTCCTCGCCGACCTGAACGGCGGCGACGACACCCCGGGCGTGGTCCGCTGGACCACCGTCCGGACCTGGCAGGACGAGCTGGTCCGCCCGGTCGACAACGCCGTCCTCGCCGACGGCGCCAGCAACGTCCTGGTCCAGGCGTGGTGCCCGCTGCGGGTCGTCGGCCACCTCGGCCTGGTGCTCGACGGGACGACGTACAGCATCGTCCGGCAGGCGCTCGCCGGCGCCACGATCCGGCCCGACTGCTTCGCCCTCTGAACCCGCGTCGGGGCTCGACGGTCGCCGCGCCGGCGGCCGTCGAGCCGGTGACCGTCCACAGGAGTGCCGGCCGTCGGTCAGGCGGTGGTGGTCCGGCCGAGGATCAGGTCGGCGGCCCGCCAGGCCAGCGCGGTCACCGGCGCGTTGAGCCAGCCCGACACCAGCACCGGCAGCACCGACGCGTCGATCACGCGCAGCCCGGTGACCCCGCGTACCCGTAGCTGCGGGTCGACGACGTCCTCGTCGTCGGGGCCCATCGCGCAGGTGCCGACGGCGTGGTACCCGCAGTAGCCGTGCACCCGGGCCGCTTCGAGGATCTCCTCGTCGGTCTGCGTCCCCGGCCCGGGCAGCACCTCCGCCCTGATCCGTCCGGCGACCGGCGCGGTGGCGAAGAGCTCCCGCATCCGCCGGAAGGTGTCCACCGCGACTCCGCGGTCGTGCGGGGTGTCGAAGTAGTTCGCCACGATGGCCGGCGGGGTGCGCGGGTCGGGCCCGGTGATCGCGAGGCTGCCCTCGCTGTCGGGGCGGGTCACCGTGCCCAGGCACATCAGTCCTGGCTCCCGCTCCAGTTCCAGCGCCCGGCCCGGCCGCCGGGGCGCCGCCGAGAAGGGCGCCATCAACAGGTGGGCGTCCGGGCGGTCCAGTTCCGGGCGGGACCTGATGTGGGCCGCCACGTCGAAGACCGGCAGGGCGAGCGGCCCGCGCCGGGTGAGCAGGTAGCGCAGGGCGGCGAGGGCCTGCCCGAGCGGGCTGCTGAGCCGCGCGTTGTAGCCGCCCGGCCCGGCGAGCCGGTACTGCAGCGGGATCGCCCGGTGCTCGCGCAGCCCCGCGCCCACCCGGGGCCGGTCGAGCAGCACGTCCACGCCGGCGCCGCGCAGGGTGGCGGCCGGTCCGATGCCGGAGACCTGGAGCAGCTGCGGGGTGGCGAGGGCGCCCGCGGCGAGGATCACCTCGGCGGCGGCCAAGTGGTCGACCTGCCGGCCCTGCTGCTCGGCGCGTACCCCGACCGCCCGGCCGTTGCGGATCAGCACCCGGAGCGCGACGGTGTCAACCGCGACGGTCAGATTCGGCCGCTCGCGCACCGGATGCAGGAACGCGTCGGCGGCGCTGACCCGGCGCCCGCCCCGGATGGTGGCCATGGCGTAGCCGATCCGCTCGCCGTCGTCGGCGTTGAGGTCGTCGACCCGGCGCCAACCCAGCTCCGCCCCGGCCTCGATCATCTCCTCGCAGAGCTGGTCGGTGCCGGTGGCGGTGGAGAGCAGCAGCGGGCCGCCCGCGCCCCGGACCGGCGAGGCGCCCAGTGGGTTGTCCTCCAAGCGCCGGAAGATGGGCAGCATGGTCGACCAGCCCCAGCCCGGGTTGCCGAGCCGCTCCAGCGCGTCGTAGTCCGCCGGCGAACCCCGGCCGTAGATCATCCCGTTGATGGCGGTCGAGCCGCCGACCAGCCGCCCGCGCTGCCACGTCTCGCCGTGCCCCGGCCCGGTTGTCGCCGGATAGTGCCAGGCGGTACGCGGGTCGTCCATCAGGCGCGAGAACGCCTTGGGAATGCGGACGGCCGGGCTGCGGTCCCAGCCGCCCGCCTCGATCAGCAGCACCCGGGTGGCCGGGTCCTCGGTGAGCCGGTTGGCCAGCACGCAGCCGGCCGCGCCCGCGCCGACCACGACGTAGTCGAATTCGTCCACTTCGGACCCCCGCCCGTCCCGTCCGCGAGAATCCCTCTGACGGTAGCGGTCCGATCACGGAACGGAAAGGGGTGGTTGCCGCCCGCAGGCAGGGACGTCGTCGCCGGACCCGGCTCAGGCGGCCTTGGCGAGGGCCTCGAACTCGTCGTCGGTCAGTCGCACCTCGGCGGCGGCCACGTTCTCCTCCAGGTGCGGCACCGACGACGTACCCGGGATCGGGAGCATGACCGGCGACCGCCGCAACAGCCAGGCGAGGGCGAGCTGCGCGGGCGTCGCGCCGTGCTCGGTGGAGATCGCGTCCAGCGGACCGCCCGGCCGGGCCAGGTTGCCGGTGGCGATCGGGAACCACGGGATGAACGTCAGGTCGTTGCGCTCGCAGTGGTCCAGCACGTCCTCGGCGCTGCGGTCGGCCAGGTTGTAGAGGTTCTGCACCGACACGATCGGGGTGATCCGCCGGGCCGCCTCGATCTGCTCGACGGTCACCTCGGAGAGCCCGATGTGCCGGACCTTCCCCTCCTGCTTGAGCAGGGCCAGCTCGCCGAGCTGGTCCTCCAGGGGCACCTTCTCGTCGATCCGGTGCAGCTGGTAGAGCGGGATGCAGTCCAGGCCGAGGTGGCGCAGGCTCAGCTCGCACTGCTGGCGCAGGTACTCCGGCCGGCCGACCGGGCGCCAGTCGCCCGGACCGGACCGGGTGAGCCCGGCCTTGGTCGCGACGACCAGGTCGTCGGCGTACGGGTGCAGCGCCTCCTTGATCAGCATCTCGCTGACGAACGGCCCGTAGGAGTCGGCGGTGTCGATGAAGGTCACGCCCAGCTCGTACGCCCGGCGCAGCACCCGGACCGCCTCGGCCGGGTCCTTCGGGTCGCCCCAGACCCCCGGCCCGGTGATCTGCATCGCCCCGTAGCCGAGCCGGTCGACCTGCAGGTCACCGCCGATCCGGTAGGTGCCCGAGGCCTTAGCGGGCTGGGTGCTGGCACTGGTCGCCATGCCGGTCCTCCTGTGCGTCGTCGTCGGCGGCGAACCCGCCACCGACCGGGAGACATTCCCGGGAATCGGCGGGTCCAACGTCCCGCCCGCCGATTGTGGGTCCGGACACCTCACCCGGTGTGCCGCAGCACCACCAGCGCGCGGTCGTCGTCCGTGCCCGGCAGGTCCCGCAGCAGCGCGTCCGCGATCGCCTCCGCCGGCTCGTCGCGCACCGTGACCAGCACCCGGTGCAGCGCCGCCACGCCCTCGTCGTACTGCTGGCCGCGCCGCTCCACCAGCCCGTCCGTGTACGCCACCAGCAGGTCGCCGCGTTCGAACGGCACGGTGGTCACGGCCATCGGCGCGTCGACCATGCCCAGCGGCAGCGCGTTCGGCGTCCGCACGCCCTGCGGATCCTGGCCGGCGCGCAGCAGCACCGGGTGCGGGTGCCCGGCCCGCAGCACGTGCGCGGCCCGCTTCGCCGGCTCGACCACCACGATCAGGCAGGTGCCGAGGAAGCCGACGCCGAGCAGCTCGGTCAGCCGGAGGAACAGCTCCTCCAGCGGGACGCCGAGCCGGATCAGCGTGTTCAGCATGGTGCGCAGCTGCGCCATGTCGGCGGCCGCCTCCACCTGGTGGCCGACCACGTCGCCGACCACCACGGCCAGCCGGTCGTCGTCCTGCCGGACCAGGTCGTACCAGTCGCCGCCGAGGTGCAGGCCGGTCATCGCCGGCTGGTAGCGGGTGGCGATCTCCAGCCCGTCCGGAGTGGTCAGCGCGGAGCTGCGCAGCCGCCCGGCCAGCCGGGTCACCAGGTTGTGCTCGGCGGCGGCCAGCCGGACCCGTTCCAGGGTCTGCTCGCACAGGTCGGCGATGGTGTCGAGCAGCGCCAGGTCGCTCTCCCGCAGCGGTCGCTCCCGGAACCACCCGAAGGCCAGCGACGCGATCGGCTGGCGCTGCGCGTCGAACAGCGGCACCGCTACCGTGGTGACCACGCCGTGCGCCCCGACCGGGTCGGGCAGGCCGGGGAACCGGGCGGCGAAGTCGGCCCGGTCGCGCAGGATGACCCGTTCGCCGGTGCGCAGCGCCCGGACGATCGGCCGCGGGTCATCGATGGCGAGGTCGTGGAACGTGGCGGAGAGCGTCTCCGGCACGTCGTGGTACCAGAGCCGGACCAGCCGGCCCTCGTCCCGCATCGCCAGCCCCGGCAGCACCGCCCCGAGCGCGGTCGGCGCCGCGTCGAGGATCACGTCGATCGCCTCCGCCGTCGACCGGGTGACGCTGAGCCGCGCCGCGAAATCGGCCATCGCCTGCGCCGAACCGGTCAGCTCGGCGCGCTGCAGGGCCTGGCTGCACAGCCCGGCCACCGCGTCCAGCAGGTTGCGCAGCGCCTCGTCGTCGGCGACCGGCCGGGCCCAGCGCACCTCCAGCGCGCCGAGCGCGCCGCCGTCGCCGTACCGCAGGGGCAGGCAGACTCCCGTCGCGCCCGCGCCGTCGCCGGTCAGGGGGAACGCCGCGTTCTCGCGTACCGCCCGGGCGAGCGGCTCGTCGGCGTCGACCGGGAGCTGCCCGGCCGGGGCGTCGCCGCCGGCCACGTCGAGCACGGTGGCCCCGGGCCGGTTGATCGCCACCCGCAGCGTCGCGGCGTCCACCACCGCCGGGGCGACGGTGGTCACCACGTCCACGACGGCCGCCCGGCCCCGGGCGGAGCTGAGCGCCCCGGCCAACCGCGCGAGCGCCTCCGCCTGCCGCAGCGCCCGCTGCCGGTCGCTGACGTCCCGCGCCACGGTGGCCACGAAGGCGGTGGTGTCCCGGCCGGCGCCGGTGGTCACCGTGAAGGTCTGGTGGTCGACGTCGAGCGGCTCGCCGGTGTCCAGCCGGACCAGCCGGCTCTCCGCGCGGTGGTGGCCCTCCCGCAGCGCGGTCGGGATCAGCTCGGTACGCCACCGCTCGCGGACCTCCGGGGCGGCGAAGTCCACCAGCCCCAGGCCGTCCACCCGGTCGGTGCCGCCGAGCCCGACCAGCGCCCGGCCGGCGGGGTTCACGTAGACGGCCCGGCCGTCCGGGGCGGCCACCGCGATGAAGTCGCCGGAGCGTTCCACCAGCGCCTGGAACAGCCGCAGCTCGGCCTGCGCGGCCCGCTCGGCGCTCAGGTCCAGGGCGTACGCCAGCCAGCGCAGCGGGCGCCGCTCCAGCGCCACCACGCCGATCTGCACCGGCACCCGGTGCCCGTCGGCGTGCCGGTACTCCTTGTCGAAGGCCCGGGCCCGGCCGGTCTCGGCCAGTTCGGCCAGCGCGCGCGCGTCCGCCTCCTCCCAGCCGGGGGGAGTGATGGCGGGCCAGGTCAGCCGCCCCTGCGCGACGTCCTGCGGGGTGTAGCCGAGCAGCGCCAGGAAGGCCTCGTTCGCCTCGGTGATCCGCTTCTCCTCACCGCCGAACACGGCGAGCACGTCGGTGGCGGCGAGCCGCTCGTAGCGGGCCCGTTCCGCGCCCAGCGCCTCCAGCAGCCGGGTGCGCTCGGTGACGTCGACGACGGTGGCGCCCAGGCCGACCAGCTCGTCGGTGTCGCTGATCCGGATCGGGAAGTAGCTGGCCACCAGGCGCCGTGGCGCGTCCGGCGGACCGGTGGTGACCTCGACCCCGACCACCGGGCCGTCAACCAGGGCGCGGCGCATCAGCTCCTCGATCCGCGCGCCGTGCTCCGGCAGCACCTCGCTGGGCCGCCGGCCCAGATGCTCCGCCGCCGATACCTGGTTCATCCCGGCCAGGGCCGGGTTGACCTGGACGTAGCGCAGTTCGGTGTCGACCAGGCCGAAGCCGACCGGCGCGTTGTCCAGCAGCGCCCGGCTGATCGCGTCGGTGCGTCGCTGGTCGGCCCGGGCGGCGGCCTCGGCCCGCCAGGCGCGTTCCCGCTCGGTGGCGTCGCGGACCGCGTCCCGCAGCCCTTCGGTGACCGCGTCCTGCCGGCGTACCGCCTCCAGGCGCCGCAGGGCCTGGCTGCCGGCGGCGGTGAGCAGGCCGCCGAGCAGCCGCTCGTCGGCGCGGACCGGGCGGGGCGTGGGGAACGCCACCCAGGCCGTCCACTCCCGGGTGAGGGTGCTCAGCCGGCCGCCGACGCCGGGCGCCGTCTCCTCGCCGTCGCCGTCGCCGTGGCGGCCTGGCGGGGCCAGCCGGGCGGCGAGCGCCGGGTCCAGCCGGTCGAGGTCGACCGGGCCGGTGGCGGTGTACGCCGGTCCGGCCGTGTCCCGTGGGGCCAGGTGGGCGGTGCCGTCGAACGCCTGGCCGAGCGCCTCCGCGGTCAGCGCCAGCACCTCGGCCTCGTCGTCGGCGGTGGCCAGCCGGTCGGTCAGCGCGGCGGCGGTCCGGTGCCGCTCGGCGATCGCGTGTTCGGCGGTCACGTCCCGGACCGTGCCGACCAGCATGGTGCGGCCGTGTTCCGGATCGGGCACCTCGGTGGCCGAGACGGACGCCCAGATCATCCGTCCGTCGGGGCGCTGGAACGGCACCTCGTACGCCCCGGCGTGCTCGTCGAGCAGGTGCACCAGCGCCCGGTCGAGCAGCGCCCGCTCCACCGGGTGTGCCGCCTGATCCGGCCACCAGGGGTACGGCGGAGGGTAGGGCAGGCCGGCCGCCCCGTACCCGGTCAGCTGCTCGAAGGTCTCGTCCACCTGGACGACGACGCCGTTCTCGTCGGCGATCCAGACCCCGTCGGTGAGCGACTCGACGACCTGGGTCGCCCACTCGCCCCGGCGTAGCCGGGCCCGTGCCCGGTCCAGGTTGGCCCGGATCCGGGCCCGCAGCTCGCTCGCCGAGAACGGCTTGACCAGGTAGTCGTCCGCGCCGGCGGCCAGCCCCTCGACCGCCGCCTCCGGTCCGGCCCGGGCGGAGAGCAGCACCACCGGCAGGTCGGCGGTGGCCGGGTCGGCGCGCAGGGCGGCGAGCAGGGCGAAGCCGTCGAGGCCGGGCATCATCACGTCGGCCAGCACGAGGTCGGGCGGGTCGGTGCGGATCTCCGCCAGTGCCGCCCGCCCGTCGGCCGCGGCGCGGACCCGGAACTGCGGGGCGAGCAGATCGGTGACGTAGGCGCGCAGGTCGGCGTTGTCGTCGACCAGCAGGATGCGGGGCCGGTCGGCCGGCCCCACCTCACCGGCGGCCGCGGCGGGGGAGACCAGCTCGGCCGCCAACGCGCTCGCCGCCGCCGTGGGCCCGGCCGGCCGGTCCGCGCGGTCCACCCCCTCCGGGGAGCCGTACGGCAGCCGGACGGTGAAGGTGGCGCCCGCGCCGGCCACGCTCTCCGCCTCGACCGTCCCGCCGTGCAGGGTGACCAGCTCCCGGACCAGCGCCAGCCCGATGCCGGTGCCCTCGGCGGACCGGCCGGTCGGCCCGGTCACCCGGTGGAACCGCTGGAAGAGCCGGGGGAGCTGGTCGGCGGGGATGCCCACCCCGGTGTCCGAGACGGTGAGCCGGATCCACCCGTCGTCGTCGGCGACCCGGAGCCGGACCGCCCCACGCAGGGTGGCCTTGACGGCGTTGGCGAGCAGGTTGAGGACGATCTTCTCCCACATGCCCCGGTCCAGGTACGCCGGGCGGGGCAGCCGGGGGCAGTCGACTTCGAAGGTGAGCCCGGCCCGCTCCACGGCCGGCGCGAACGCGGCGGCCAGCTCCCGGGTGAACCGCCCGACGGCCAGCGCCACCCGGTCCGGTGCCAGCCGTCCGGCCTCCAGCCGGGTGAAGTCCAGCACGCTGTCCACCAGTCGGTGCAGCCGGGCGGCGTTGCGGTCGACCAGTTCCAGCCGTCGGCGCAGCGCCGCCGGCAGCGGCTGGGCCGGGTCGGTGAGGGCATCGCGGACCGGGCCGGCGATCAGCGTCAACGGGGTCCGCAGCTCGTGACTGACGTTGGCGAAGAAGGCGGACTTCGCCGCGTCCAGCTCGGCGAGGGCCTCCGCCCGCCGGTGCTCCGCCTGGTACGCCCGCGCCCCGGCGAGGGCGGTGCCGACGTTGCCGGCCAGCAGCTCCATGAACGAGAGGTAGTCGGCGTCCACCGGTCGGCGCGGGTTGAACCCGGCGACCAGCACCGCCGTCGGGGCGGCGCCGCCGGGCTCCGGCACCGGGGCCACGGCGACCTTGGCGACTCCCGGCCGGTCCGGATCGTCGGCCGGGTCGAGGGGGAGCACCCGCAACCGCCCGTCCGCCAGCACCTCGGCCAACGGCCAGGATTCCGCCGCGCCCGGCGGGGGCTCGGCGTCGTCGCCGGCGACCAGCCGCAGGCCGTCCGGCTCGGCCTGGTAGAGCCGGACGAACGGCAGGGACGCGCTGCCGGCCAGGGCCTTGACCGTGCGCCGGAGCACCTCGTCGGGCTCGGTCACGTCGACCAGCGCGGCCCCGAGGGTGGTGAGCAGCCGCAGCCGGCGGTCGCTGACCACCCGCTCGGTGGTCTCGGTGACCGCGGTGAAGACACCGCCGGGCGTGCCGGACTCGTCGATGATCGGGCTGTAGGAGAAGGTGAAGTAGCACTCCTCGACGAAGCCGAAGCGGTCGAGCAGCAGCAGCTGGTCCTGGTTCCAGGTGGCGCCCCGACCGGCCAGCACGCCGGTGAGCATGGGCCCGATGACGTCCCAGACCTCCGGCCACACTTCGGCGCCCGGCCGGCCCAGCGCGCCGCGCTTGGACGCCCCCAGGATCGGCACGTACGCGTCGTTGTAGAGCATCACCAGCCCGTCGCCCCACCAGAGCAGGATCGGGAAGCGGGAGTGCAGGCAGATGGTCACCGCCGTGCGCAGGCTCTGCGGCCAGGAGTCGATCGGGCCGAGCGGCGTGGCGGACCAGTCGTGGCTGGCGATGGCCGCGCCCATCTCCCCGCCGGCGGCGAAGACGTCCTGCCAGTGGGAGCCGTCCGGCGGGATGTGGCTCACCCAAAACCTCCGCTCGGCGATGGGCGCGTCAGCAGTATCCGAACGTACCAGCGAACTGCGCTTCGTGGATTCTTTGATCTTGTCGGCGGCCGGATCGCCGGGACGAACCGCGCACCCGGTCGGCAACCCCGCCGCCCGGGTGATTGCGCCGAGCTACCGCGGCGGCGGGGCGCGCCGTGCGACGCTGATCCGGAGGCGGACGGACGTCTGGAGGTGCGCCATGGCCGCGACGCCGCGGGTCGACTTCGCGCTCGACACGTACGAGTGCATCGTGCTCTACCCGGGGCCGTCCGGCCGGGCCCTGCCGGAGGAGACGGTGCAGCGGCTCCAGGCCGAGCACCTGCGGCACATGCAGGCGCTGCACCGGCGGGGCATCATCCTGATCGACGGCTCGGTGGACGGCCCGGCCCGCGAGCCTGACCCGCCGATCGGCTTCGGGCTGGCCCATACCGGGTCGGTGGACGACGTGCGCAGCGTGATGGAGGCCGACCCGGCGGTGCAGGCCGGGCTCTACCGGGTGGACGTGCTGACCTTCCTCTGCCCGGCCGGCTCGCTGGAGTTCCCCCTGGCCAAGACGCAGAGCTGACGCCTGCCGGGGACCTGCCACCCCTCGGGCGCGCCGCGCACCCGGTCACCGCCCCGCGTCGATGCGTCGGCGCCGGCGTGCCCGGCCCCCGCCGGGCAGCCCGGGAGCACCGCGTCGGGGGATGCGGCCGGGCGGTACGATTTCCGCCGCGCGGTCGCCGATGCCCGCCGCTCACGACGTTCCGGTGCGGTGCCTCACCGCCCGCTGCGCGGTTCTCGCGCGTCGTCGGACAATGTTCCGCAGTCCGAAAGGGGTCGGTCGGCAGGTCGACCCGGAGGAGAGACTAGCCTGATGGGCGTGACACGCCGCGCGAAGATCGTCTGCACCCTCGGCCCCGCCACCTCGTCCCCCGAGCGCATCCGGGGCCTGGTAGAAGCGGGCATGAACGTGGCGAGGCTCAACTTCAGCCACGGCAGTCACGCCGACCACGAGGCGGTGTACCGGCTGGTGCGCGAGGCCGCCGACGCCTCCGGCCGCCCGGTCGCGGTGCTCGCCGACCTGCAGGGCCCGAAGATCCGCCTCGGCCGGTTCGCCGACGGCCCGCACGAGTGGCGGACCGGCGACTCCGTCGTGATCACCGGCGACGACATCGTCGGCACCAAGGAGCGGGTCTCCTGCACCTACCGCAAGCTGCCGCAGGAGGTGAAGCCGGGGGACCGGCTGCTGATCGACGACGGCCGGGTGGCGGTCGAGGTCAGCGACGTCACCGGCAACGACATCCGCTGCCTGGTCACCGAGGGCGGCCCGGTCTCCAACAACAAGGGTGTCTCGCTGCCCAACGTCGCGGTCAGCGTGCCGGCGCTGTCGGAGAAGGACGCCGAGGACCTGCGCTTCGCCCTCGGGCTCGGCGTCGACCTCATCGCGCTCTCGTTCGTCCGCTCGCCCGACGACATCAAGCTGGTCCACTCGATCATGGACGAGCAGGGCGTGCGCCGCCCCGTCCTGGCCAAGGTCGAGAAGCCGGAGGCGGTCGATCACCTGGAGGCGATCGTGCTCTCCTTCGACGGCGTCATGGTCGCCCGCGGCGACCTCGGCGTCGAGCTGCCGCTGGACCAGGTGCCGCTGGTGCAGAAGCGCGCCGTGCAGCTGTGCCGGGAGAACGCCAAGCCGGTCATCGTCGCCACCCAGATGCTCGATTCCATGATCGAGAATTCGCGGCCCACCCGCGCCGAGGCCTCCGACGTGGCCAACGCGGTGCTCGACGGCGCGGACGCCGTGATGCTCTCCGGCGAGACCAGCGTCGGCAAGTACCCGGTGCTCACGGTCAGCACCATGGCCAAGATCATCGAGACCACCGAGTCGGGCTCGATCGGCGTGCCCCGGCTCCAGCACGACCCCCGTACGCACGGCGGCGCGCTCACCGTCGCCGCCTCCTCGATCGCCCGGGCGATCGGCGCGAAGGCCATGGTCGCCTTCTCCCAGACCGGCGACACCGTCAAGCGGCTCGCCCGGCTGCACTGCGACCTGCCGCTGCTGGCCTTCACCCCGGTCCCCGAGGTGCGCAACCAGCTCGCCCTCTCCTGGGGCGTCGAGACGTTCCTGATGCCGTTCGTCGAGCACACCGACGACATGTTCCGCCAGGTCGACCAGGCGCTGCTCGGCCTCA
The DNA here is from genome assembly GCF_055586005.1 of Micromonospora sp. NPDC051924. Taxonomy (NCBI): domain Bacteria; kingdom Bacillati; phylum Actinomycetota; class Actinomycetes; order Micromonosporales; family Micromonosporaceae; genus Micromonospora; species Micromonospora sp. NPDC051924. Next base: position 142,664 of record NZ_JBVJJA010000015.1, read on the forward strand.
ACCGGGCCAACCCCGGCGACTACGTGGTGATCGTGGCGGGCAGCCCGCCCGGCACCCCGGGCTCCACCAACACCCTGCGCGTGCACCAGCTCGGCTCGCTGGTCGACGCCGCCTCGGCGCGGGCCCTGCAGTGACCGGGCACCCGGCGGCGGCGACCGGCCAGGCCGCGGTCGACCAGCTCCTGGAGGTGCTGGACCTCGACCACACCGGCGAGATGACCTTCCGGGGGATCAGCCCCCCGGTCGGTCCGCAGCGGGTGTACGGCGGCCAGGTCGCCGGCCAGGCCCTGGTCGCCGCCGGGCGCACCGTCGACCCGGAGCGCTTCGTGCACTCCCTGCACGGCTACTTCGTCCGGCCCGGCGACCCGACCGAGCCGATCGATTACCAGGTGGAGAACATCCGTGACGGCCGCTCCTTCTCGGTGCGCCGCTCGGTCGCGCTCCAGCACGACAAGCCGATCTTCTTCATGTCGGCCTCGTTCCAGCGGCAGGAGGAGGGGCTCGACCACCACGCGCCGGCCCCCCTCGACGTGCCCGGTCCGGACGATGTGCCGACCATGACCGACCGGCTCTCCCGCTACCCGGAGCGGCTGGGCATCTGGGGGCAGATCCCCCGCCCGATCGACGTCCGCTACGTCGGCGAGCCCGGCTGGGTACGCCCCGGCGACCGGCCCGCCGAGCCGCACCAGCGGGTCTGGATGCGGCTCGACGGCAAGCTCCCGGACGACCCGCTGCTGCACGCCTGCGCCCTGGCGTACGCCTCCGACCTGACCCTGCTCGACTCGGTCCTGTCGGTGCACGGCGAGGTCTGGGGCCCGGGCGGGGTGGTGGGTGCGAGCCTGGACCACGCGCTGTGGTTCCACCGCTCGTTCCGCGCCGACGAGTGGTTCCTCTACGACTGCTGGAGCCCGTCCGCCTCCGGCGCCCGGGGCCTGGCCACCGGCCGGATGTTCACCACCGACGGCCGGCACATCGCCAGCGCCGTACAGGAGGGGCTGCTGCGCCGGGTGGGCGCCTGACCGGCCACGTCGTGGCCGATCGGCCGAGGGGCGAGGAACCGGGCGGCCGAGCCGCCGACTAACCTTGCCGGCATGCGTCTCTCCGCCCGGGTCGACTACGCCCTCCGCGCGTCCGCCGAGCTGGCCTCGGTGGCCGAGGGCGGGGCGACCGGACGGACCCGTCCGGTGACCGCCGAGCAGATCGCCCGCAGCCAGGACATCCCGCCGAAGTTCCTGGAGAGCATCCTGCTCCAGCTGCGCCGGGGCGGCATCGTGCACGCCCAGCGCGGCCCCGAGGGCGGCTACTGGCTGGCCCGGCCGGCGTCGGAGATCTCTCTGGCCGAGGTGATCCGGGTGATCGACGGGCCGCTCGCGCACATCCGGGGCCAGCGCCCCGAGCAGCTCGGCTACCAGGGGTCCGCCCGCGCCCTGCAGGACGTGTGGATCGCCCTGCGGGCCAGCGAGCGGGAGATCCTCGAGTTGGTCACGCTCGCCGACGTGGCCGCCGGGACGCTGCCCGCCCGGGTCAACGAGCTGGCCGCCGACCCGGCCGCCTGGAGCTGACCGCCCACCCCTGTCGTCCCACCAGTCGGATGGGGGATTGACCGGAGCGTCGCCGTGCCGCATTGTCGACCAAGTCGATAGGAGATGCCGAAAAGACGGGGGACGCCGGTGCGGAAGCTGCTGATCCTCGCCCTGGTCGGGCTCGCCGCGCAGCTGGTCGACGGCGCGCTCGGCATGGCGTACGGACTCACCTCCTCGACGCTGCTGCTCTTCGCCGGGGTGGCGCCGGCCGCCGCGTCCGCCTCGGTGCACCTGGCCGAGATCGGCACCACCCTCGCGGCCGGGCTGTCGCACTGGCGGTTCGGCAACGTCGACTGGCGGGTGGTCGCCCGGATCGCGCTGCCCGGCGCGGTCGGCGCGTTCGCCGGCGCCACCTTCCTGAGCGCCGTCTCCACCGAGGCCGCCGCGCCCTGGATGGCCGGCATCCTGTTCACCCTCGGCGCGTACCTGCTGGTCCGCTTCTCCCGGCCGCTGCGCGCCGGCCGCGCCGCCGGCCGGCTGCGGGGTCGCTTCCTCGCCCCGCTCGGGCTGGTCGCCGGGTTCGTCGACGCCACCGGCGGCGGGGGCTGGGGTCCCGTCGCCACCCCGGCGCTACTGGTCTCCGGCCGGCTGGAGCCGCGCAAGGTGATCGGCTCGGTGGACACCGCCGAGTTCGTGGTCGCCGGCGCCGCCAGCGCCGGGTTCCTCGTCGGCCTCGGCGCCGAGGGCTTCCTGCTCTCCACCGTGGCGGCGCTGCTGGTCGGCGGCCTGATCGCCGCGCCGGTCGCCGCCTGGCTGGTCCGGATCGTCCCCGCCCAGCTGCTCGGCGCCGCCATCGGCGGAGTGATCGTGCTGACCAACGCCCGTACCCTGCTGCGCGCCGGCGAGCTGGGCGGCCCGGTCCCGGCGGTCGTCTACGCGATGCTCGGCGCCGGCTGGCTCGTCGCGCTGGCGCTGGCCGGCCGGGCCCTGCACCGGACCCGCCGGGCCCGCGCCGTCGCCGCGGCCGCCGTTGCCGCGCCGTCGGCCCCCGCCGGCCCGATCACCGGGTCGGCAGCCGAGACCGTGGCGACGGACGAACGCCGGCTGACCGCCGCGCTGGAGGGCTGATCGGCAGCTCTCGGCCGGCGCCGTCAGCGCGTTGCCCGCTCCGGTTCCGGGCCGCCCGGCCGGTCGTCCGGTGGCCAGGGCAGCCCGTCGGCCACCGGTAGCACGAGCGCGACCCCGCCGGCAGGCCGGGGGCGGACCGCGAGGCCGGCGATCGACGTGATCAGCCGGCGCGGCTCAGGCCACGCCGGGCGCCGCGGGCCCGCTGGGCCTCCACCGGTGCCCGGGGCTCGTCCCGATCCAGCAGCCGGTCGGCGGCCGCGAGCCCGGTGAGGGCCGCGCCGTAGGCGGCGAGCTCCCGCTGGAAGTGCTCCACCTTGGCGTACCAGAACTTGAGTTCCGGGTTTATCCCCTTGGCGTTGATGTAGTTAACGATGTCGCTCGGCGGCGTGATGCCCCGGCCCGCGTCACCGACGCCGGGCCGGAGGCCCGAAAGGCAGGCACCGGGTCGCCGGCTGCGGAACCCGCTCCGCCGGCGACCCGGTGCACCACACCGCGGCATTCCCGACCCGTCCCGACCGGGAATGCCGTACCACCACCGGGGACAAAGCTATGCGCACCGCGCGACGGTGCGGTGACGTGGCTATGAAGAGCGTGTTTCAGCGGCGCAGGCCGCCGGCCACCCGCTCCGCGATCAGCTCGAACGAGCGGACCCGGTCGGCCACGTCGTACACCATCGTGGTCAGCATCAGCTCGTCCGCGCCGGTGCGCTCCAGCAGCGCGCCGAGCTGCCGGGCCACCGTCTCCGGCGAACCCGTCGCCTGCCCGTCCCGGCGCTGGGCCACAAACTCCCGCTCCAGCTCGTTGTACGGGTAGGCCGCCGCCTCCTCCGGCGTCACCAGCGGCTCCGGCCGGCCCGAGCGCAGCTTCAGGAACGACAACCCGGCCGGCCCGGCCAGCCACTCCGCCCGCTCGTCGGTCTCCGCGCAGACCGCGTTGACCGCCACCATCGCGTACGGCCGCTCCAGCCACTGCGACGGCCGGAAGCTCTGCCGGTAGAGCTGGAGCGCCGGGATCGTGTTCTGCGCGCTGAAGTGGTGGGCGAACGAGAACGGCAGCCCCAGCAGGCCGGCGAGCTGGGCGCTGAACCCGCTCGACCCGAGCAGCCAGACCGCCGGCGACTGCCCCTTGCCGGGGGTGGCGGTGATCGGGCCCGGCTCGGCGCCGCTGAAGTAGTTCATCAGGTCGGCCAGCTCCCGGGGGAAGTGCTCCGCCGACAGCCCCTCCATGGTCCGGCGCAGCGCCAGCGCGGTGACCTGGTCGGTGCCCGGCGCGCGGCCGATGCCCAGGTCGATCCGGCCCGGGTGCAGCGCCTCCAGGGTGCCGAACTGCTCGGCCACCACCAGCGGCGCGTGGTTGGGCAGCATCACCCCGCCCGAGCCGAGCCGGATCGTCGAGGTGTGCGCCGCGAGGTGGGCGAGCAGCACCGCCGGGGCGGAGCTGGCAATCGCCGGCATGTTGTGGTGCTCGGCCACCCAGAACCGGCGGTAGCCCAGCTCCTCGGTGCGGCGGGCCAGCTCGGTGGTGTGCCGCAGCGCCTCACCGGCGCTGCCGGTCGCGGCCACCGGGGCAAGATCAAGAACAGACAACGGTACGTCGATCACGGCAGAGAACAACCCGCCGAGCGCCGGAGTTGTTCCGCGAGGTGCCCTATCCCATACCTCGCGCCTGCTCGAAGATCAGACTCGTCTGGGTGTGCTGCACCGCCGGATCCACCGCCAGGTGATCCAGCACGAAGTCCCGCAACGCGTCCCCGGACGCCGCCCGTACGTGCAGCACGTAGTCCTCCGCACCCGCCACGTGGAACACCGACACCACCCCCGGCAGCCGCACCGACCGGGCCCGGAACGCGTCCACCGCGGCCCGCTCGTGCGCCGCCAACCGCACCGACACCAACGCCTGCAACGGCAGGCCCACCGCCGCCGGATCCACCTCCGCGTGGAACCCGCGGATCGCCCCGCACTCCCGCAACGCCCGGGTACGCGTCAGACACGTCGACGGCGCCACGCCCACCCGCTCGGCCAGGGCATTGTTCGGCAACCGGCCGTCCGCCGCCAACTCGGTCAGGATCGCGTGGTCGATGTCGTCCAGGGCCGCGAACGGCGGCCGCACATCATTCGGTGCGAGGGGCATGCCAGCATCATCCATCGAACTTCCCGGTGCCGGAAGAGTCAGGAGCAGAATGTTCTTCGCTGCTCTTGCCCGCTGCCAGCCTGATGTTCGACGCTTCCGGCCATGACCGCCGTGGACACCAGAGCCGTGCACGCCGGGCGCGACGACCTCGCCGGTCTCGGCGTCCACGTGCCACCCATCGACCTCTCCACCACCAACCCGCTCCCGTCAGTCACCGACGGCGGCGACGCGTACGAGACCCTCGCCACCGGCGGCACCCTCCCGGCCGGCGCCAGCGCCGTCTACCAGCGGCTCTGGAACCCCACTGTGGCCCGCTTCGAAACCGCCCTCGCCGAACTCGAAGGCACCGCCGAGGCCGTCGCCTTCGCCAGCGGCATGGCCGCCCTCACCGCCACCCTGCTCGCCGCCACCCGCGACGGGAAACGCCACGTCGTCGCCGTCCGCCCCCTCTACGGCGGCACCGACCACGTGCTCGCCACCGGCCTGCTCGGCACCGAGGTCACCTGGGCCCGACCCGACCAGGTCGCCGCCGCCGTCCGCCCCGACACCGCCCTGGTCGTCGTCGAGACCCCGGCCAACCCCACCCTCGACCTCGTCGACATCGCCGCCCTCGCCGCCGCCGCCGGCGACGCCCCGCTGCTCGTCGACAACACCGTCGCCACCCCGGTGCTCCAGCAGCCCGCCCGGCACGGCGCCGCCCTCGTGCTGCACAGCGCCACCAAGAGCATCGGCGGCCACGGCGACGTCCTCGCCGGCGCCGTCGCCTGCGACGCCGCCTGGGCCACCCGACTGCGCCAGGTCCGCGCCGTCACCGGCGCGATCCTCCACCCGCTCGGTGCGTACCTGCTGCACCGCGGCCTGCAGACCCTGCCGCTGCGGGTCCGCGCCCAGCAGGCCGGCGCCGAGAAGCTCGCCGCCTGGCTCGCCGGCCACCCCTCCGTCGAGCGGGTCCACCACCCCTCGCTGCACGACCCCGCCGGGCTGGTCGGCCGCCAACTGTCCGGCACCGGCAGCCTGCTCGCCTTCGAGGTACGCGGCGGCGCCCCCGCCGCGGCCGCCGTCGCCGGCGCCTGCCGGCTGATCACCCACGCCGTCTCCCTCGGCGGGGTCGACACCCTGATCCAGCACCCCGCCTCGCTCACCCACCGGCCGGTCGAGGGCGACGCCAAGCCGGGCGGCGCGCTGCTGCGCGTCTCGGTCGGGCTGGAGGACCCGGAGGACCTGCGGGCGGACCTGGAGCAGGCGCTGTCGGTGATCTGACGGGTCAGGACTTCGGGCCGACGTGCCGGTCCAGCGCGGCCACCGCGTCGCGCCGGGCCACAGAGAGCGAGTTGCGGCGGTTCATCTTCCAGTCGATGCCGAGCAGGTCCAGCGCCCATTGGCAGAGGCCCATGATGTCGGCGGACTCGTTGGTGAACAGGTAGCGCGGGTAGACGTACCGCTTACCGCGGACGGTGACCCGGTTGATGATGCGGCAGCCGTCGGAATGAAAGAGGCCGCGCAGGAAATCGCCGGGGTGCGCCTCGACGATCTTTCGTTGCCAGTCGGTCAGGAGGATCGCCCGCTCGTGCTTCTTGCCCGCCCCGTGCTGTGGTAGGAGGCACGGCCAGTGTTTGCCGTAGCTCTGCACGGTGACGCAGCCCTGCTTCTGTACCCGTTGCACCGAACCTGCCAGCACTGCTCGCATGGCCTTGTCACACAGGTCGATGAGGTTTGGCCAGGCGTTGGAGCAGTAGATGCGGAGGACCGGCACCCGTGCACTGGTGACGAGGTGGCCATCGCCGAGGTAGAGGCCCAGCAGATAAGCGTATTGAGCGGGTTCTGTCGGGCTGTCGATGCCCGGGCGGCAGCGGAAGCAACGCAGCACGCTGCCGCGTTGGTTCGGCTCTGGTCGATCCTTGCACCAGTGTCTGACCGTGGGATAGGAGAGTCCGACGGCGCGAGCAGCCTCCGCTACGGTGGCGCCGGCGAGGTAGAGGCGCCGTGCTCGGGCGCGTATCTCGGGTGGATGCACCAGTGCATCTTCGAACGCCTGTCTGACAGTTTGTGCCCCCGGTGGGACTCGAACCCACACTTTATGCAGTTTGAGTGCATTGCCTCATGCCAGTTGGGCTACGGGGGCGTTCCGTAAACCGACCTTGAAAGAGTACCCACTAGGCTAAGGGCGGCGACACCCGGCAGGGCGGGTGTGGGGTTCGAACTGGTGGGAGTGGCTCGTGGCCGAGACGGAGACCGAGCGCAGGCGCGTACTGATCGCCGAGGACGAGGCGCTCATCCGGCTGGACCTGGCCGAGATGCTGGTCGAAGAGGGCTACGAGGTGGTCGGCGAGGCCGGTGACGGCGAGACCGCCGTCAAGCTCGCCCAGGAGTTGAAGCCGGACCTGGTCATCCTCGACATCAAGATGCCGATCATGGACGGGCTGGCCGCCGCCGAGCGGATCGCCGGCGAGCGGATCGCCCCGGTGATCATCCTGACCGCGTTCAGCCAGCGGGACCTGGTGGAGCGGGCGCGGGCGGCGGGCGCGATGGCGTACCTGGTCAAGCCGTTCCAGAAGAGCGACCTCGTGCCGGCGGTGGAGATCGCCCTGTCCCGCTACTCGGAGATCGCGGCGCTGGAGGCGGAGGTCGCCGGCCTGACCGACCGGCTGGAGATCCGCAAGACCGTGGAGCGGGCCAAGGGCGCGCTGATGACCACGTACGGGATGACCGAACCGCAGGCGTTCAAGTGGATCCAGCGCACCGCGATGGACCACCGGATGACCATGAAGGAGGTCGCCGAGCGGATCCTCGCGGAGACCGCCGGCGGCGAGGTGGCCCAGCCCGCCTCCTGACCCGCGCCCCACCGACCGCCCGGCCCCGGCACCGAGATCCGCGCCGCGCGTCGGGCCGGGCCGGGACACGCCCGTCGACGGGTTCCCCGTGTCGTCGGCGGTCGATACGATCTCCGTCATGCGACGTGGCGTGGCGGTGCTCGGCCTGCTCGTCGTGCTGCTCGCCGCCTGCCGCTCGACCGGCCGGGCGGCGCCCACGGCCACGCCCGTGCCGGTACGGCCGGCCTGGCAGCCGGTCACCCTGCCCGTCCCGCCCGGCGCCGCCGGGAGGCTGGAGCTGCGGGACGTCACGGCCTGTGACGGCCGCTGGTTCGTGGTGGGTGCGGTGGTCGACGGGTCCGGTGGCACCCGGCCGGCCGCCTGGAGCAGCTCCGACGCGGTCACCTGGACCCCGCTGCGGCCGGTGCCGCGCAGCCCGTACGGCGTGGAGAACCTGCTGACCGCGGCGGGCTGCCGGAACGGCCGGCTGGCCGCGGTGGGCGGCAAGACCGGCGGGGTGCACGGCAATCCCCGGATCAGCACGTGGCGGCAGGTCGCCGACGGCTCGCTGGTGGAGGTGCCGGCCGAGTTCGAGGTGTTCGGCGGCCAGGACGCGGTGAACGTGGGGCGGATCGCGGGCGGCCCGCTCGGGTGGTTGATCTCGGGTAACCGGGCCACCGGGGCGGCCGCCTGGGTCTCCCCGGACGGGGCGGACTTCCAGTTGGTGAGCGGGGTGCCGGAGCTGGCCGCCGACGCGGCGGGCCGGCCCTGGGCGGCGGACGGCGTGGCGGTGCCGTCGGGCTGGCTGGTGGTGGGTTCGGTGCTGCCGCCGGGGCGTACCGGATCGGCTCCGGCGGTGTGGACCTCGGCGGACGGGCGGAGCTGGCGGCGTGCGGTGCTGCCCGGCGCGGCGGACGTGGCGGACCTGCAGCGGGTGGTCCGGGTGGGGGAGCGCACGGTGGCGGTGGGCCGGCGCGGCGACGGCCTGGGCGCCTGGCTGGGAGCGGGCGGCGACTGGCGGTCGGGTGGCGCCTTCGGCGACGCGGGGACGGACCGGCCGGGCCGGGTGTGGGGGCTGGCGGCGCGCTCCGACGGCGCGTTCGCGGTGGTGGCGGGCGAGGCGACCGGTGCGGGCTGGTTCTCGTCTGACGGCGGACGGTGGTCTCCGGTGGTGCTGCCGGCCGCGGTGCCGGCGGCGGCCGACCGGTCGGTGGCGGTGGCCGGGTCGGGTGACGCGGTGGTGCTGCTGGTGGATGACGGCAGCCGGGCCGGGGTGTGGGCGACGCGCGGCCCGTGGAGCGCCGGCTGACCCTTCCACCAGCGTGTTTCCGACCGGTGTCGCATGTCCGATTTTCGCCTGGACGGGACCCGTGTGTTACAGCACATCTGTGAATCCGGCCACTCAACGTAACGGTTAGGTCAACCCCGTCTCGCAGGTCTACCTTCGCGCTCCCAGGTGGGATAACGTCCCGCCCCAGACCGGGATCGCGGTCGGCCCGGCCAGTCCCCGCAAGGTCCAATTCGACGCGGGTGGTCCGGGCCTTCGGACGGAGGAGGGTACGAGCCGTGAGGCAGAAGCTCGCACGGGTGCTCGGTGGCGTGGCCATCGGCGCGCTCGTTTTCAGTGGCGCGGCCTGCAAGGCCGACAGCGGCAGTGAGGCGGGCGGCGGGAAGGCCGCCTGCGACCTGAAGATCGGCTTCTTCGGCGCCCTGACGGGTGACGCTGCGGGTCTCGGTATCCACATGCGCAACGGCACCCAGCTGGCCATCGAGCAGTACAACAAGGACAACAAGGACTGCCAGGTCAAGCTGGAGCAGTACGACTCCCAGGGTGACCCGGCCAAGGCCCCGGCCCTGGCCCAGCAGGCGGTCGGCGACAGCAAGGTCGTCGGCATCATCGGCCCGGGCTTCTCGGGTGAGTCCGAGGTGGCGGACCCGATCTTCGACGCGGCCGGCCTGCCGACCATCACCCCGTCGGCGACCCGCCCGAGCCTGAGCACCAAGAACTGGAAGATCTTCCACCGCGGCGTGGGTAACGACACCTCCCAGGGCCCGGCCGCCGGTCGGTACATCAAGAACGTGCTGAAGGCCGAGAAGGTCTACGTCGTCGACGACCAGTCGGCGTACGGCGCCGGCCTGGCCGACGAGGTCAAGAAGGTCATCGGCACCCCGGTCGGCTACGACAAGATCCAGGTCAAGCAGACCAACTTCTCCGCCGTGGTCACCAAGATCACCAGCAGCGGTGCGACCGCCCTCTTCTTCGGTGGCTACTACACCGAGGCCGGCCTGCTGCTCAAGCAGCTCAAGGGCGCGGGCTGGAAGGGCACCATGATCGCCGGTGACGGCGTCAACGACTCCAACTTCATCAAGGTCGCCGGCCAGCAGGTCGCCGAGGGCACCATCCTGACCTGCCCGTGCGCGCCGGCCACCAAGGCCAAGGGCAGCTTCGTCACCGACTACAAGACGGCGTTCAACGTCGACCCGGGCACCTACGCCGACGTGTCGTTCGACATCACCCGGATCATGCTCGAGGGCATCAAGGCCGGTAAGACGAGCCGGGCCGACCTGAACTCCTTCATCACCAGCTACAGCGGCACCGGTGCCGCGACCGGTGTGACCTACAAGTTCGAGTCCAACGGCGAGCTGGACCCGGCCCAGGTCATCGTCTGGGCGTTCAAGGTGAACGCGGGCCAGGTCGTCCCCGACATCGAGATCCCCAAGGCCTGACCGGTCCGTCCGGTCCCGGCACGGGACACCAGGCGTGGGGGGGGGGGGGGGGGGGGGGGGGGGGGGGGGGGGGGGGGGGGGGGGGGGGGGGGGGGGGGGGGGGGGGGGGGGGGGGGGGGGGGGGGGGG
>NZ_JBVJJA010000016.1:0-152687 GCF_055586005.1 Micromonospora sp. NPDC051924
CCCGTCGCCACGCCGGGACCGGTGGCAGACCTCCTCGCCAACCAGCCAGCCAGCACGAGATGATCAAGACAGCGTGTTATTCATCTGCAAGCCCTTAGCCTGGGCGGCGTCCCCATGCCGAGATCAGCGGCGCGAGGGTGAGGTCGAGCTCGCCGGCATCGACGGCGGCCAGGTGCGCGTCGATCTCGACGTCGTTGGCCAGCCCTGCGGCGAGCAACTCGGCGCGGAGCATGCGCACCGTCGCGGTCTCCAGGCGGTCGCAGGCTACCCCACCGACCGGGAAGCAGCCGGCCGCCGTGACATCGACCAGTCCCGCCGCACGCAACGCCCGCGGCAGCGTACGGCCGTAGCGCAGATCGGCGCCGCGGCGGGTCATCAACTCCCGGACGGCGCGCCGCAGCCGGTTGGCGCGCCGCTGCGCCGGGCCGACCTCATCGAGGCAGGCCAGCGGCTGCAGCTCGGTGTCGGCGTCCTCTACCAATAGCCAACCGCCGGGCCGCAGCGCCGCCACCATCGTCGCCAACGCCCGGGCACGGTCGGGCACGTGAACGAGCACGAGCCGCGCGTGTACCAGGTCAAACGTGCCTGGCTGCGGCGGCGGGTCCCCGACGATGTCGTGCCGGAGCACCTCGTACCCGCCGTGCGGGTCCAACCAGGCCGGATTGATGTCCGTGGCCAGCACGTAACCGGTTGGTCCGACGGCCGTGGCGAGTGCCTCGGGAATGCTGGGGCCTCCGGCACCAACTTCCCAGCAGCGCCAGCCCGCCCTCACTCCGAGCCGGTCGAAGTGCCCACGCGTGACACCGTCGAACAGCTCGGCCAGCCAGGTGAACCGCTCGCCCGCCTCCACCCGGGCGTTGTCGAGCAGGTAGCGGTGATCCGGGGAAGACCCGGGGGAGTCCGGCGATGGGGGCCTGGACCGCGCGCCAGCAGTATTCACCGGGCCGCCCGCGGTCGTGTCCGGCTCGGGCCCGGGATCGACGACGGGCTGCGATGAACTCATGCCCACATCCTCACGCCCGACCGCGTGCTGTGTCAGCGCGACACGGGATGAAACCAGACACAGCCTGGCTCCAGCCAACCAGGTCGGGGAGCCGACTGTGACCGGCTCCCCGATCCGCGTGCGTCAGCCCTCGTGCGGGCCCTCGTTGACCCGCCGCACGTCGACCTCCACGTCGATGCCGCTCTGCGTGAAGACGTCGACGAACCGCTTGGCCCACTCGACGGCCTCCTCCTTCGACCGCACCTCGATCAGCCCGAAACCGGCGATCAGCTCCTTGGTCTCGGTGAACGGCCCGTCGGTGACGGTGGTCCTGCCCTTGGTGGCGGTGATCCGGGCGGACTCCTCGCTGCTCTTGCAGAGCCCCTCGGCGGCGAGCAGGATGCCGGCCCGGGACACCTCCTCCATGTAGGCGCCCATCCGCTTCAGGAACTCCGGGCTCGGCTCGAAGGTGCCGGGCACGGCCTCGTCCAGCTTGTGCATCAGCATGTACCGCATCTCAGTGGTTCCTCTCGGTGATGGTGTGCAGGGAAACGGCGGTGAGCCAGGCGAAGATGAAGAACGAGCCGACGGCCATCCGGACGCTGATGCTGTCCTGGTCCGGCCAGGCCATGACGGCGACCGTCGCCAGGGCGGCGAGGATCGACAGGCTTGCCCCGACCCGTCCGAACCGGCGGGCGAAGACCAGGCAGGCGAGGGTGAGCGACCCGAAGGACAGCATCGCCCCGACCCCGTGGCCGTAGGAGTGCCAGCTCATCGTCTCGGGGTTGCCCTCCGGCGCGCCGGCCGGCCAGCCCATGCTCGGGTCGGGGCGCAGCACCCCGGCGATGATCAGGCCGACACCGAGGACGGCCACCAGCGCCGGCCCCCACGTACCGGCCGGACCGCAGCGCAGCGCCCGCCGGAGGCCGATCGCGCCGGCCAGGGCCAGCAGCCCGGACAGGACGAAGTTGCCGATCTGGATCCAGCCGAGGTCGCCGAGGGTGAGCAGGCTGAGCGGCTGCCGGCTCAGGTCGAAGCCGTCCCGGGTGAACGCCTGCGCGAGGCCCAGCCCCAGGAACAGCGGCCCGGCGGCGGCCCCGGCGGTGAGCAGGGTGGCGGTCGACACGCGCGGTGTCGTACCGGCCCGGGTGATCGTCGTACTGGTCATCTCGATCTCCTCGTCAACGGTGTCTCGCTGACGCGTCGATCGGGATGGCCCGGATCCGACATCAGTTTTCAAGATTTTTCCGGGCCGCAGTCGGCGGCCCGGGCGAGCAGCAGGTCCCGCTCCCGGGCGTTGCCGGTCAGCTCGGCCGCCCGCGCGAACTCGACCCGCGCCTCGTCGTGCCGGCCGAGCTTGAACAGCAGGTCACCGAGCACGCTCGGTAGCAGGTGGTAGTGCTCGAGCGCCGGCTCGTACGCCAACTCGCGGGCGAGCTCCAGGCCGGCGGCGGGGCCGTGGGCCTGGGCGACGGCGACCGCCCGGTTCAGCTCGATCACCGGTGAGGGCACGAGCCGCACGAGGTCCGCGTAGAGGGTCGCGATCCGCGCCCAGTCGGTCTCCTCCGGGGTACGCGCCCGCGCGTGGCAGGCGGCGATCTCGGCCTGCAGGGCGTACGGGCCGGGGTGATCGGTGCGGGCCCGGCCGAGGGCGCCCAGCCCGCGGCGGATGAGCAGCTGGTCCCAGCGGCTGCGGTCCTGGTCGTTCAGGAGGATCGGCGCCCCGTCGGGGCCGGTGCGGGCGCGGGTGCGGGACGCCTGGATCTCCAGCAGGGCGGCCAGGCCGTGCACCTCGGGTTCGCCGGGCATCAGCCCCTGCAGCAGCCGGGCCAGGCGCAGCGCCTCCTGGCTGAGGGCGGGGCGCATCCAGTCGTCGCCGGCGGTGGCCGAGTAGCCCTCGTTGAAGATCAGGTAGACCACTTCGAGGACCGAGTCGAGGCGTTCGGCGCGTTCCGCCGGGCCGGGCACCTCGAACGGGATCTTGGCGGTGGCGAGAGTCTGCTTGGCGCGGGTGATCCGCTGCCCGATCGTGGACTCGGAGGTGAGGAAGGCCCGGGCGATCTCGCCGGTGGTGAGGCCGCCCAGCAGCCGCAGAGTGAGCGCGGCCCGGGCGATCGGCGACAGGATCGGGTGGCAGGCGGTGAAGATCAGCCGCAGCAGGTCGTCCTCGATGTGGTCCTCGACGGCGGCGTCGAAGTCGGGGGTGACGTGCTCGTCGAGGTCCCGGCCGAGTTCGGCGAGCGTACGCTGCTGGGTCTGCTTGCGGCGCAGCGCGTCGACGGCCCGGCGCTTGCCGACGGTGACCAGCCACGCCCCGGGGTTGGCCGGCACCCCGTCGCGCGGCCACTGTTCGAGGGCGGCGACGAGGGCGTCCTGGGCGAGTTCCTCGGCCTGGCCGACGTCGCGGACGATCCCCGCGATGCCCGCGACGACCCGCCCGGCCTCCATCCGCCACACCGTCTCGACGGTGCGCCGCGCCTCCGCCTCCTGCATGGGGCCATCAGAGCAGCCGGGTCGGACGTTCTCAAGGACCGGTGGACAGCCGTCCGGCGTCCCGGTCGTTGAACCGGGCGAGCGAGGGGGCGGATCCGGTGTTCGACGGTTTCGAGGTGTTCGACGTCCCCACCACGGACAGCACGGTCCACGGGCGTCGTGGTGGGAGCGGGCCGCCGGTGCTGCTGGCACTTCCTGCCGGAGGAGGCACCCGACGAGACCGTTCGGCATCTCCTGGCGTTTCTTGCCTGAGCCGGGGCGAAGGCCCGCAGCCCTAAGTGATCTTCACGGCTGTCGCCGACACGCCACCGACCGAGGCGGTCCTCGCGCACGAGCCACGCCGCAGCCGGATCGCGCGCATGTCTTCAACTGCCACGGGCGGGTGAGGTCCTCGGGATCGTGAGGCGCAGAGAGCCCCATGGTCACCTATGCGGCCTCACCCGCCTCCGCAGGCCTCCACAAAGGCCACTCACCCTTCGCAATCCCTGCTCAGAGCCTTTGCTCAACTACGCGATGGCCCTGCGTATATTGTCCAGCGATCGCAGAGCGCGACGCACGGATCCAGAACGGACGCTCCTCTTGAGAACACTCACCGATCGACTGCGGCGCAAGCCGAACCGGACCTTCATGCGCAGCGTGGCCTGCACACTCACGGCCGCCATGGTCGCGGTGTTCGCCCTGCCGTCCGCGGCCATGGCCGAAGACAACTACTACAAGACATGCGAGTACGACTACGTGAGTTGCCAGACCGGCGTGGACGCCGGGCTCGTGCAGGGCGAATGCATGACGACGAGCTCCGCTTACGGATCCACGTCGGTCTGCGTCGACTACGACGGCGACTACGTCTACGTCAGGGATGGCAGGGCCGACGGCTACGCCGCGATCGGCTACGTCGGCTCTGACAACGGCGTCAGCGACCGCCTCTGCCGGAACAACCACGGCTACGGCACCTGGGTCAGGTGCAACTTCGACTGGGTCGAGGCGGGCGGGCACAACGCGTCCGGCGGATACCTGGAACAGTTCTACATTATGGACCTCACCTACCTCTGGTCGTGGTCCGGCAAGTAATGGCCGGGTGGACCCGGGTCGGCTCGGGCCGACGCCGCCGCCGGCTCGCTGACTGCTTGTCCGGAGTTGGAACGCCGATACCTGACAGCCGGCCCGACCGGGCACGATGGACGGGTGGACATCGAGCCGGTCGACGCCGCGCCCACGCGGACGTTCCCGTGGGCGACGCTGCGGCAACGCTGGCAGGACCTGACCTTCCTGCACTGGGCGGTGGCCCCGGACCACGTGGCGCCCCTGCTGCCCGCCGGCACCCGCCCGGACACCCTCGACGGGGTCACCTACGTCGGCCTGATCGGCTTCCGGATGGTCGGCCTGGGCCTCGGCCGGGGACCGGGCGTGCCGTACTTCGGCACCTTCTGGGAGACCAACGTCCGGCTCTACTCGGTCGACGGCACCGGCCGGCGGGCGGTGGTGTTCCGCTCGCTCGACGCGTCCCGGCTGGTGCCGGTGCTGGTGGCGCAGCTGAGCCTGCGGCTGCCGTACAAATGGTCGGCGATGCGGCTGGACCGCGACGGCGACCGCCTCACCTACCGCTGCCGGCGCCGCTGGCCCGGCCCGGCCGGCGCCACCAGCCGCATCGAGGTCCGGGTCGGCGAGCCGATCGCCGACCCGACGCCGGTGGACCACTTCCTCACCGCCCGCTGGGGGCTGCACACCCGGGCGTACGGGCGCACGCTGCACCTGCCGAACTGGCATCCACAGTGGCCTCTGCACCGGGCTGAACTGCTGCACCTGGACGACGAGCTGGTCACCGCCGCCGGGCTGCCGTCGATGCCGGGACCGCCGGTGAGCGTGCTCTACTCCCCCGGCGTCCCGGTCGTCTTTGGCGGACCGGTGCTCCTGCGTTGACAGGTGTTGCCCACGCCCGCCGCCAGCTCACCACCGCTGACCCCGCCACCCGCACGGTCAGAGCAGGTCGTAGGCGGCGGGAACGAGGACGGCGCCGGCCAGGTCGGCCGTGGCTCCGTAGACCGGTTCCTTCCGGCCGGCGCGGTCCGGGCAGGTGCCGTAGCGCCCGCCCACCATGCCGACCGTGCCGTCCCCGCACCGCATCAGATAGCCGTGCCCGGCCCAGAACCCGTCCACGCAGGTGAACCAGCGGCACACGTCCGCGGCCGGCTCGTGGACCAGCGCGCCCCCGCAGTAGGTGTAGCCGAGCGGATTCTCCGGTGCCCCGCACCGGTTCACCACCGTCGGGGTCGGGGATGGCGCGACCGTCGGGGAGGGGGACGGCCGTGGTGTACGGCTCGGAGCGGCGGGGCTCGGGGTGGGGACCGGGCGGGGCGGCGGCCCGGTCCGCGGCGTCCGGCTGGGGGCCCGGTGCACCGGATGGGGCACCCGGTGATCTGGCGGCAGCATCCGTTCGCCGCCGGCGCTGCCCGCCGCTCCCGGACTCGGGGCGGGGCCGGCCGGCAGCACCGGCTCGCCCGTCGGGCTGCCGCTGGCCGCCGGTCCGATCCCGGCGTCGTCGGTGGGCACGACGGTGATGCCACCGCCGGTGGGCAGGGCGGCGGGCGGGCGGCGGGCCGGGTCCGGGCCGGTCGTCGCGGCGAGCGCCGCAACGGCGACGAACACGGCTGCCGCGCCGGCGGCCACCACCGCGTGGGTGAGGCGGGCGTACCGGGGCGCGTGCGCGGCGCTGACCAGCACCGGCACCGGCGGGGGCGTCCGCCGGTTGGTGGCCACGGCCTCGTCGAGCCGGGCGAGGACGGCCCTCCGTTGCCCGGTCGCCTCGGCGTACGCCAGGGTCAGTCGCAGCCGGAAGTGCGCCGCCGCGCCGCGGGGCACGCGGAGGCCGGCCACCAGCGCACCGGTGGGCCCGTGCAGCAGGGTCACCGGCACCCCCGGGTGGTGGGTGAGGCCGCCCAGCTCCGTGTACGTCCACTGGCGGGTCCGCTTCCGTCCGATCAGGACGATCCGGCGGTCGGTGATCACGGCGGTGCCGGCCTCGGTCACCCGGGTGCCCGCCGGCAGCGGGGGCGCGGCCTCCGGGGTCAGGGCCGAGATCGCGGAGAGCTCGGCCGGGGGCAGGCCGGCGTGTCTGGGTACGGTGACCAGCCCGGTCGACGGCTGGGCGGCGACCACGGTCTCGTCGTGGGCGAGGTCCACGGGCACGGCCGGGTGGATCACGGGCGACTCCTCGGCGGCCGCCCGCAGCCGCCGCAGGCGTACGCCCAGCAGGCACCAGGCCTCGACGGCGTCCTCGTGGGCGCGTCGCCGCCGGGCGTTCTCCCGCCTGGCCCAGCGCGCCCGCCAACCGCTACCGGTCCTGTCCGAATGGGTCACCCGGGGCCGCCTTTCACGAGAATCATTCGCTGGCACCCGGTACAACCCGCGAAGCGGCCACAGGACACGGCGATGAGCCGGCGGCGCGGTCAGCGGCGGCCCGGACGGCGGAACACGACCGGGGTGGAGCGACGCCGCAGCTCCCGGATCGCCTGCCTCAGCTCGAACTCGATCCGGGCGGCCTCGTACGCCGCCTCGGCGTCCGGCTCGCCCATGCGGCGTTCACGCAGTTGCCCCCAGCCGGCGTGCTCGACCATCACTCGCCTCCCCCGTCGCGGCGCGCTCTCCGCCGCCCGATCGCTCTCCCGCCCAACGACCCGTCCCGCACGCGGTCACTGTGCTCGTCGTCACACGTGCCATCGGAGCACGACGGCGATCAGCCGCAAACTGCCAGCCGAGCATCCGCGCCGCCGCCAGGGCGGGTCAGCGCAGGGGATCGTGGGTGCCGCGCGGCACGTGCGGCTTGCAGCGGCGTACCCGCTCGGCGGCCGTCCGCCCGCCCACCGCCAGACCGTACGTCTCCACTGCGGCCAGGCCGTAGGCGCTGCAGGTGGGGGTGTAGCGGCACCGGCCGGGCCAGCGGTGCGACAGCCACCGCCGGTAACCGAGGATGGCGGCCCGACCGGCCCGGTCCACGCCCGGTGTGCGTACCGCGCCCGCGGCGACCGAGCCGAGGGTGAGCAGGAACGAGAAGAGGCCGAAGTCGCAGCAGTCCGGGCCGTCGCAGTCGCAGCCGTCGCAGTCGCACCAGTCCTTGTGCTTCTTCTTGTGGTGCCGCTTCCGCTTCAGATTGATCACGACGCCATGGTGCGACACCCGCGCCAGCGCTTCGCCGCGCATGCTGGTCACTGCCGGGCCAGGTCCGTCAGCTCCCTGACGAGCACGTCCATCGTCGGTGACACGTCCCGCTGCCACTCGCGCAGGTAGGCCTGCAGCGGTTGGGTCAGATCCTCTCCGCCATCCAAATCCAGCAGGGAATGGTTGGACAGGAAGGCGAGCAGGTCGGCGGGGCGGATCTGCCGCCAAACGGTGGCTTCGAAATCGGCAAGCGTCAACAGCAGGCCCAGTGCAGCTTCCTTTGCCAGCTCCGACGCCTCCGCGAACGCGGCGACCATCTCGGCGGAGACGTTCGACGGGACGAAGGAGTCGGCGGTGATCCCCCCCATCGCCGATGTGACGAACTCGCGGATCTGCTCCGCCCGCCGCGGATCAAGCCGCGGAAGCAGGCGCAGGGCCAGGAGGACCTGCAGCGGGTCGCCTGAATTCTCGGCGACAAGGAGATCGATGAGGTGGTCGTCCTGTCGCAGATAATCAAGTCGGGCCAAGATGGCGGCGACGGTGTACGTCAGTGCGACGTCCACCGCCCCCAGGGCATGCCCGATCAGGGCCTTCGACAACTCCGGGTGAATGGATAGCCCATCCTCGATGAGGCAGTTGAGCAGGACCCGGGCCGTCGCGGCGGGCATCGGATCATCCCGCCGCTCGACAGTGTTCAGAACCTGCTCGTAGAGCTGCTCGTCGAACGGTGTCAACCGGTCGAGGACCGGTACCGGCCAGCGAATCGTCATCAGCTGCACCACCAGGCTGTGCAGCTCGTGGTCCTCGTGGGTCTCCGGTTCGCCGTGCAACCAGGCGGTGCGTCCGACGCCGGCGTACGAGGCCTCCGCGACGTTCCCAGCCAGCCGGGCGGTCTTCTCCGCCAATCCGAGCATGACGACGTCGACGTCCGTTCTCCTGGCCAGCGACACCACGCCGTCATTTCCGAGCCGCAGCACGCGGGCCACCCGCTCCTGCGCCTCCAGGCCCAGGCCAGCCCGCCACAGCGCGACGGTGTCGGGCCAGGGCGCGGAGACCGAGAGGTCGGACACCGGGATGCCGTCCGGTTCCGCCAGGCAGGCCAGGGTCACCAGGTTCGCGGTGTACGCGGCGAGACGGCGTACCGGGTCGAAGGGGGTTGGTTCGTAAGCCTCGATACCGTCGATCGCCTTGCGGCCCCGACAGCGGGCGAGGAGGTCGCAGAGGGTGTCGCGGTAGTCTCCCTGCTCGCCGGCCCGACGGACCATCAACTCGGCGGCGAAGTCGACGATTGGCTGCGTCCGGAGGATCGGTTGGTGGGACAGCAGCGCCCGGAAGCGGTGGTCGTCGAGCCGGTCGGTGGACATCCGGGCACAGAGGCGCTGGTGGTCCTCGGCCAGGTCGCTCAGCAGCTGGACCGCGTACTCGGCCACCAGATACTCGGCGAAGGTCGCGTGCAGAAACTCGTACGTCCGGCGGGTTTTACCCTCCGCGTGCTCATCGGCATGAGCGATGTGGATGAAGAAGAACGCGGCGACGGTCCGCTTGGCGCGGCTGAAGGGCTCGGCGAAGCCGGTGCGGGACGAACTTTCGACGGCCGGGGCCAGCGCAGTGAGATCCCGCCCCAGCTCGTCTTCGGTGATGAACTGCTGGCCTCGGTTGAACATGGCGAAAGCCGCAATCGCGAGGTCGCGCCGGAGGAAGAACTCCCGCCGGGCCTGCTCCTGCGGACTGAGTTCAGTCTCCTCCTTCTCCGTCACCTGCCGTCTGATGAAGGTGTCCAGCAGGCGTCGGTACAGTTCGGCGCCTGAAAGCTCCTCGTTGTCGAGGCGCTCGACGCCGCTCTCCGCGGCGTAGATGGCCAGCAGGGTCATCAGTAGGGGCTGGCGGGCTAGGTCTCCGTGGTGCACAAGCTCATCGGCGGACAGCCGGCGGAAGCCCTGATTGTCAGCGTTGGCGCCGTTCCACTTGTCGACCCAGCGCTCCACCTGCTCGTCGGAGAACATCGCCAACTTGATCAGGACCGCGCCGTGCGGGATACGTACCCGATCCATGACGAGGGTGCGGGAGGTGATGATGGGGATGACGGACGTGCCGTCGGCCCATTCGTCCTGCTGAAACCGCGCGATCTTTTCGATGTAGCCGGACTGGGTGGCCCCGGTGGCCTGAATCAGCTCGTCGAAGCCGTCGAAGATGACGACTTTCGTGGTGGCGGAGTCCCGGCACAGCCGGCCCCAGGCGATGTGCTCCCTGGTGATGGACTCCAAGGCGGTCTCGATCTGCTGGTGCAGCTCCGCGTCGGCGTCGACGCGCCGCAGCCGGACCAGGACGGGCGTGAAGGCCGCTGGGGGCAGGCGCGCCGCGATGATCTCGGTCAGCAGGCTCTTGCCGGCGCCCGGGTGCCCGAGGATGACCAGAGGCCGGAAGGCGCTCTCCGGATCGGCGACGTACCGGGCCAGGAACTCGGCGAGGTTGTCCTGCTGCGGCTTCTCATGCCACCAGCCCTCGTCCGCCGGTGCCGCGTCCTCGTCAACGACCGCGAGCTGGAAGCGCGGGCTGACAAACCCCTCGTCGACGGTGGGGAATGTCAGGCCGGGTGCCTCTGAACGCCACAGGGGATCCCGTAGAACGGCCAGGGTCTTGCGGGAAATCTTGCGTTCAATGTCCCGAACCTGGCTGGTGTCCCGCACCGCGTCTGCGAGCAGCCGGTGCAGATCCAGCAGGGTGTCAGTCGCGCCCGCCTGGATACGCTCGACGGCCGCGTCGAGGGCGTTGCGCGTCGCGGCGTGCTCGTCGAGCACGACCCAGAGAGCGAACTCCGGGAGATCGGTGGCGAGGCGGACGAACCGTTCCCGGTAGGAGTTGCCAGCGCGCCGGACGACGGCGTTGTCGAGCTGCGCAACACTTCGCTTGGCGGTCGCTCGTTCCCAGGCGGCGAGGCCCTCGCAGAAGGACGCCGTCGCCTCGAAGAGACTGCGGAACCGGGCGCGTACCCGGGCCTGGTTCTCGGCGAACCCGTACGCTGCGGAGGGCATGGGAAAGTCCCCGCCGTTCAGTTCACCGGTCAGCGCCCTTCGTCCCGGGGTCTGGATCCTGGCAAGCCGGAGCCGATCGGCGTCCGTCAGCTCCAGGCCGTCGAAGTCCGGACCGAGCTCGTGCTGCAGGGCATCGAAGAAGCAGGACAGCCCCAGTACCGTGTGCGTCGCCTCGAGCAGCTCGTAGTGGTGCTTCCCGGTGGCGGCCTTGATCCGTGCCGGGGCCGTGCCGGTCAGCTCGCGCAGGAGCGTGATCAGCTCCGTCTTCGGGTCGATGAAGGCCAGCGAGGCACCCGCGGTGAAGGGCGCGGCCCCCAGAAGAATGCCGCCGAGCGTCCGATCGAGGGCGGAAATAAGCTTGTCGTCCCGTGCCAGCAGCTTAACCGCCTGCTGATAGGTGATCTTGGATCGTCCGGACAAGCGGCCTCCCCGGTCGCGCCATCTCGTGTCGAGCGCCACCGAGGCTAGTGGACAAAGTGGAGGGAGGGCGTCCCACGGTCGCTCGGAACCGACTGAATCAAGCTCGGCAGAATCGTGTCGGCATGCTTGCAGGCCCCTAGCGTCGATGGCGGAAACCAGGAAGGAGCATCGGGTGCTGGAACGGCTCAACCAGGCCATGGATCACCTCGAACGCCACCTCGACCAGCCGCTCGACGTCGCCGGGCTGGCGCGGATCGCGTGCGTGTCGGAGCACCACTTCCGGCGGCTCTTCTCGGCGCTGGCCGGGATGCCGCTGTCGGAGTACGTGCGCCGCCGCCGGCTGACCGTGGCCGGGGCGGAGGTGCTGTCCGGGGAGGCGTCGCTGCTGGAGATCGCGGTGCGCTGGGGATACGGCTCGAACGAGGCGTTCGCCCGGGCGTTCCGCGCCGTGCACGGGGTCGGCCCGCAGGAGGCCCGGCGTACGGGAGCGAGCCTGCGCGCCCAGGCCCGGATGTCCTTCCGGCTCGTCGTCGAAGGGAGCGCCAGCATGGAGTACCGGATCGTGGCGAAGGAGGCGTTCCGCCTGGCCGGGCGGAAGGCCCGGGTGCCGCTGGTCCACGAGGGGATGAACCCGCACATCGTGGCATTCATCCGGGGCCTGGAGCCGGAGACCGTACGCCGGATCGAGGCGCTGTCGGACCAGGAGCCGCGCGGGATCGTCAACGTCAGTGACGACCTGGCCGGCTCACGGGCGGAGGGCACCGAGCTGGACTACTGGCACGGGGTGGTGACCGGCTCGGACGTGCCGGCGGACCTGGACAGCCTGCCGGTCGAGGCGGGCGGCTGGGCGGTGTTCCGCAGCTCGGGCGCGTTCCCGCAGGCGTTGCAACACCTGTGGCGGGACGTGTTCACCCAGTGGTTCCCGTCCAACCCGTACGAGAGCCGCCCCGGGCCGGAGATGTCGCGGGTGCGGGTGGCGGCGGACGGACGGACCGCCGACGCGCAGTTGTGGATCCCGGTGCGGAAGGTGTGAGTCAGGCCAGGGCGGCGGCCCGCTTCAGGCAGGCGGGCACGTCGCCCAGGTGGTACGGGTGCTCGCTCGGCTCGATGCCGGCCAGGAACATCGCGTACACGGCGGCCATCCGCAGCGGCGCGACCGGGCGGAGCAGGTCGACGACCCGACGCGGGTCGCTGCCGGGCGCGTCGGCCCGCCAGCGGGCGGCCCAGGCGTCGAGCAGCGGCCCGGCGGTCGCCTCGTCGAGGGTCTCGGTGAGGCGCAGGATGTCGAAGGCGGGGTGCCCGACGAACGCGTCGCCCCAGTCGATGACCGTCGCCCGCCGGCCGTCGCCGCGCACGTTGCCCGGGTGCAGGTCGCCGTGGACGAGGGTGTCCGGCAGCCCGCAGTCGCGGACCCGGTCGAGGCGGTCGTCAAGGCCGGCGAGCAGGTCGGCCACCACCGTGGTGTCGTGCGGGGCCAGCCGGTCGCGGATCCACCGGGCGAGGGCCGGTCCGCGCAGATCGGGTACGCCGGCGGCGACCAGCCGTCCAGCGTCGCCGACCGCGCGGAGCTGGACGGTGTGGTGGGCGACGGCGATGGCGGCTCGTTCGGCCGGGTCGGCGGCGTAGCGGTCCTCGCCGGGGATGTGGTCGAGCAGGACCCGGCCGGCGTCGTCGGCGGCGAGCAGCGTCGGCACGAGGTCGGGCGCGGCGGTGGCGAGCCAGCGCAGCACGGCGGCCTCGTGCCGGAAGAAGGCGGGCACCTGCTTGAGCCAGGCGCTGCCGTCGGGGCCGTCGAGCCGCCAGATCGCGGACAGGTTCCAGGTGCGGTGCTGGGCGACGGCGGTCACCGGGCGGCCGTGCCGGGCCAGCTCGGCGGTGGCCCAGGCGAGGCTGGCGGCCGGGCCGCCGGGCTCGGCCCAGGGGGCGCGCAGCGGGTGCGGTGCGAGGTCCACCGTGACCGGTGCCAGGGGTACGGCCGGAGGCGCGGCCACCTCGGCCAGGTAGGTGAGCCGCCCGCCGGGCGGTTCGGGGCGGTCGGCGTCGAGCAGCCGCAGCACGGCCACGTCGACGCCGTACCGGTGGCGGGCCTCGTCGACGATCGCGCCGACCTGCTGCCACCAGGGCTCGGGCACGTCGAAGGCGGGCAGGGCGCCGAGCGGGCGGCCGGCGGGGTCGACCAGGACGAGGGTCACGGTGCGGGACACGGGCGGGACGATAGTGCGGTGTTCCTCGACGTGCACCGGGGTTTCTGGTGGCAGCCAGGGGCGTGCCCGGCGGGTGCGGCCGGTTCGGGACATGTCGACCCGCTTGGATTCCCGGCAGAAGGGCCCGGGTTGCGCGGCGCGTGGTACGACTGACGGCATAGATGCGGCATAACTGACAGAACGGGCGTGCCGATGACCGCCGGCAACACGAGCGACCTGCTGCGGAATCACGCCGAGCCGCAGCGCGCCACCTACGTCGAGCTCTTCTTCGACGTGATCCTCGTCTTCGCGCTGACCCGGCTGTCGCACACCCTGTTCACCGACCTCACCTGGCTCGGCGCCCTGCACACCGTGATCCTGCTCGCCGCGTTCTGGTGGGTCTGGATCTTCACTGCTTGGACCACGGACCGCCTCAACCCCGCCCAGCCCGCGATCCAACTCGTGATCATCCCGATCATGCTCGGCACCCTGATCATGGCGGCCGCGTCGCCCACCGCCTTCGGCCGGGACGGCATGATCTTCGCCGCCACATACGTGAGCATCCAGGTCGGACGGGCTCTCTTCGTCACGACCGCGCTGCGCGGCCGCCAACAGGCGGCGATCGGCTCGTTGCAGCAGCTCATCTGGAACTGCTTCGCCGGAGTGCTGTGGATCGCGGGCGCACTGACCCAGGGCACCACCAGGGTGGTGATATGGCTCCTCGCGGCGGCCCTTGGCTACACCATGAGCCGGCTGGACTTCCGGCTGCCCAGGCTCGGCCCGGCCCGAATCACCACACAGGCGGTCTCCGCGGAGCACCTCGCCGAACGCTACCAACAAGTCATGATCATCGCGTTCGGTGAGACGATCCTGGCATCGGGCGGGAAGTTCGCCACGTACGGGTTCGAGCGGGACCGGTTGATCGCCTTCGTGCTGACGTTCGCCATCACCACCCTGCTGTGGCGGATCTACTTCTACCGCGCGGGTCTGCTCCTCCCGGCGGCGATCGCGGCGAGCGCCGCGCCGGCAGTCTTCAGCCGGTCCGCCTCGTACGCCCATCTGTTCATGGCCGGCGGCATCGTGCTCAGCTCGGTTGGCGACGAGATCGTCATCGCCCATCCGCTCGCCCAGGCCAACCTGGTCTGGTCCGCCGTCATCCTGTGCGGACCCGCCATCTACCTGGCCGGCCGTGCCCGGCTCGACTACCTGTCGTTCAGTAAGGTCGCCGTGTCCCGGGTGGTCGGTCTGCTCCTGCTCGTCGTGCTGTCACCCGTGGTGGCGTTCCTGTCACCGATCCTGATCGCCGGCGTAGCCGTTGTCGTCCTCACCGCGATCGCCGTCTCGGACACCATCTCCTGGCGCCTGCGCCCGAGTGAACCGAACCCGCCGCTGCCCGGCGAACCGAACCGGCCCGGGTAGCGCCACAGCTGGGCGATCGCGCCGGGCAGCGACCGGTGCCCCCGAGGCGGATCGGGGGTGGACGGTCCGGGACGGGTACGGGTTGGCCCCGGATGTCTCCGGCCGGCCGGGCGGCGAGGCTGAAGCAATGACGATCATCGACACACCGATGCGTACCACCCGGCCCTGGTTGCGGCCGGTGGCCGTGACCGCCGCGCTGCTGCTGCTCGGCTACGGCCTCCTGCGCACGCTCGACCGCCTCGACGGGCACAGCGACAAGGGCGCCTGGGCGTGGAACCTCGGGCACACCCTGTTCCTGCTCGGCATCGTCGCGTTCGGTGCGGTGATCGTCGGGCTGCGCCGGGTGCTGCGTACCCGATCGCCCCGGTTGCGGGTGGTGGACGACGTGGCCGCGGTGGCCGGGCAGGTCGGTGCGGCCGCCTTCGTCTGGGTGATCCTGGGCGACCTGTTCCCGCGCTTCGCCGACGCGGTGCCGCCGCCGGACGCGGTGCTGCTGGGCGGCCCGGCCCTGTTCGAGCTGGGCCTGCTGGCGCTGCTGCTCCGGGCCGTCGCGGCCCGGCTGCTCCCGGCCTGGGGGCCGGTGCTGGTGCTGGTCGGGTTCGTGGCGATCGCGGTGAACCTGGACCTGCTGCCGATCGGGGCCGCGCTGGTCCTCGCCGGGCTGTTCCCGCTCCGGTCGACCGGCGTCGAGGGCGGAGCTCAGGCGACGTAGAGCGAGCGGCGGGTGCCGCCGTGGTCGGCGCACGGGCCGCCCGGCAGGCCGGTCCGGCTGAGCAGGCCGTCCTCGCACTGGACCAGGTAACCCTTGCCGTCCCACAAGTTCGCGGTGCAGGAGAAGTAGTCGCAGACGTCCGCGGCGGGGTCGTAGACGAGGGTGCCCCCGCAGTAGTTGTAGCCGTACGGATTGGCCGGCGCCCCGCAGCGGTCGGTCGGCGTCGGGCTCGGCGAGGCGGTCGGGCTCCGCGAGGGACGGCCGGTCGCCGTCGGCGCCGGCTGCGTGGGCCGGCCCGAGGCGGCGCCACCGGTCGGAGCCCCCGGCGCGGCCGAGGTACCGGCCGTGGTGGAGGTGGGGCCGGCAGCCGGGGACTGGCCGGGCGTCGCCGGTCCGGTGGCCTGCGGTGCGGTGGAACTGACCGGCGCACCGAGGCCGGTGGACGATGACGGAGGAGCGGGGTCCGTCACCTGCGGTCCGGCGCCCCGGTCCACCTCCATCCCGACCACCGGCCGGTCCGGCACGGCACCGTGGAATACGCTCGCGACGGCCGCGAGGGCGAGGGCCACCGCGGCGGCGGCGACCAGCGCCGGCCGGACGAGCCGGGCGGTCACCGGGGCGTCGGCGGGCGTGGCCGGCGCCGGGGTCGGCGGCCGTTCGTGCCAGTGCGCGACGATCGTGTCGTCGAGCTGGTCCAGCAGCGCCACGTGGGCTGCGGTCGCCCGGGCGTACGCCACGGTGAGCCGGAGCCGGAAGGCGGACGCCCCGGCCGGCGGCACCCGCACCCCCCGGATCCGTCCCGGGCCCTGCGCGTGCAGCAGAGTGAACGGCTCCTCGGGATGGTGGGCCAGCCCGCCGAGCCCGGCGTACGGCCATTCCTGGCGCCCGTGGCGCCCGGCGAGGATCAGCCGGCGGTCGGTCACCACCGCCGGGCCGGCGTCGACCACGCTGACGCCCTTCGGGAGCCGGCGCGACCTGCTGGCGGCCTCGGCGGGCACCACGGTCAACTCCATGGTGGGCAGGTCCGCGGTGTGCCGCGCCGTCACCTCGACCAGCTCCGCCGCAGGCTGCACGGACAGCACGATCTCGTCGTCGTCGAGGTCCACCGGCAGTCCCGCCGCTGTCTCCGCCCGCGGGACGGGCTCCTCGGCCTCGGCGTAGAACCGGCGCAGTTCCTCGTCGCGCCGGCGCCACGCCTGCAGCGCGGCGTCGTACGCCGTGCGTCGCCGCTCGTTCTCCCGCCCGACCCACCGGGCGCGCCACCCGCGGGTCCCACCGTCCGTCGCCGTCACCGGGCCGCCTCGCATCATGAAGGGCTTCCGCGTCCACCTGGTACAACCCGGCGTGTCCCGGAAGGACACGCCCGCGCATCGACGGGTTTCGGCTCTTTCCGGCTGACCGATCGGTGGAGGCGACGTCGAACCAGGGGCCGGCCCGGTACGGTCACACGACATGGAGCAGCGCGTCAGCCTGATCACCCTCGGCGTGGCCGACCTGGCCCGGGCCCGCACCTTCTACGAGCGGCTCGGGTGGCGGGGCCAGGAGATCGAGGAGACCGTGTTCTTCCAGGCCGGCGGGCTGGCGCTGGTGCTGTGGGGGCGGGACAGGCTCGCCGACGACGCCGGCCTGGCCGACCGGGGCGCCGACGGGTTCGGCGGGGTGAGCCTGGCGCAGAACGTACGCAGCCGCGCGGAGGTCGACGGCATCCTGGACCGGGCGGCCGACGCCGGGGCGACGGTCACCCGGCCGGCCCGGGACACCTTCTACGGCGGGTACGCGGGCTGCTTCACCGACCCGGACGGTCACCTGTGGGAGATCGCCTGGAACCCGGGCTTCCCGCTCGCCGAGGACGGCACCCTGACCGTCCCCGACTTCGGCTGAGCGTCAGGTCCACACCGTACGGCGGAAGCCCTGGTGCCCGGCGCAGGCGTCGCGCTGCCCACCGGTCAGGCTGACTGTGCCGTCGCGGCACTGGACCAGCCAGCCGCGGCCGGACCAGAACCCGGGCACGCAGTCGAACCAGTCGCAGACCCCGTGGGCCGGTTCGCGGATGCGGGAGCCGCCGCAGAAGTCGTACCCGTAGGGGTTGACCGGGGCGCCGCACCGCCGCTCGCCGGCCGCCCGCGGGGCGGCCTCCTGGGACGGCGAGGCCGTCGGGGTGGGCTGGCTGCGGTGCGGCTTCGGGGCGGTGGTCTGGTCGATCCGCACGACCGGGGCGAGCGGCGGGGCCGCGGGCGGGGTGGTCGCCGCCGGAGTCGCGGCGGAGGCGATCTCCGAACCGGGACGCACCGGCGGGTCGGACTCGAAGAGCATCGCCGGCACGATCAGCGCGAGGGCCGCGCCGGCGGCGACGGTCCGCCGGCCGCCCGGGACCAGCGCGGACAGGTGGGCCTGGGCCGGGGTGAGGATCGCCGGGCGGACCGGCCGGGCCGCAGTGTGCTCCTCGATCAGCTCGTCGAGCTGGGCGACCACCGCCGCCCGCTGCTCGATGGCGTCGGCGAAGGCCAGGGTCAGCTTGAACCGGAAGTCGGCGACCGCGCCGGTGGGCAGCAGCAGCCCGGAGGTGCGCCGCCGGTCCAGGACCTGGATCAGCGTCACCGGCGCGCCCGGCTCGTGGGACAGCCCGGTCATCCGGCCGTAGGTCCAGTCGCGGCGCCCCCGCCCGCCGAGCAGGACCAGCCGGCGGTTGGTGAGCACGGCCAGCCCGGCGTCGACCACCTTCACCCCGTCGGGGCGGCGCGGGCGCGCCGCCGGCGGCTCGGGGTCGACGAGCAGCTCGGGGGCGGGCAGCACGGCGGTGTGCCGCACCTCGACTAGTTGCGCGGCGGGCAGCGTCCAGAAGACCACCTCGCCGGGGGGCAGCTCCATCGGCAGTCCGACGCCCGCGTCGACCGTGCCGTGGAAGGACCCGGCGAGGGTACGCAGCCGGCGCAGTTCCTCGTCTCTTCGTCGCCACGCCTCGTCGGCCGCGCGGAAGGACCGCAGCCGCCGCTCGTTCTCCCGGTGCGCCCACCGGTAGCGCCAAGTGGAACCCGTCGAATCAGTCTTCGCCACGCCGACTCCTCCGCCGCGCGAGCCCACCAATCGGGGTGTCATTCACATCAACTGCGACAGAGGGGGATCAAGACACGCGGAAGTCACCAATCTGACCGATCGGCTGATTGACCCGCACGATAGGCGGAATACGCTGCGTCGATTCCCGCGCCGGCGACGGCTCCCGCTTCGCCATGCGAGCGCCTTCCACCCTCGGTAACGTCAGCCGCAGGGCGGTCACGCCCTGGTCCTCACGCAGTCGCGGGGCACCGCGGCCCTCACGAGGAGGTGGACCGGTGAGCGGGACCGCCGTCGTGGTGGGGGTGGACATCGGCACCACCAGCACCAAGGCGGTCGCGTACGACACCGGCGGCCGCCAGCTCGCCGTCCATTCGATCGGCTACCCCCTCGACGAGCCGCACCCCGGGTACGCCGAGCAGGACCCTCAACTGATCTTCGACGCGGTGGTCGGCTCGGTCCGGGCGGTGGTGGAGCAGCTCCACGAACCGGTCGCCGGCCTGTCGTTCAGCACCGCCATGCACAGCCTGATCGGGCTGGACGCCGACGGCACTCCACTCACCCCCTCCGTGACCTGGGCGGACTCCCGGGCCAGCGCCCAGGCCGAACGGCTGCGCGCCACGCCGTCCGGGTTGGCCCTGCACCGGCGCACCGGCACCCCCGTGCACCCGATGGCCCCGCTGCCCAAGCTGGTCTGGTACGCCGAGCAGGAGCCCAAGCTGCACGAACGCGTCGCGCACTGGGTGAGCATCAAGGACTACGTACTGCTGCGGCTGGCCGCGGCGCTGGTCACCGACCACTCGGTCGCCTCCGCCACCGGGCTGATGGACATCCACCGGCTCGCCTGGGACGCCGAGGCGCTGGGCATCGCCGGCATCACCGAGGAGCAACTGCCGCAACTGGTCCCGACCACCCACGTGCTGCCGGGGCTGACCGCCGAGGCGGCCCGCGCCACCGGCCTGCCCGCCGACACCCCGCTCGTGGTCGGCGCCGGCGACGGCCCCCTGGCGAACCTGGGGCTCGGCGCGGTGCACCCCGGCGAGGTGGCCTGCTCCATCGGCACCAGCGGCGCGATGCGGGTGATGGTCGAACGCCCCGGCGTCGACCCGCTCGGCGGCGTGTTCTGCTACGCCCTCACCGAGCAGCGCTGGGTGGTCGGCGGCGCGATCAACAACGGCGGCATCGTGCTCCAGTGGGCCGGCGAGGCGCTCGCCCCGGAACTCGGCGAGCACGCCGAGGAGGAACTGCTCGACCTGGCCGCCCGGGCGCCCGTCGGCTCCGGCGGGCTGATCATGCTGCCGTACCTGCTCAGCGAGCGGGCCCCGCACTGGAGCGCGCTGCCGCGCGGCGCGTACGTCGGGTTGACCCACGGCCACCGGCGGGAGCACCTGGTCCGGGCCGCGCTGGAAGGCGTCTGCCAGCAACTCGCCCTGGTCCTCACCTCGGTCAAGGCGGCCGGCAACGAGGTACGCGAGGTCCGGGCCAGCGGCGGCTTCGCCCGCAGCCCGCTGTGGCGGCAGATCCTCGCCGACGCGCTCGGCGTGCCGGTCCGCTTCCCCGCCGGCCACGAGGGCTCCAGCTTCGGGGCGGCGCTGCTGGGCATGCAGGCGCTCGGCCTGATCGAGTCCATCGACGTCGCCGCCGACCTGGTGAAGATCGAGGAAACGGTACGCCCCGAC
The DNA here is from genome assembly GCF_055586005.1 of Micromonospora sp. NPDC051924. NCBI lineage: Bacteria > Bacillati > Actinomycetota > Actinomycetes > Micromonosporales > Micromonosporaceae > Micromonospora > Micromonospora sp. NPDC051924. Next base: position 20,124 of record NZ_JBVJJA010000016.1, read on the forward strand.
CCGGCCGCCGCCGCCACCTACGCGGCCCTGCTGCCGCTCTTCTCCGAGCTGTACGACGCGCTCGTGCCGACGTTCGCGTCACTGCGACGGCTGGCGCCCAGCCTGCCGCCGGAACCACCACCCACCGCACCTCCTCAGTGACACTGACCGAAGGTCGTGATTGCCGTGGTCACACTGCTCGCCGCACCGGCGGGACCACTCACCAACGCCGGGCACACCCAACTCGTCGTCGCCGCACTGCTCGGCATCGCCGCGGTGGTGCTGCTCATCGCCTGGGGCAAGGTGCACCCGTTCCTGGCCCTCATCCTCGGCGCGGCGGTGCTCGGCGTGGTCGCCGGCATCACCCCCGACAAGATCGTCACCTCGTTCAGCGCCGGCGTCGGCTCCACGGTCGGCGGCGTGGGCCTGCTCATCGCGCTCGGTGCGATGATCGGCGGCCTGCTCGCCGAGTCCGGCGGCGCGGACAGCATCGTGGAACGCGTGGTCGCCCGGGTCACCGGCGGCGCCCTGCCCTGGGCGATGGCCGGCGTCGCCGCGCTGATCGGCCTCCCGCTCTTCTTCGAGGTCGGGGTGGTGCTGCTGGTGCCGATCGTGCTGCTGGTGTCCCGCCGCGTCGACGTGCCGCTGATGAAGATCGGCATCCCGGCGCTGGCCGGCCTCTCCGTGCTGCACGGCCTGGTGCCCCCGCACCCCGGCCCGCTGGTCGCGATCGACGCCCTCGGCGCCAACCTCGGCCAGACCCTCGCCCTGGGCCTGCTGGTCGCCATCCCCACGGTGATCATCGCCGGCCCGGTCTTCGGCAACTTCATCGCCCGCTACGTGCCGGCCACCGCCCCCGAGGCGCTGCTGCCCACCCGCCGGCCCCTCGCCGTCGCCGACCCCAGGCGGCCCACCACGCCGGCCGGCGGCCGGCTCGACGCCGACGGCGACCTGGTCACCGAGGACGACCTGGTCAACCCCGGCACCGGGCGTCCCGGCGAGCCGATCGACGAGGGGCAGCGGCCCCGGCGGGCGCCCGCGCTCTGGGCCGCCGTGGTCACCGTGCTGCTGCCCGTGGTGCTGATGCTGCTGCGCGCCATCGGCGAGCTGACCCTCGACAAGGACACCGCCGGCCGCAAGACCCTGGACATCATCGGCACCCCGATCGTCGCCCTGCTGGCCGGCGTCATCTTCGCGATGATCTTCCTCGGCTACCGGACCGGGTTCAGCCGTTCCCAGGTCTCCGGTTTCCTCGGCGGGTCGCTGCCGGCCATCGCCGGCATCCTGCTGATCGTGGCCGCCGGCGGCGGCTTCAAGCAGGTCCTGGTCGACGCCGGGGTGGGCAACCTGGTCGCGGACTCCGCCAAGGGCGCGAACATCTCCCCGCTGGTGCTGGGCTGGCTGGTCGCGGTCGGCATCCGGATCGCCACCGGCTCCGCCACCGTCGCCACCATCACCGCCGCCGGCATCGTCGCGCCGCTCGCGGCGACCCTGAACCAGCCGGAGGTGGCGCTGCTGGCGCTCGCGATCGGCTGCGGCTCGCTGTTCTTCTCGCACGTCAACGACGCCGGCTTCTGGCTGGTCAAGGAGTACTTCGGGCTGACCGTCGGGCAGACCATCAAGAGCTGGTCGGTGATGGAGACGATCATCTCGGTGGTCGGCTTCGCCGGCGTCCTCCTGCTAGACCTGGTGTTGTGACGGCGGCGGGTGCCGCGCTGCCAGGGTGGCACCCGCTACGCAACGACCACCGATCACAGGCGTACGGATCGTACGAGTTGTACAATTGGAGAATGAGCGAGCCCGCCGCCGAACTTCCGATCTCCGACGCCCGAGACAGCCTCGCTGACGTCGTCTCCCGCGCCCACTACGCGGGGCGTATCACCTACGTCACCCGGCGCGGGCAACGACTGGCCGCCATCGTGCCGGCCGAATTGGCCGAGGCAATAGAACGCGCCGAAGACGCGGCTGACGTTGGCGCCGCCCGCGAAGCGCTGACCCGCATCGACACCGGCAATACCCCGATCCCGCTGACCGAACTGCGCGACGAACTCGGCCTGTGAGCACGCCTACCCCACCGGCCTACACCGTTCACATCGACAGGGCCGCCGCCAAGCTGCTGCGCAAGCTCGATCGCCCCGTGCAAGCCCGCCTCGTCGCCGCCATCGCCGACCTGGCCACCCAACCCCGGCCCGCCAGCGTCAAAGCCCTGACCGGAAATCCCGGCCTGCTGCGCATTCGGGTCGGCGACTACCGCATCGTGTACACCATCCGGGATCAAGAGCTACTCGTTCTCGTGCTCCACCTCGGTCACCGCAGCGACATCTACAACGCCCTATAACAATGATCGGGACCCGCCGGACGTGGCTACCACCGATCATGCCCGGGTACGACTATCCACCAACCTGGCGCTGACCAGGCCCGACCGCGACGGGTCAGGGCGCCTCGACGCGGGAGATGCGGAACTTGTGCACCTCGGCGCCGCGGATCGCCGCCACCTGCTGCTCGCTCGGGCCGGACCCGCGGAAGGCCAGCAACTGCTCGTCGCTCTCCCAGCGCTCGTACACGTTGATCCTGCCCGGCTCGACCAGGTCCGCGCTGACCGCGAAGTCGACGCAGCCCGGCGCCGAGCGGGCCGCCTGCACGGCCTCCACACAGGAGGCCAGGTAGGCGTCCCGCTCGGCGGGGTCGACATAGAGCGTGCCCGCGACGATGATCATCTGACCTCCCGTGGCTGAGCCCCATCCTGCCAGCCGCGCCCGGTCACGCCCGGCTGATCGCGTTGGCGTGGATCGCCTCGTTCAGGTACGCGGCCAGGCCCGGCCGGATCTGCTCGAAGTAGGCGGTGAACCGCGGGTCGGCCACGTACATGTCGGCCAGCCCGGTGTGGATCTCGTACGAGCAGTCGTAGAACCAGCGGCTGATGAGCTGCCGGTGCTCCTCCGCGAGGGCCATCGCCTCCGGCCCGTCGGCCGGCGCGCCCGAGTCCATGAGCGCGGTGATCCGCCGCCCCCAGTCCTCGTTCTCGGCCTTGTTGCGCAGCCAGTCCTCCTTCGTGTACCGGCCGGCCCGCTCGGTCGACTGCTGGTACGCATCGGTGCCGCCCCAGCGCCGTTCCGCCTCCTCGGCGTGCTCATCCGGGTCGAAGTCCCCGAACACCTCGAACCGTTCCTCGGGTGTGAGCTGGATGTTCAACTTTCTCGCCTCCATCGCGAACTCGATCGCCGCGACCATCTCCCGCAGCTTCCCGATCCGCCCGGTCAGCAGGTCGTGCTGCCGCCGCAGGTGCGGCAACGGGTCCCCGCCCGGGTCGTCGAGAATCGCGGCGATCTCCTCCAACGGGAACCCCAGCTCCCGGTAGGCGCGGATGAGCTGCAACCGCTCCAGGTCGGCGTCGTCGTAGCGGCGGTAGCCGGCCGGGCTGCGCCCGCTCGGCGACAGCAGCCCGATCTCGTCGTAGTGGTGCAGCGTCCGTACGGTCACCCGGGCCGCCCGGGCCACCTGACCCACCGTGTACGCCATGGTTCCCTCCCTTCCGCGACCAAGGCTCCCGCCTCCCGTTGCGTGAGGGTCAAGCCGATTGTGCCGCCGGCCCTCGGGGCAGGGACCAGAACAGCGATCGCCCCCGGCCTCCTGAGGGGGTGGAGGAGGCCGGGGGCGGTCGGGTCGCGGACCGGGTCAGGCGGTGACGCGCTCCTTGGTCGCCTTGGGGGCGGCGAACGCCTCGCTGGCCGGGGTGCGGAAGGCGTGCCAGAGGCCCGCCACCGACAGCAGCAGGAGCAGCGCCGCACCGAGGTACATGGCCAGGGCGCCCTGCTCGGCCTTGCGGCCGAACTCGCTGAAGCCGTACGAGGTGAGCAGCAGGCCGCGCAGGGTCTCGCCCTTGAACACGTTCTCCCGCTGGGCGGTGACGTCGGCGAGCTGCTTCTGCAGGTCGGCCAGGTTGGCGGCCTTGGCCTGCTCGGCCTGGGCCACCTGCTCCCTCAGCGCCGTCTGCGGCTCGCCGAGCTGGGCGTACGTCTTGCCGCCGCCGATCGACTTGAGGTGCAGTCCGATGAACTCGTTCGCGTAGCACTCGGCCTGCTTGCCGGTGGTGAGCTGCTGGCCGGCGTACTCGCGCAGGCAGTCCGACTTCTTCTCCTCGTCGGTCAGCGCACTGGCCGGCTTGAAGCTGATGTGCTGCGCGGCGAGCTGGTCGTGCACGTAGGTGTTGGCGAAGTTGGCGTTCGTGGTGAGGACGATGCCCACGACGAGCAGCAGGACCGCGAGGCCCAGCCCGCCGATGCTGAACAGCAGATCCAGCGTCCGTCGCTTCATGTCGAGCTCCTGTATGGATGGTGGCGGCTAGCTGATGACCGTCCCATCGTCGCGGCTCGACAGTGGTCCCAGGCAGGGCCGAACCCCCTGTCCCGGCCGGGACCTTAGGCCCCCTCACCCCGGGCCGGTCAGCGGGCCACGTCGATCGGGGTGAGCGTGGCGAGCAGGTCGGGCAGGGCGGCCGGCCGGCCGTACCGCCAGCCCTGGCCGTGTACGCAGCCGATCGCGGCCACCGCCGCGTGCTGGGCGCCGGTCTCCACGCCCTCGGCCACCACCACCAGGTCGAACGCGCCGGCCAGCCGGTTGACCATCTCCACGGTGGCGTACGCCCGGCTGTCTTCGGCGTCCAGCCGGGCCACGAAGGACCGGTCGATCTTCAGCTCGGTGGCCGGGATGCGGTGCAGGTAGCTCAGCGAGGAGTAGCCGGTGCCGAAGTCGTCGATGGCGATCCGGACGCCGAGTTCGCGCAGCTGGGCCAGCCGGTCCAGGACCGCCTCGCTCCCCTCGATCAGCGCGGACTCGGTGAGTTCGAGGGTGAGTGCGCGGGGTGGCAGGCCGGCCGCTTCGAGCGCCCCGGTGACCGTGGCGATCAGGTCGGGGCGGCGCAGGTGGGCGGCGGCGATGTTGACCGCCACGGTCACCACGGGGGCGTGCTGCCGCCAGGTCGCCGCGGCTCGGCACGCCTGCCCGAGCACCCACCGGTCGATCGCCAGGATCAGCCCGGTCTCCTCCGCCACCGGCAGGAACCTCGCCGGTGGCAGCACCCCGAACCGGGGGTGCCGCCAGCGGACCAGGGCCTCGGCGCTGCGGACCGCGCCGGTGGCCAGGTCGACGATCGGCTGGAACTCCATGAGCAGCTGTCCCTCGTCGACCGCGCGGCGCAGGTCGGCGATGAGTTCGGCCCGGCTCACCGCCGACTCGCGCAGCTCCGGCGTGCAGGTCCGGTACGCGGACTTGCCGGCCGCCTTGGCCGCGTACATGGCGATGTCGGCGTCGCGGAGCAGGTCGGTGTGGGAGGTGTGCTGGGGGCCGTACTCGGCGATACCGATGCTGGCCGACGGGTGGACGCCCAGGTCCTCCTCGCCGGGCAGCGGTTCGAGGGCGGCGAGCAGCCGCTCGGCGAGTTGTTCGGGCGGCACGGGCCGGTCGCCGTCGACCAGCACGGCGAACTCGTCGCCGCCGAGCCGGGCGATCATCCCGTCGGCGCCGACGTTGTGGTGCATCCGCTCCGCGATGGTGGCCAGCAGCCGGTCCCCGGCCGCGTGCCCGAAGCGGTCGTTGACCTGCTTGAAGCCGTCCAGGTCGAGCAGCAGCACGGCGACCGGGTGGCCGTCGCGCAGGGCCCGGCGCAGCCGCCGGGTGAAGGCCAGCCGGTTGGGCAGCCCGGTGAGCTGGTCGTAGTACGCCAGCCGGCGCAGCCGGGCGACCAGCCGCAGGTTCTCGTTGGCGGCCAGCCCCTGCCGCAGCGCGAGGACCCCGAGCAGGGCCATCATGCTGATGAAGATCAGGTGCGGGGTCTGCCCGGTGGGCCGCCGGGCGAGCACCACCGCGACGATGGCGCCGCCGACCGGCAGGTACGGCAGGGCCACCCGCCACCAGGGCGGCAGCGGCGACTCGGTGGTCTCGTCCTCGGCGTCGCCGCCGGCCGGGGGCGGGTGGCCGGTGGCCGCGCCCATCAGCAGGTAGCTGAGTGGCCAGCAGACGTCGATCGGGTGGCCGGCGGCGTACGTGCCGTGCGCGACGAGCGAGACGTAGATCGCGTCGGCGGCGGCCCGGATGGCGAGGCTGGCCCCGATCACGGTGAGCGCCCGCCACATCGGCCGCGCCGGCCCGGAGACCGCCACCAGGATGGTGAGCTGCATCAGGTCGAACATCGGGTAGAGCAGCCCGAAGGTGCGCAGCGGATCGGCCAGGTCGGCGGCGGCGATGTCGCGGAACACCACCACCCAGCCGATCGGGACGAGCGCCAGCGCGACGATCACCCCGTCGAGCACGGTGCGGGCCTGCCCGACGAGGCTGCGCGGGGCGGCCAGGGAGCAGAGCAGCGCGGCGGTGCCGGTGACGATGCCGGCGGTGAAGAGCCCGCCGACCAGCGGCGTGTGCGGCAGCCCGTCCCCGCCGAGCCGCTCGACCGTCCACACCGTACGGCCGAGGGCGGCGAGCGCCATGGTCACGGCCAGCAGCGCCCAGAACCGGCGCAGCGGCGCCGGGCGCCGGCGGGCCACCCGGGTGCACGCCACCGCCGCCCAACTGGACACCGCCACCGCCCCCAGGTCGCTGACCAGCGCCGCGTGGGGCAGGCCGGCGAGCAGCCAGCCGGCTTCCCCGAGTACGACGAAGGCGGCCGCGACGAGCCCGACGCGGCCGGCGAGCGGGGAACGGGCCCGCGCCGTCACGGCCGGGTCCACGTCCTGCTGGGGCACAACGATTCGCTCCGGCTCTCTCTGGCGCGCACCTCGACGATGAGGACCGGTTGCGGACGGCGAACGGCGCAAGCCTAGTCAGCCCGGGTTACCACCGCCAGATCCGATCGGCGTGCGTCAGTCGGGCGGCGCGGCCGGGGCACCCCGGCGGTAGAGGGCGACCAGGACGCCGTGCCGCGGCTGGCCGGGGCCGGCCTCCTCGGCGTCGGCGACGAGTTCCTCCAGGGTGGCCCGGAGCCGGTGCGCCTGCCCGGGGGTGAGCCGCAGGTGGCGCAGGTGCAGCAGCGGGTCGCGGTCGCCGACCAGTTCCTCGGCGACCGCGCCCAGCAGCGCGCCGGTGGTCTCGGCGTCGCCCTCGCCGCCGACCAGCCGGCGGAAGGTGCGTTCGTGGTACTGCTCGGTGCCGCCGCGCACCTGCCGGGTGTGGGCGACCCGGACCATGCCGGCCTCGGTGAGCACCTTGAGGTGGTGAGCGACGGTGCCCTTGGCCGCGCCCAGCCCGGTGGCGAGCTGGCTGATGGTGGCGGGCCCCGCGCCGAGGGCGAAGAGCAGCCGGTGGCGGAACGGGTGGGCGAGCGCCTTGAAGTGGGCCGGGCTGCGGACGTGCAGCGCGTCGGGGGTCTGGTCGGGCACGACGTAAAGCGTCCACTTCTCTTGACGCTTTGTCAATCGGCTGCTCTACTGGCCCGCACACCACTGTGGAAACGGGGACACGACATGCGACAGGACGAGATCACCGAGGTCGTCGAGCGGTCCGCGAAGCTGGTCGCCGAGCACTACGTCTTTCCCGACGTGGCCGAGCGGATCGCCGCCCACCTGGGCGACCGCCTCCGCGCCGGCCGGTACGCCGACGTCGCCGACCCGGCGGCCCTGGGCGCCCTCGTCACCGAGGACCTCCAGTCGGTCAACCGGGACCTGCACCTGCGGCTCAAGCACCACGTCACCGCGCTGCCCGAGATCGACGAGGAGCCGGACGAGGGCGCCTGGGCCGACCTGACCGCCCGGCACATGGGCGGGGTGGCCCGGGTGGAACGCCTCGCCGGCAACGTCGGGCTGCTGGACCTGAGGCCGTTCCTCGCCCCGCCGCAGCTCGGCGGCGCGGCGGTCACGGCGGCGCTCGGGCTGCTCGCCGGCACCGACGCGCTCCTGCTCGACCTGCGCGGCAACCTGGGCGGCAGCCCCGACATGACCGCCCTGATCTGCGGCTGGTTCTTCGCCGAGCCGGTGCACCTGCACACCATGTACAACCGGGCCGGCGCGGGCCGGCAGTACTGGAGCGCGGCGTACCTGCCCGTGCCGGGGTACCACCCCGACAAGCCGGTGTACGTGCTGACCGGCCCGGACACCTTCTCCGGCGGCGAGGAGCTGGCGTACGACCTGCAGCAGCTGGGCCGGGCGACGGTGGTCGGGGAGCGGACCCGCGGCGGGGCGCACCCCCGGACCGGATTCCGGGCCCACCCGCACCTGGAGCTGACCGTGCCGGTGGCCCGGCCGGTGCACGCGGCCACCGGCACCAACTGGGAGGGCAGCGGGGTCGCCCCGGACGTCGAGGCGCCGGTTGCCGAGGCGCGCGACACCGCGTACCGGATGGCCCTGGAGAGTCTGCTCGCCGCGGACCCGCGGCGGCCGACGGCGGACGAGGCCCGGGAGGCCGTGGCCGCCCTCGCCTGACCTGGGCCGGCAAGGGTTACCCGCCGGCCGGCTCCGACTCGGCCGGCGGGCCGCCATGGGTCCACGGGGTCTCTTCGGCCGCGGGGAAGTTGCCGGCCGGCAGGTACGCGTCCGAGAGGGTGGTCAGGCAGAGCCGCTCCCCCACCTCAGGGACGCTGCCCGGCGCCGCCGTCAGCCCGCGCCCCATCCCGCCCGAGAGCTCCAGCACCACCTCGGTCTTGCCGTCGGCCCCGGGCGTCACGAAGACCACCTTCGCCTTCTGGCCCGGGCGGGCCGGCGAGTAGAGCGTCGCGCCCACCGGCACCAGCACCGGCTCGGTGGTGACCACCTGGATGCGGGGCCGCAGCACCGGCCGCTTGCCGGTGTCGTCCACCCGCTTCGGATCCGCCAGGGTCACGTCGCCGACGAACGCCTCCCCGGTCAGCCGGTGCTCGGCCATGACCAGCGGGTCGTCGTAGGCGCGCTGCACCGCGTACGAGGTGAGGGCCCGTTCCAGCCGGTGCAGCCGCACCGCCGCGGCCACCGCCCCGTCCCGGCGCGGCTGCGGCCCGCCCCCGCCGTCCACGTGCTCGGCGTACCCGGTGAAGGCGTCCCGGTCGCCGGCCCAGCGACCGGCCACCCGAGCCCCGGACGGCAGGGCCCGCAGCAACCCCACGCCGCGCCACATCAGCTCCCAGGTGGGCGCGAGCTGGCCGCGCAGCAGCCGCTCCAACTCCGCGTACGCCTCGGCGCGGGCCACCGGGTCGGCCTCGGCATCGGCGTACGCGGCCATCGCCGGGGCGAGCCGGTGGTTGTCGAAGTCCGGGTCGGTGGCCGGGCCGGCGGGCGGGCAGGTCGCCGGGTCCTCGGCGCGGGCGGCCGCCGCCCTGCCCGTCATGCCGGGCGGCGGGTCGAGCCAGCCGAGCAGGGCCGGCAGGTGCAGGTCCTCCACTGCGCTCTGCCCGGTCGCCCAGTGCTGGGTGAGCGCCTCGGTCAGCGCGACCAGCGCCGCCGAGCCGGGGTGCTCGGCGCGCTCGGCGAAGAAGGTCAGCCAGCGGCCGAGCAGCGGCACCGACGGGTGCACCGGATACTCCCCGTCGGGCCGGCGGAACCGGGTGGAGCGACCGAGCAGCCGCAGGAAGGTGATCCCGGCCGGGTTGGGCACCAGCAGCTGCGGCGCGTCCACGTACCGGTGGCGCACGTCCCTGCCCCGGTCGACCGGCACCGCCTCGCTGACCCCCCGGAACGACTCCAGGTGGGGCAGCACGATCCCGGCCAGCTCGGCGGCGAACCCGAGCCGCTGCTCCCGGTTGCGGGGCTGCGGCACGACCAGCAGCCGCGCCTCGTCGGGGGCGGCGCCGACCAGGGCCGCGAGCGGGGCGTTCGCCTCGCCGGCGAGCGCGAGGGGCACCAGCACCAGCGGGCGGTCGGACAGGTGCAGGTGCCGGACGGTGGCCACCGGCTGGGCCACCGCGGCGGCGACCGCCTGCGCCTTGGCGAGGGCGCGCAGCGTACTCATGACGGGTTCCCGGCGAGGGCGTCGGCGCGCAGGCGGGCGGCGGCGCGCAGCAGCGCGGCGGCCTCCGCCTGCTGCGGGTCCGGGGCGCGCTGGCCTTCGGCGAGGGCGAGCACCTCGCCGACGTCGACGATGCCACCGAGCGCCTCCCGCACCGGCCGGCCCAGTGCGGCGGTGTGGCCGCGCGCCTCGTGCCGGCAGAAGTACGCCAGCTCGCAGGCGGCCAGGCAGTCGGGGGCGTAGCGGGCCTCCACGGTGGACAGCGCGGCCCGAAGCGTCGCCGGGTCGGTGGTCGGGTCGGCGGTGAAGCCGGCCGGCACGGCGGCGAGCAGGTCGTCGATCCGGGCCATCCGGTCGAGCTGGCGGCGCAGCACCAGCAACTGCCGGCGCACGTCGAGCAGGCTGGCTACCGGCTGGTTGGTGAAATCCCGCGGGCAGACCAGCACCACCTCGGGCGAGACGAGGTCCGGGTCGTGCCCCTCGGTGGCCAGCAGTTCGCGCAGCGCCAGCACGTAGACGGCGGACTGGATGGCGGCGGCGGAGACCTTGGCCGGGTCGGCCTGCCCGTCGATCACCGGGAAGGACTTGATCTCCACCACGTGGAACCGGCCGGCGAGCCGGGCGGCCACCAGGTCGGGTTCCAGGTGCACCCGCCGGCCGGCCACGTCCAGGCCGAGCAGCGGGTGGTCGAAGAGCGCCGCCCCGTCCCCCGCTGCCGTGAGCGCCGCCCGGGACCGTTCCGGCCGGTCCTCGTCGCCACCCAGGTCGGTCCAGCTCGCCGCCGCCGGCACCGGTACGCCCAGCCGCTCCGCGACCAGCCGCAGCAACTCCACCCCGCCGTCGGCCTTGACCTGCGCCTCGAACGCGTTGCCGCGGGTTATGGCGAAGCGGGACTGGCCGAACCGGGCCGGGAAGCCGATCCGCTCGGCCAGTTTCGGCTTGTCCACCCCGGCGCTGTCCAGCACGGCCCGGCGAGTGCAGCCCGGGTTGCCGGTCAGCGCGGCGATGGTCCGGGCGTTGTGCCGTCGGGGCGGCACGCCACCCCGGATCTCGGCCAGGCGCTGCGCGGTGTCCGTCATGATCCGCCAGGATAGGCCGTCGACGCCGCCACGGCCGGCAGCGCGCTACGGCGGACCAGCACGGCGACGGCCATCGCGGCGACCAGCGCGAGCGCGGCCATCGACCACAGCACCGTACGCAGCCCGCCGGTGAAGCCCGGGTCGGCGAGCCGGCCGGCGGTGGTGCTGGCCAGCACCGCGCCGACCACCGCGATGGCGACCGTCTCGCTGGCCAGCCGGGCCGTGTTGATCATCCCAGCCCCGGTGGCCGCGCGGGACGGCGCGACGCTGCCGATCGCGATGGCGTCCAGCAGGCCGATGGACAGTCCCACCCCGCACCCGATGGTGAGCAGCGGACCGGCCAGAGTGGCCGTGTTCACGTGCGGTCCGAGCACGGTCGTCCAGGCCGCGCCGACCGCGACCAGCAGCACCGAGACGACGGTGACGGCGGTGGCCGGGACCAGCCGGGTCAGCACGCCGCTGAGCAGCGGCAGCACCAGCGTCGGGGCGGTGAGCAGGATCAGCGTCGCGCCGGCCGCGCCCGGGCTGAGCCGGACCACCGTGGTCAGGTACGCCGGCAGGTAGACCAGCAGCGGCACCAGCACCGCCACGATGGTGGCCGCCGCCAGGCAGATGCCGAGGAACCGGGGGCTCGCCAGCAGGGCCAGGTCGAACATCGGGTCGGCACGGCGGCGTTCCACCCGGACGAACAGCACAAGCAGCGCCAGCGCGGCGACGAACGCGGCGAGGATGACCGGGGCGGTCCACCCGTACGCGGGGCCCTGCACGAATCCGTAGATGAGCAGCAGCAGCGCGGCGGTGAACGACAGCGTGCCCGGCCAGTCGACCCGTCCCGGGTGCGGCTGGCGGGACTCCGGCAGCAGCGGCACCAGCCCAAGCACCACGCAGGCGGCCAGCGCCGGGGCGGCGAAGACCGCCCGCCACCCGAAGCCCTCGATGAGCAGCCCGGCGACCGACGGACCGAAGGCCAGACCGACGCCGATCGCCGTACCGAACAGGCTGAAGGCGCGGGCCTGGGCCCGGCCCTGGAAAGCCCCGGCGAGCAGCGCGGAGGCGCTGGTCGCCGCGGCGGCCGCGCCGATCCCGGCGAGCGCCCGGGCCAGGTCGAGCAGCAGCACGTTCCCGGCGAGCGCGGCGAGCAGGCCGCCGGCGGCGAAGAGGGCGACCCCGACGGCGTACACCCGGCGGCGGCCGAACAGGTCGGCGATGGCGCCGGTGGCGAGCATGAAGCTGGCGAAGGTCGCGTTGTAGCCGTTCACCACCCACTGCACCCCGGCCAGGTCGGCGTGCAGGTCCCGGCCGATGTCCGGCAGGGCGACGGACGCGCCCGTCAGCGAGACCGGCAACGCGATGGTGGACAGCAGGACGGCCACCAGCACGACGGCCGGGTGATTGCGCACGATTCTCCCCGTTCAGACGGCGGCCCCAGCCTAGTTCGCGCAGGTGGAGACGGGTCCGACAGCGGGTCGAAGATCACATGCCGGTCAGCGGCCGGCGGAACGGTTCCAGGGTGAGCGGGGAGACTGGGCGCCCGCCGACGGTCGGGCGCGGCGGCGGTGCCGGCGGCCGGGCGTGCAGGGCGGGCGGGAGACGGTGTGCACCGGTGCGGGCGGGGGGCTGACCGGCTGGCGGCCGATCAGCCAGCAGAGGAAGCGGGCCACGGTCAGCCGACCGGGAGGCGCTCGGCCTCGGCCCGGGAGACGTCGTACTGGGTGCCGCAGAAGGTGCACTGCTTCGTCCAGCGGGTGCGCACCGGGATCAACGGGATGAAGAAGAGGGTGAACTTCGTGGCCCGCCGGGTGATGACCTGGGCCGCCTGGTTGCCACAGGTACGGCAGACCTCGGTGACGACGCCGGACCGGACAACCTTGGTCCGGAGCCCGAAGATGAAGAACATCGCCGGGCAGTACCCATCCCGGGTCCGGAAAACACCCACGAAATTTTCCGCACCCCGCTGTCCGGATGCGCGTTCCCCGTTCGTCAGGCTGGATGGAAGCACGACCGAGGGAGAGAACCGATGAAGTACATGATGTTCGTCTGCACCGACACCGAGCCGGACCGGAACCCGGACGCCGCGCCCGACATCGAGAAGTGGGTGGCCGAACGGGACGCCAACGGCCAGCGCGTGACGGGGAGCGTGTTCGCGCCGCCGTCGGCGGCCACCACCGTCCGGGTCCGCGACGGCGAACTGCTGCTCAGCGACGGCCCGTTCGCCGAGACCAAGGAGGTGATCGTGGGCTTCGACCTGCTCGAGTGCGCCGACCTGGACGAGGCGATCGAGGTGGCCCGCGCCCACCCGATGGCGTACGGGGGGCGGATCGAGCTGCGTCCCCTGGTGGACTGACCCGGTGACGGACGCGGCCGGGGCGGTCGCCGCAGCGGGTGCCGAGGCGTACCCGCGGATCGTGGCCGCCCTGATCCGCGTCACCGGCGACTGGACCCTCGCCGAGGACTGCGCCCAGGAGGCCCTCGCGGCGGCGCTGGAGCGCTGGCCCCGCGACGGCGTACCGGGGAATCCGGGCGGCTGGTTGATGACCGCCGCCCGCAACCGCGCGGTGGACGTGCTGCGCCGGGCCGCCGTGGAACGCCGCAAGCTGCGCGAGCTGGCCCTGCTCACCGACCCGGAGCAGCCGACGCCGACGGGAGGGGACGTGGTGGACGACCGGTTACGGCTCATCTTCACCTGCTGTCATCCGGCCCTGGCCCTGGAGGCCCGGGTCGCGCTGACCCTGCGCACCGTGGCCGGGGTGCCCACCGCCGACATCGCCCGCGCCTTCCTGGTCAGCGAGTCGACGATGACCCGCCGGCTCACCCGGGCCAAGACGAAGATCGCCGCCGCCGGCGTCCCGTACCGGGTGCCGACCGGGCCCGCGCTGGTCGAGCGGCTGCCGGGCGTCCTGGCCGTGCTCTATCTGCTCTTCACCCGGGGGTACGACGCCGACGGCGAGCCCGCCTTCGCCACCGAGGCGGTGCGGCTGGCCCGGCTGCTGCACACGCTCATGCCGGAGCAGCCGGAGGTGGCCGGGCTGCTCGCCCTGTTCCTGCTGCACCACTCCCGCCGGGCCGCCCGCCGGGCCGCCGACGGCAACCTGCTCACGCTGGACGAGCAGGACCGCTCCCGGTGGGACCGGCACGCCGTCGCCGAGGGGGTCGCCCTGCTGGACCGCGCCGGCGACGGCCCGTACGCCCTCCAGGCCCGGATCGCCGCCTGCCACGCCACCGCCCCGACCGCCGCCCAGACCGACTGGTCGGCCATCGCCCGTTGCTACGACGAGCTGGCCCGGCTGCGCCCCACCCCGGTGGTCCGGCTGAACCGGGCGGTGGCCCACGGCTACGCGCACGGCCCGCGGATCGGGCTGGACCTGCTCGCCGAGGCCCGCGCCGGCGGCGCCCTGGACGGCTACCCGCCCGCGCTGGCCGCCGAGGCCGAGCTGACCACCCGCCTCGGCGACCGGGCACGCGGAGCGGCGCTGTTCCGGGCGGCCGCCGAGGCGGTCCGCTCCGAGCCGGAACGCCGCGCCCTGCTGCGCCGGGTCGCCGACCTTTCCGGCTGAAGCCCTCCCGAACGATTCAGCCAGCGGGCCGTCAGTTCGTGGCCTGGTCGGTGAGGCGGTCGACCACGGTGCGGACGGTGTCGATCGGGATGGCGAAGCCGAGGCCGATGCTGCCCTCGTCCTGGCCGGTGGTGGCGATGGCCACGTTGATGCCGACCACCCGCCCGGCGGTGTCGACCAGCGCGCCGCCGGAGTTGCCGTGGTTGATCGCCGCGTCGGTCTGGATCAGGCCGCTCATGTTGTCGACCGAGCGGTCGAGCGCGGAGACGATGCCCGAGGTGACCGTCCCCTCCAGACCGAGCGGGCTGCCGAAGGCCAGCACCGTGTCGCCGACCCGCAGCGTGGCATCGGTGCCGAGGGTGGCCGGGGTCAGCCCGGAGAGGCCGTCGGCCCGCAGCAGCGCGATGTCCGCGCTCGTGTCCCGGCCGACCAGGGTGGCCGAGGCGGTACGCCCGTCGGCGAGCTGCACGCTCAACCGGCCACCCGACTCGATCACGTGCGCGTTGGTCAGGATCAGCCCGTCCTTGTCCAGGATCACGCCCGAGCCGAGGCTGGTGCCCGAGGTTCCGGCCGCGGTGATCGTGACGATGCTCGGCGACACGGTGCCGACCGCCCCGGAGAGGGTGTCGATCGCGCCGGCCGGCGTCACCCGCACCGCCGTCGCGCTGGTCCCCTCGCCAACGAGCCGGTCCACGGCCAGCGCGCCGGACGCACCGCCGCCCAGCATCAGGGCGAGCGCGAGCCCGGCCGCGCCCAGCCGGCGCCGCCACCGGTACGGGCCGGTCCGGGTCGCGGTGGCCGGGCCATCCGGCGGAGGAATCAACGGTTCGCCCTGCGCGGGCGGCCAGCCCGGCAAGTCGTCGGGATCGGCGACGAGCGGGCGGGCCGGTGCCGGAGTGGCGGCTGCCGGGGCGGGCGGAGCGGTGACGACAGGGACGGTGCCGGTGGGACGGCTCATCATGTCGGTCATCGGGTCACCGCATTCGTGGCGTCGGATCCGCAGGCACCGGCGAAGGCAGCGATCCGCTCCCCCTCCACGGTCGGAGACGGCGGTCGGGTGCGTCGCCGGTGACAGGCGACGAGATGGCTGGCCAGGATGGTGGTCGAGCCGGCCCGCACGCAGACGTCCGCCCCGGCCTGGAGCACGTCGGCGATGGTGGTCGTGGCGACGTCCTGCTCCACGAGGACCGCCAGCGCGCACCCGGCCGGCAGCCGGCGGTGCACCCGCCCGACGGTCGCCGCGTCCGGACAGACCAGCAGCACCAGCTCACCGGGCTGGACGTACTCGACGCCGGGGGTGCGCAGCACCCGCCAGGCGGCCGGCAGCTGGCGAGCGAGCCCGGTGACCCGGGTGGCGTCGCCGAGCACGGCGACGGCGGGGGTGGTCAGGTCGATGACGGCGGTCATGGATCCTCCTCGGTTCGGTGATGCGTCCACCGTCGCGCGGGGATCTGAGGTTGCCTTGTGCCCTTCCTGTGGAAACCCGGTGTGCCGCAGCAGCTTCCGACCCGCTACGCACCTGATGACGTCCCTGCCGCCGGGAGCGTCGCCGGCGGCAGGGACGGGAGCGCCACGCTCAGGCGCCGGTCGGCAGTTCCTCGGAGAGCCAGATCGGCTGCCAGTCGGCCATCTCGTGGAAACGGCGCAGCTCGAACAGCCCGGCCACGTTGCCGCACCAGGCCGCGTACGGGGGGTTGTCCTCGTCGAAGCCGCTCTGCACCATGGTCAGCTTCGTCTTCCCGTCGGATTCGGCCAGCTCCCAGGTGCTGACCCCGACGGGTCCCCAGTCGACGGAGATCTTCTGGCCGGGGTCCAGGTCGACCACCTTGGCCGCGTACCCGGCCTCGAAGCCACCCATGGCGTACCGGCCGCCGACCCAGGGCTCGATCCCGATCGGGTAGCCGAACCAGGCGCTGGCCTGCTCCGAGTCGGTCAGCGAGGTCCAGACCCGGTCCACGGGGGCGTCGATGGTCAGCTCGGCGCGCAGGTCGGTCGAGGTGAAGTCGGTGCGCGGCAGCAGCGGCTTGCCCTCCAGGCGGGCGGCGAGGTTGGCGATCGACAGGGCCCAGAAGGTCTGCAGCACGCCGCGGATGGTGCTGCCGCTCATCGCCTCGGCGAAGTCGTAGTGGCTCTGCCGGAGGGTGAGCAGGGTGTCGTCCCCGTCGGGTGCCAGTGCGAACTCGGTGGTGGTCTCCACGCCGTCGAGGGTCCAGGCGAAGCGCAGCGTGCGCTCGTCGGCGTGCAGCAGCCGCTGGTGCGGCGCGTCACCCTCAGGGGTGTAGCGGCCCCAGAACTCGTACCGGTGCGGCAGCTCGACCTCGGTGTGCTCGGCGAGCCAGACGCGCAGCTCGGCGGGGTCGGTCAGGGCATGGCGCACGGCGTCCACGGGGGCGGCGAGACGGACCCGGACGGTCAGTGGTTCACTCACGGTCGTCACCTTTCGGGTAGCACGCCACGGCGAGTTTGAAGGCATCCCCCTCCGCGCCCCCGTAGCGCGTGAACAGGTCCTGCAGCGTCGTCTGCAGGTCGTGCAGGAACTCCTGCCGGTGCTCGGCCGGCACTCTGATCTCGCCGGACATCCCGATCGAGGGCAGCTCCGGCGCGGTGCGGTCCAGCGCGGCGATGTCGGCCTGGACCTCCTCCATGAGGTCGAGCAGATAGCCCAGGCTCAGCTCGTCGCGGGCCCGGCGGGCACCCCCGATCCGCCCGACGAGTCGGGGCGAGAGCCAGTACGACCGGGCGACGGCCTGGTAGATGCCCTCGCTGATGCCGCGCACCTTGCGGGCCGAGACCTGCTCGACCAGGCCGGCCGCGACCAGCTGTTTGACGTGGTAGTAGACGCGCTGCGGCGTCTGGTCCAGCCGGGCGGCGACCTCGGTGCAGGTGCGGGGCTCGGCGAGCTGCCGCAGCACCTCGATGCGCTGCGGCTTGAGCAGGGTCTCGGCCTGCTCGCGCTCTTCCAGGTACAGGACGTCTCTCATGGCAAAAATCAGTTTGTACGTACAAAAATTCTTTGTCAATGGATTCGACGAAAGGCCGCGCTGCCCGCGCGGCCTTTCGGGTCGGTATGGTCGGCTACCGCGAGCCGATGACTACGGCGTTGGCTGGCGCCTCGACCTTCACCGGCAGGCCGTAGTCGGAGAGTTCCACCAGCACGTGCAGGTGATAGGTGAATTCCGGGCCCCTGGCGTTCCACCGGGCCGCACGGTCGTACGCCACCGTCTTGATCCGGCCGTCCGCGTCGATCGTCACGTCACCGACCAGCTTGTCGGCGGCAATCCCCTTGGATGAATCCTGCACCGTGACCTCGAAGTGGTAGCCGCCGCCGGGGTTCTGGGTCACCTCGGCGCCGGCCTGCCGCAGCATTCGGAACAGCTGCTGCGGATCCGTCGAGGTGCCCAGCCTGCCGCCTAGCGCGTCGTCGAAGTCCAAGCTCGTCTGCCTGCCCTCCCGATCGCGGGACCACACGATCTTTCCGCTGTCGGGGTCGGCACCGTCCAGGCCACCGTGGTACAGGACGCCATCGACCAGGCGCTCCTTCAGCCAGCCGATCGACATGGGCGGACGCAGCCCGGTTCTCGGCGAACTCAGGTAACCGGTGGCCGTCGCCGGATCGAACGCACCCTCCGTCACCCAACTGCTGGCCACCGGCTCGGGCAGCTCGTTCCGCGGTGGCAGCTTGTCCTTGTTGGTGGTGGTGACCTTCACGCGGTAGCTGATGTTCTCACTGGCCGCGGCGGCGGCCGCGAGCCGCAGCCGCGGCGTGTCGGGAGTCGCCGGCGCGGGCCGCTCGGCCACCGGGCCGGGCGAGCGAGTGGCATCACCAGGGGCACCGACGGCCAGGGCCGCGGCCAGCGCCCCGACCACCCCGACCACCCCGACGGCGTACGTGGTGCGGTGCAGCGCGGTGCGGCGCCGGTGGCGTCGGGTGGCTTCCCCGAGCACGTCGCGGGTGAGCGCCAGTCCGGCGGCCTCGTCCCGCAGTCCGGCGATCAGCTGCTCCTCAAGGTCGGTGGTCATCTGCGTGCTCCGTTCATCCCGGCGCCTTCGAGCGCCCAGTCGGCGGTGAGTTCACGTAGCCGGGTCAGCCCCCGGGAGGTGGTCGACTTGACGGTGCCGACCGAGCAGCCGAGCGTCTCGGCGGCTTCCGCCTCGCTCAACTGCTCCCAGTAGCGGAGCACCAGCACGGCCCGTTGGCGGGGCGGCAGCAGGCCCAGGGCTTGGATGAGTGCCTGCCGCAGGTGCAACGCGTCCGTGCCGTCCGGCTGGCCCGGCGGCTCGATCGAGGTCAGCACCTCCGGGCGGCGCCGGCGCAGCCGCCACCGGTCGACCGCCAGGTGGTAGAGCGTGCGGCGTAGGTAACCCTCCCTGTCGCCGTGCACGCGGCCCCAGTTGCGCATCAGCCGCTCCAGCGCCGCCTGCACCAGGTCCTCCCCGGCGGATCGGCTACCGGTCAGCAGCACCGCCGTTGCGAGCAGGGCATCGCCGCGTTCCGCGACGAGGGTGTCCAGTCCCTCGAAGCGTTTCTTCCGCCACACCGGCTCTCCTTTCGTCGCTACCAAGGACGACGGGCACCACTCGAAGGTTGACTGGGCGACCGGAAAATCCCGAGCACGACGAAAGGCCGCGCGATCCGCGCGGCCTTTCGTCGTCGGTCAGTCCGTCAGGGCGTCCAGTCGGGGCGCAGCGGGTAGCCGTTGACCCCTTCCGGACCGTTGTGCGTGGCGACCACCTGGTGCAACTGGATGTCGTTGCGATCGAAGGCCATCCGGGAGCCGGCCATGTAGAGGCCCCACACCCGGGCGGTGCCCGGGCCGACCTCGTTCACGCAGAAGTCCCAGTGCTCGACCAGGTTGCGGCACCAGCCCGCGAGGGTCAGCGCGTAGTGCTGACGCAGGTTCTCCTCGTGGTGCACCTCCAGCCCGGCGTCGTGGATCTCGCTGATCAGCCGGCCCGGCCCGGCCAGCTCGCCGTCCGGGAAGACGTACCGGTCGATGAACGCGCCGGAGCGGTGCGGGGCGCGGTTGTCCGCCCGGGTGATGCAGTGGTTCATCAGCCGCCCGCCCGGCTTCAGCCGGCTGCGCAGCGCCCCGAAGTACGCCGGGTAGTTGCGCACCCCGATGTGCTCGGTCAGGCCGATCGACGAGATGGCGTCGAACTGCTCACGCGGCGCGTCCCGGTAGTCCAGGTGCCGCACCTCCGCGAGGTCGCTCAGCCCCTCCCGCTCGATCGCCGCCTGCGCCCACTCGGCCTGCGCCTTGGACAGGGTCACCCCGAGCGCCTTGACGCCGTACTCGCGGGCCGCGTGCCGGACCATGCCGCCCCAGCCGCAGCCGACGTCGAGCAGCCGCATCCCGGGCTTGAGCGCCAGCTTGCCGGCGACCAGGTCGTACTTGGCCCGCTGCGCCTCCTCGAGCGTGTCGTCGGGGCTGTGGAAGACCGCGCAGGTGTACGTCATCGACGGGCCGAGCACCTTCTCGTAGAAGGCGTTCGAGACGTCGTAGTGGTGGGAGATCGCGCTGCTGTCCCGGGTACGCGAGTGGCGCAGCCCGTTCATCACCCGCTTCCAGCGCGGCGCGGCCTCCTGCGGCGGGGGCGGCGGCGGCATCAGCCGCTCCCAGCCCAGCCCCTTCACCAGGGCCAGCGCCTCGCCGACCGGCGGCATCCGCAGCGGCATCTCGTCCTTGAGCACCCGCAGCGCCTCGTACGGGTCACCCGGGTGCACGCCGTCCAAGCCCAGGTCGCCGCTGACGTACGCGCGGGCCATGCCGAGGTCTCCGGGCGCGGTGAGCAGGTACGACAGGCCCCGCTCGGAGCGGATGGACAGGGTGATGCCCGCGTCGGCGGGACCGACGGCGCTGCCGTCGTAGCCGGTGACGCGCACCGGCAGCGGGCCGGTGGTCACCGCGCGGACCACGTCCGCGACGGTCGGGCCCGTGCGCCGACCTCCCGCCGGCGGGCCGGACGGGGCGTCAGCCGCCCCCTGTTCACGGTCGATCAAGCTCACTGTCGTGCCACCGCCTTTTCGTAGAGTCCCGTGAGCCGGTGGTCCGGGTCGTACCGGTCCCGGACGGCGCGCCAGACGTCGCCGCCGTAGAGCCGGTCGAACTCGTCCCGTTCGTAGTACGCGTCGGAGTAGAGCGACTTGTGCCCGCCCGCCCCCGACACCGCGCGCTCGACCGCCCGGTTGACGTCGCCGTCCGCGGCGCCGTCGGCGATCGGCACGCTCCCCCAGAAGCCGATGTTCACATACGTTTCGCCCGGCTGAAGGGGATACAGCGGCCAGGCCCGGGCCGATCCCGGACCGGACGGCTCACGCAACCGCAGCGGGCAGAGCCAGACCGGCGTCATCCCCACGTTCCGGGCGAACCAGCGCAGGAAATCCGCCGTGCCGTCGAGCGGGATCTCCACGTCCTGCACCACCCGCTCCCGGCCCGGCCGGCCGCGCCAGCGGTCGATCCGGGCGGCCACCTGGTGCCGGTGCTCCAGCCGGACCAGCCGGTGGTAGAAGTCGCTGCGCCGGTAGCGCTGGGGCCAGAGCCGGCGGACCACCGGGTGCTGCACCCCGAACGCCGCCGAGCACCAGAACCAGTCGGTGTCCCAGCGCCACAGGTAGTCGTACGCGGTGAGCGCGTCCCGGGTGCGGCGCTGCAGCGACCGGTAGTAGATGTCCTGGCCGGTGTAGTCGCTGGGCCGCCCGGCCGCGTCGTCGGTGAACGTGCCCAGCATCAGGTACGCCTCACCAGGGCTGAACATCACCCCGTCCATCGCGTCGACCGGGTCGCCCTCCCAGGAGCCCTTGGCGATCACCTCACCGATCGCGTCGGTCAGCTCCTCCAGCCGGGTGAACCGGATGTTGCGCAGCGCCACGTAGCGGCGGATCGGTTGCAGCTCGATGCGCAGCCGGGTGGCGTAGCCGAGGCTGCCGAGCGAGTTGGGAAAGGCCCGGAACAGCTCGGCGTGCTCCTCCGGCCCGGCGGTGACGATCTCACCTGAGCCGGTGAGCACGTCCATCTCCAGGACCGACTCGTGCGGCAGGCCGTTGCGGAACGAGGTGGACTCGATGCCCAGCCCGGTCACCGCGCCGCCCAGGGTGATCGTGCGCAGTTGGGGCACCACCAGCGGCATCAGCCCGTGCGGCAGGGTCGCGTCGACCAGGTCCTCGTACGTGCACATGCCCTGCACGTCAGCGGTGCGGGCGGTCGGATCGACGGCGAGCACCCCGGTGAGGCCGCTCACGTCGAGCCCCGGCGCGCGGGGCGCGGACCGGGGGCGGAACAGGTTGGAGGTCTGCTTGGCCAGCCGTACGGGTTCCCCGGCGGGCACCGCGGCGTACGAGCGTCGCAGCGTGCCCACCGCCCGTTCATGATCACGGACAGCGTGCATGAGATCACCTTACGCCCGGGTACGACAATTGGTGGGATGACCACAGTGGCGGTTTCGCGTCCGGCGTGCGACGGCCGCGTTACCGTGGCGGGCATGTCCTCCCCCGCCCTCGCCGCTCTCGACGTCGCCGGACTGCCGTACCGGGTCATCCGGCACGGTCCGGTCCGCAGCCTCGCCGAGGCGGCGCAGGCACGCGGCGTCGAGGTGCCCGACGTGGTCAAGACCATCGTGGTCCGGCGCGGCGAGGACGACCACCTGTTCGTGCTCACCCCCGGCGATCGGGTGATCTCCTGGCCCAAGCTGCGCGCGCTGCTCGGGGTGAGCCGGATGTCCATGCCGGACGCGGCGGCCGCGAAGGCGGCCACCGGCTACGAGCGCGGCACCATCACCCCGTTCGGCTCGACCACCGCCTGGCCGGTCGTCGCCGACGAGCGGCTGCGCGGCCGGGAGATCACCCTCGGCGCGGGCGAGCACGGCGTGGCCGTGGCGGTCGACGCGGACGCCGCCATCACCACTCTGGACGCGACCGTGGCCGACGTCACCGACGCGGAACCCGCCCGCTGACCGGTGGCCGTCCCGGCCGGACCGGCATAGCGTGAGAGGCATGCCGAAAGCCGTCTGGAACGACCTGATCATCGCGGAGAGTGACGACACCGTGGTGGTCGAGGGCAACCACTACTTCCCCCGTACGGCGCTGCGCGACGACCTGATCCGCGACTCCGCCACCCACACGGTCTGCCCGTGGAAGGGCACCGCCTCCTACTACAGCCTGGAAGACGCGGGCCGGACCAGCGAGGACGCCGTCTGGTACTACCCGGACCCGAAGCCGGACGCGGAGATGGTGCGCGACCGGGTGGCGTTCTGGAAGGACGTGAAGGTCGTCGACTGAGTCACGCTCCGTCGAGGCGACTGGCTATCGACGGACGCCATGGTTCAGGATGCCCCCATGTCCGAGCAACCGACCGATCCGCCCGGCACCGTCTACGGCGCCCGCCGCCCGGGCCGCCCCGGCCTGCCGCAGGACCCGCTGATGCGGATCGCGCTGGGCGTGGCGGTGGGCGGCGTGCTCCTGGGCATCTTCTTCGCCACCGGCGTGCTCGGCGGTGGCGTCGAACGGCCAGTGGTGCCGGCGGCGGCGGTGCCCACTCCCGCGGCGAGCGGGTCGAGCGCGGCCGCCCCCACGACGGCGGCGCCGACCACACCGGCCGCCCCGTCGCCGACCCCTGTGGCGACCACCCCGCCGGCGCCACCGACCGGACCGAAGGCCCTCCGCTCGGTGCCCTCCGGGCTCTGCCTCGGGCTGGAGAGCGACCAGCAGCAGGCAAAGGCGCAGCTCGCGCCGTGCACCGGCGGGCCGGAGCAGCAGTGGGCGGCCAATCAGCTCGCGCCGGACGCGGTGGCGCTCACCGTGGCCGCGTACGGTCAGTGCCTGGACGTCGAGGGCGGCAGCACCGATGACGGCGCCAAGCTCCAGCAGTTTCCCTGCCACGGGCAGGGCAACCAGCAGTGGCGGTTGCAGCCCGCCGGCTCGGGCGCCGCGGTGCTGCTGGTCGCGGTGCACAGCGGCAAGTGCGCGCAGGCCGAGGGAGCCGGCACCCAGCCCGGCACCAAGATCGTGCAGGCACCCTGCACCGGCGCTCCCGAGCAGCAGTGGACCGCCGGCTGACCGGTCAGCCCCGGTAGCTCCAGGCCCGGCGGCCGACGGCGACAGGCACCACGAACGACGGGTCGTCGGCCCGGCGGCGCAGCAACAGCGAGAGCCCGGCCGCCCCGATCGACAGCGCGCCGGCCACGTACCAGGCCAGGGCGTAGTCGCCGAGCCGGTCGCGGACCAGGCCGGCACCGGTCGCGGCGAGGGCCGCGCCGACCTGGTGGGCGGCGAAGACCCAACCGAAGACCACCGCGCCGGACGCGCCGAACCACTCCCGGCACAGCGCCACGGTCGGCGGCACGGTGGCCACCCAGTCCAGGCCGTAGAAGATGATGAAGACGAGCATGCTGGGCTGCGCACTGCCGGCGAAGAGGCTCGGCAGCACCAGCAGGGACGCGCCGCGCAGCGCGTAGTAGGCGCCGAGCAGCAGCCGGCTGTCCACCCGGTCGGTGAGCCAGCCGGAGGCGACCGTACCGGCGATGTCGAAGAGACCGACCAGGGCGAGCAGGCCGGCGGCGGTCGTCTCCGGCATGCCGTGGTCGTGCGCGGCGGGCACGAAGTGGGTGCCGACCAGGCCGTTGGTGGTCGCGCCGCAGATCGCGAACCCGCCGGCGAGCAACCAGAACGGCCGGGTCCGCGCGGCGGCGGTGAGCGCGCCGACCGCCCGGGCCGCCGCCCCGCCGGCCGGCGGCGCCGGCGGCACCACCTGGTCCGCGCCGTAGGCGGGCAGGCCGAGATCCGCCGGGTGCTCGCGCAGCAGCCACACCACCAGGGGTACGACCGCCAGCGCGGCCCCGGCGACGACGAGCGCCGCCACCCGCCAGCCGTGGTCCCGGACCAGCACGGCGACCAGCGGGAGGAAGACCAGTTGTCCGGCGGCCCCACCGGCGGTGAGGACGCCGGTGACCAGGCCGCGACGGCGGACGAACCAGCGCCCGGTGACGGTCGCCACGAACGCCAGGGCCATCGAGCCGGTGCCGAGGCCGACCAGGACACCCCAGCAGAGGATCAGCTGCCAGCTCGCGGTCATCCCCACGGTCAGCCCGCTGCCCAGGGCCACCAGCACCAGCGCGACGGCCACCACCCGACGGATGCCGAACCGGTCCATCAGCGCGGCGGCGAAGGGGGCGGTGAGCCCGTAGAGCATGAGGTTGACCGAGACGGCGGCGGAGATGGTGGCGAGCGGCCAGCCGAACTCCGCGTGCAGCGGGTGCAGCAGCACCCCGGGCGTGGCGCGGAAGCCGGCCGCGCCGACCAGCGCGACGAAGGAGACGCCGGCCACGAGCCAGGCCGGATGGAGACGGTGTCGGGTCACCCTCCGAGTCTCGGGGGTGGCGGGCGGCACGACGAGTGGCCGGAAAGCCAGCATGCGCAATAATCGGGCCATGACGCTCGTTCCGCACCGGATCGCGGTGCTCGCCCTCGACGACGTGGTCGGCCTCGACCTGGGCACCTCGGCCCAGGTGTTCGGCTGCGCCCGCACCGAGGACCTCACGCCCCTCTACACGGTCGAGACCTGCACCCCCGGCGGCCGTCCGGTGCGCAGCACCGCCGGCTTCCAGGTGCTCCCCGACCACGGGCTGGAGCTGCTGGACCGGGCCGACACGGTGGTCGTCCCCGGGGTGCACGGGGGTTCGGCGATGACCGACGGGACCCTCGACCCGGAGGTCGCGGCGGCGCTCCGCGCGGCCCACGCGCGAGGCGTACGGATCATGTCGATCTGCACCGGCGCGTTCGTGCTGGCCGCCGCCGGCCTGCTCGACGGACGCCCGGCCACCACCCACTGGGCGTACGCGGACCCGTTCCGCCGGCTGCACCCGGGTGTCGACCTCGACCCGGAGGTGCTCTTCATCGACGCCGGGGAGGTGCTCACCTCGGCCGGGGTGGCCGCCGGCATCGACCTCTGCCTGCACGTCATCCGCACCGACCACGGCAGCGAGGTGGCCAACCGGGCCGCCCGCCGCTGCGTGGTGCCGCCGTGGCGGGACGGCGGTCAGGCCCAGTACATCGAGCGCCCGGTGCCCCGCGCCGCGGCGGTCGGCACCACCGCCACCCGCGAGTGGGCCCGGCAGCGGCTGCACGAGCCGGTCGCCCTGCGCGACCTGGCCGCGCACGCCCGGATGAGCGTACGGACCTTCACCCGGCACTTCCGCTCGGAGACCGGGCTCAGCCCGGCACAGTGGCTGATCCAGCAGCGCACCGAGCACGCCCGGCTGCTGCTGGAGACCACCGACCTGACCGTCGACCAGATCGCCCGGCACGCCGGCTTCGGCACCACCGCCGCCTTCCGGCAGCACTTCCACCAGCGGGTCGGCGTGGCTCCCACGGCCTACCGGCGGACCTTCCGGCGGAGCCCGGAGGCGACGGCGTCCCGCTGACGGGACGGCTCAGCGGCGGCTGCCGTCGCGGTGCGAGCAGCCGCCGCTTCGGTGCGGCTCAGGCGAAATGCGGCTGCTGGCGCAGGGCGCGCAGTTGGGCCAGGTGCATGGGCAGGTGGACGCGGGTGTGCAGGTCCAGCACCCGGCCCCAGGGCAGCGAATCGTCCACGTCCAGGTCGAAGCCTTCCCGCAGCACGGTGTCGACCGGGGTCTCCGCGGCCGGGCCGAGCCGCTCGGCCAGCACGCAGAGCTTCTGGCTGGTGGCCCGGAGCAGGGCGGCCAGCCCGTCCAGCCCGCCGCACTCGGAGACCAGCGCGTCGAGCTGCGGCCGGTGGATCGTCTCCAGGTCGTAGTACGCGAACGGCGACCCGGCCAGCACCGCCTCGGTCGCCTCGCTCATCAACTCGTCGTTGGCGGCCAGGTGCGCCACGATCTGGTCGGCGGCCAGCTCCCCGTCCTCGGGCGGCCCGAACCCGCCCGCGTCCACTTCCGCCAGCACCGTCTCGTACGCCCGCCGCAGCTCCACGGCGTCCACGTCGTCCATTCCCGAATCCAACTCCGGCCCCCGACGGCCGTACCGCGACTACCCCGCCCGGTTCACCCGGACGGGGTCCATGCACCTGCCGCGATCTCGGCAAGTTGCGATTCGCAGGTGTGGAAACGCCGCTGGCCGGCACCCCTTGTTCGGGGTGCCGGCCAGCGTTGCGTAGGTGGGTCAGCTGTTCCAGTGCTGGGCGACCAGGTCGGCGGCCTGCTGCTCCCACTGGGCGTAGGCGTCCGGGTAGGCCGACACCTGCACGGTCTGCGCGGCCTGGGTCAGCGGCATGTCCTGCCAGCCGTCGACCTGCTTCAGACCCTTCTCGAACGCGAGGGTCGAGTACTCGGGGTCGGTGATCTGCTCCGGCGTACCCCAACCACTGGAGGGGCGCTGCTGGAACAGGCCCAGCGAGTCATGGTCATTCTGGTCGCCGAGGTGGCCCAGGTTCTCCAGCTTCGACTCCTGCAGCGACGTGGCGATCGAGATGACCGCGGCCCGCTCCGGCAGACCCGCCTTCTTCGTCGCGGCGATGATCGCCTTGGCGTTACCGACCTGCTCGTCGTTCAGGGTGATCTTCGACTGGGCGCCCTGCACACCATGCGGGATCAGCTTGCCGGTGTCCGGCTTGTCCGCCTGCACCGCGACCGCGACCGGCTTGCCCTCCACGGGACGAGCCTCGGCGTGCGCGGCGATCGGACCGGCGAACACACCACCGGTGAAGGCCAGACCAGCAACACCAAGAACGCTCTTACGAATGATCGTGTTCATGGGAAAGCTCCATTCGGGGGTTGGCACACCACACGCCGACGGGGGGGGTCGGCGGGCGCGCAAGCACCGTCAGGCGCTCAAACAAGGGGGAAAGTCTTGCGGGGGGATCCGACGCTCGCGGGGCTTGGCCACTTCGCGGCGCCGGGACCATGTGTAACGACCGGCGACCCACCACCATTCCCGGGGGCCCGTCACCCCGTCGGGCGGCGCGGTCTTCCTCGGCCGTTCACCGGGATACAACGACCCCGCCCCGGCCACCATTCCGACCCCCGGATGCCCCCGGTCACACCCCCAAACCGGACACCACACCCCACCGCCGGCCGGGCCGCTCACCCGCCCGGCCCGTCAGTGGAACGCCATGGACGTCTCCGGGCCCCGGTGACGTCCATGGCGTTCCACCCACCGCACCCAGCCAGCCCATAACCGAACAAACCGCGCACCGCCCCCAACACCGGGGGCCGGCCCCTGCGCCCGCCTTGATCCACTCCGCATCGCCGACGTGGCGGTATCCGGCATCGCGAACACCCCACATCGCCGACCTGCAGTGCGGGCAAGAGGGGCCGGGCCCCCTGCCGGTCTCAGGCGGTCGCCTGCGCGTGGCGGACCGTACGGCTGGTCGTGGCGATGAGCGCGAGGAACAGGAGCCAACCGGCCAGGGCGTACGTCAGCGTCCGCGCCCCGACCAGGGCGATGAGGGCACCGCTGGCCATGGCGCCGATGGCGGAGGCCCCGGTGGTCAGCGTGCTCACCGCGCTGGTCACCCGCCCCCGGAGGGCGTCCGGGGTCACGGCGAGCCGATAGCTGTCCAGGGCGACGTTGTAGATCGGTGCGACCACCGACTCGGCGAACGCGACAACCAGCAGGAGCCACCAGGTCGGGGCCACCGCGTACAGGGGGAACGCCAGCCCTTCCGCCCACAGCATCACGATGGACAGGCGGCCCAGCGGGAAGCGTCGGGCCAACGGCGCAGCGGCGACGCTGCCCAGCAGTGCCCCGACCGCCGCGCCGCTGAAGACGATGCCGACCTGGGTCGGGTTCGCGTGCAGTTGCCGGGCCAGCATGATGATCAGGAGGTACCCGGCACCGTAACGCAGGCTGTCCCCGGCATCGAGCAGCGCCAGCACCCGGATCACCGGCCGGTGCCACAGCCACGCCAAGCCTTCCCGGATATCGGTCAGCAGCCTCCGGGCTGAGGCGGGCGTCCCGTTCCGCTCCTCCTGGAACTCGGCGCGGATGGCGCGCAGCGAGACCGCGGAGATCAGGAACGAGGCGGCGTTGAACCCGAACGGTACGACGCGGCCCAGGGCGTAGGCGGCACCCGCCACGGAGGCGCCCGCTATCCGGAGCCCGTTGGACATGGCTCCGAACGCACCCAGCGCGGCGGGCAGCTCCGCCCGGCTGACGACGTTCGGCAGCGCCGAACTGTTCGCCGCCGTGAACAGGGTGCTCAACACGCCGGTCAGGACCGCGACGATGTAGAGCTGGGGCATTCCCAGCACCCCGAGCGCGGCCGCGACCGGGACGGTGGCGGTGAGCAGGCCGCGACCGGCGTCGCACATGATCATGGCTGCCTTGCGATCCCAGCGATCGACCAGCGCGCCCGCGACCGGGCCGCACACGAGGAAGACGATGGTCTGGAAGCCGAGGACGAGTCCGGCCTGGGTGGCCGAGCCGGTCAACGTCACCACCAGGAGCGGCAGCGCGAAGAACTGCAGTTGGTCGCCCAGTTGGGAGACGAGCCGGCCGCCGAGGAGCAGTTGGAAGTCCCGGTGCTGCCAGACGCTCCGCGGCCGGGCCGGGTTGACGGTGTCCATGGTGAAGTCCTGTCGACGATGATGCGCCATCCGGCGCCCTGCCAGAACGGTCGACAGACACGCGGCTCCCACCGAGGACGCGAGCCAGGGGGAGGGGATCGTGCACCGCGGAGCCACCCGGAAAAGGGCAGACTCCACCCGCGTGCCGGGGCCAGGCAGCTAGGACTTACGCGGGTGGAACATGGGCGCGAGCGTACCGCAGGCCCCCTCCGGGGTCTTCCTCATTTATTTCCGGCGGCCACGACGGGGCGACGGCGTCGGCCCGGGTCAGCGGCGCCCGTGGCGGGCGCGCAGGTAGTCGGAGACCACGTACTCGCCGAGGTCGTCGAGGTCGGGGGTGAACATCCGGCCCTTCGACCGCCGGGCCACCGCGTCGACGAAGCGGCGCAGGCCCGGGTCGTCGCCGAGCATGAACAGGTTCAGCGTGGCCCCGTACCGGGTCAGCTTGTCGACCTCCCGGACGGTCGCCTCGATCGTCTCGGGCAGCGGCGGCCAGTGGAAGTACGCCTCACCGTCCTCCGGGTCCAGGTGCGCCGTCGGCTCGCCGTCGGTGACCACCAGCACCACCGGCTCGGCGCCCGGGTGCCGGCGCAGGTGCCGGCCGGCCAACCGCAGCGCGTGTTGGAGGTTGGTGCCCTGCCGCATGTCCGGCTCGACCGCGGCCAACTCCTGCTGGGTGAGCGTGGTCGCCTCCAGTCCGAAGCCGATGATCTGCAGCGCGTCCTGCGGGAAGCGGGTCGCCATCAGGTGCGACAGGGCCAGCGCGGTCTGCTTCATCGGGCCCCAGCGCCCCTGCGAGATCATCGAGTACGACAGGTCGACGCAGAGCGCCACCGCCGCCGACGCCCGCCGCTCGGTCTCCACCACCTCGAAATCCTCGACCGCGAGCTGGACCGGCACCGACGGCCCGGCGCGGCGTACCGCGCGGGTGAGGGTGCGCACCACGTCGAGGGGCTGCTCGTCGCCGTACTCCCACTGGCGGGAGGCGCCGCTCACCTCGCCGGCCGCCCCGGCGGAGCGCAGGTCGTGCTGGCCGCGCGGCCCGGCGGTGAGGTCGGCGAAGACCCGTCGCAGGGCGGTGCCGGCGAGCCGGCGCAACGCCTTCGGGCTGAGGGTCAGCCCGTCCGCGTCCCGGGTCACCCAGCCCTGCCGGCGCAGCTCCCGCTCCAGCTCCCGCAGCCGGCGTACGTCGTCGGCGGCCTCCCGGCCCAGCGTCCGGGCCACCGCGTCGACGTCGACGTCGTCCAGGGTGGCGCCCGGGTGCTCCTGGTCGAGCTGGTCGAGCAGCTCGTCCAGCTCGGCGAGCTCGCCGAGCGCGCCGGTCGCCTCGCCGTAGCCGAGCGGCTGGTCGCCCCGGACCCGCTCGCCGCGCTGCCAGTTCAGGTCGGGTCGCAGCGCCTGCAGGTGGGCGTCGAGCTGGGACAGCTCCCCGGCCAGTTGCTCGCCGAGCGACTGGCGCATGAGGCCGGCCAGCTCCTCGCGTTGCCGGTCCGACAGCGACCGCATCAGCCGCTCGCCGGCCGCCGCCCGCCGGGCCAGCACGTCGACCAGCTCGTCGACGTCCTTGGGCTGCTCGGGGAAGAACTCGCCGTGCCGGCGCATGAACTCGGCGAACGCGTCGGTGGTGTCCTCGGACCGGGCGTGCCGGGCGAGCAGGTCGTTGAGGTCGCGCATCATCTCGCCGAGCTGCCGCTGGGCGGCCGGGTCGGCGGCGGCCCGCGCCGCGTCCCGCAACCCGGCGAAGCGCTGCTCCAGCACCTCGCCGCGCAGCCCGTCGAGGATCCGCTGATACGTCTGCCGCGCCTCGGCGCTGGCCCAGTCGTACCCGGACAGCTCCTCCACCGCCCGGGCGGTGGAGCGGGGCAGGTTGTCCAGCACCGCCTCGGCGAACCGGGCGCTGTCGTCGTCCCGCCCGCGCAGCTCGTCCCGCTCGGCGGCGAGGGCCTGGTCGAGCAGGGCCCGGGCGCGGGTCACCGCCCCGTCCAGGTCGCCCCGGCGCAGCGCCTCGCGGCGCAGCCGGCGGGCCCGGGCGGCCAGGTCGTCGAGGCCGCCGCGCCCCTGGGGACCACGGCGCAGCAGGTCGCGCAGCGCCTCCCGCAGGCTGCCGCCGGCCAGCACCTCGGAGCCGACCGCGTCCACGGCGGCCCGCACGTCGTACGGCGGGGCGAGCGGGTCGGGCCCGCCGCGCCACTGCCCGTACCGGAACCGGTTGCCGGCCACGGTCAGCCCCGGCCGCCGTAGACGGTGCGGCCGGAGTCGGTGACGTCCTTGCCCAGCCGCCGGGTCAGGTGCAGCCCCTCGAGGACGAACTCGATGCCGGCGGCGGCCTCCTCGGGGGTGGGCGCGTCGCCCAGCCCGAGCCGGTCGAGCGCCTTGGCCAGCCCGGGCACGGTGCCGACCTGGCGCAGCAGTTCGGCGGAGGAGACCAGCTCGCCGGTCTCGATCTCGCCGCCCTCGGCGACCAGCGCGGTGAACCCGGACAGGTCCAGCCCGGCCAGCCGGGCCCGGAACGTCTCGGCCGTGGCGGTACGCAGCAGGTGGGCCAGGATCTCGATCTCCCGCCCCTCCTCGCCGCTCTCGAACTCGACCTTGCCGCGCAGGGTGGAGGTCACCGACACGGCGTCCCCGACCCGGGCCACCGGGGCCTCGCCGGAAGCGGTGGCGAGCAGGCCGGCGCGGCGCAGCGCCGCGGCGGCGACGGTCTCCGCGGCGGCGATGGCGAACCGGGCGGACACACCGGAACGCGGGTCCACCGACGGCGACTCCCGGACGGCGCGGGCGAAACGCGCGAGCACCTCCAGCACGTGCTCGGGCACGGCGGCGACCAGGTCGGCCTCCTGCCGGATCAGCGCCAGCTCCAGCTCGAGGTCGACCGGGTAGTGGGTGCGGATCTCCGCGCCGAAGCGGTCCTTCAGCGGGGTGATGATCCGGCCCCGGTTGGTGTAGTCCTCCGGGTTGGCGCTGGCCACCAGGAGCAGGTCCAGCGGCAGCCGCAGCTGGTAGCCGCGAACCTGGATGTCCCGCTCCTCGAGCACGTTGAGCAGCGCCACCTGGATCCGTTCGGCGAGGTCGGGCAGCTCGTTGACGGCGAAGATGCCGCGGTTGGTGCGGGGCACCAGTCCGAAGTGGATGGTCTCCGGGTCGCCGAGGGTGCGTCCCTGGGCGATCCGGATCGGGTCGACGTCGCCGATCAGGTCACCGACGCTGGTGTCCGGGGTGGCCAGCTTCTCGCCGTACCGCATGGAGCGGTGCAGCCAGCCGATCGGCAGCTCGTCGCCGCGCTCGGCGACGAGGGCCCGGGAGGCGGGGGTGAGCGGGTGCATCGGGTGCTCGTTGAGCACCGAACCGGGGATCACCGGCGTCCACTCGTCGAGCAGCGCGCCCAGCGAGCGGATCAGCCGGGTCTTGCCCTGGCCGCGCTCACCGAGCAGCACCATGTCGTGGCCGGCGAGCAGGGCCCGCTCGACCTCGGGCAGCACCGTGTCCTCGTAGCCCACGATGCCGGGGAAGCGCTCCTCGCCGGAACGCATCCGGGCGAGGAGGTTGTCGCGGATCTCCTGCTTGACGGTGCGGTAGCGATGTCCGGACGCCCGCAGCGCGCCGAGCGTGCCCGGCAGGTCGGCGGGCGGGACCGGGGAAACCTGGTTGGGAGCGGTCACCCGGCCAACGCTATCTCGGCCGGGTGACGTCCTGCCCACTTCCGGATCACAGCCGGGGAATCGGGCCGGGCCAGGGCCGCCGGCAGCGGGCGCACGCCCCGCGCCGGCGCAGGTGGTACGCCAGTGTCGCCGCGCCGAGCGCCGGCCCCCACAGCGGCCAGAGCAGGATCGGGGCGGTGGCCGCACCCAGCCCGCCGGCCACCCGCCAGAACTCGGGGGCGGCCAGTTCGCCGAGGGTGCCGGCGGTCACCGCGATCGCCACCAGGGTGCCCGGGACGACGGCGAGCAGCGGCGGCACCCGCCGGCCGCCCAGCCGGGGCAGCCGGCGCGGGAACACCTCGCCCCAGCGCTGCACGAGACCGAGGGTGAGCACCGCCCCGACGGTGGCGAACGCGCCGAGGCCGGCCCCGGCCCAGACCAGGCCGGTGTCGTGCAGCTCGGCCAGGAACTCCCGGGAGATGCCCAGCGGAATGCCCACCGCCCAGGCGAACCGGGTGGCGGCGTACACCAAGGGGATGGCCGCGGCGGTCCACGCCGCCCAGCGGCCCCACCGGGTGGCGGCCGCCGGGGTGGTCCAGCCGGCCTCCTCGCCGTCCCGGCCGCACGCCGCGCACGCCCCGGCGGTCCGCCGCTGCCAGGCCAGCACGGCGGCGGCGAGCAGCACCCCGGCGGCGAGGGCGGAGAACTTCGCCGCGAGGGTCCAGTCGAAGATCCGGGCGTAGTCGACGGGCGGCCAGCCGAACGGCGCCCCGATGATCAGCATCGGCAGGTAGCCGAGGATGACCAGTACCCGGACATCCGGCACCAGCACGGCCAGCACGGCCGCCACGGTCCAGCCGTACCCGAGCAGGAGCGCCCGCAACGGCCGCGACGGGCGGGCGGTGCCCACCATGGCGAGGGCGGCGACCGCGGCACCGAGCAGCACCGCGGCGAAGACCGGCGGCCCGTACCCGACGGGCAGCAGCCGCAGCAGGCTGGCCTCGCCGTTCGCGTCGTTGGCACCGAGCGGGTAGCCGCGGCCGGTGAGCGTGCCGACCAGGGCGACAACGCCCCACAGGCCGAGCCAGCCGGCGGCCAGGGGCGCGATTCTCATCGATGTGGTGGTCATGGTTCCACCCTCGCCGGACCCGCTCGGAGGCTCCTCCCGCGCCGGGAGGGACCGCGTCCCCCGGCGGAGGGACCGCGTCAGCCGGTCGGCACCACGAAGCCCGACTCGTACGCGGCGATCACCGCCTGGGTCCGGTCCCGGACGCCCAGCTTGGCCAGCACGTTGCCGACGTGCGTCTTCACCGTCTCGACCCCCACCACGAGCCGCTCGGCGATCTCGGTGTTGGACAGCCCGGTGGCCATCAGCCGCAGCACCTCGGCCTCCCGGTCGGTGAGCCGCGCCGCGCGCAGCCCGTCCCCGCCCCGCCCCCCGTACGCCCCGACGAGCTGGCGGATCGCCGCCGGGAAGAGCAGTGACTCCCCGGCCGCCACCACCCGGATCGCCTCCACCACCTCATCCGGACGGGCCCGCTTGAGCAGGAAGCCGCTGGCCCCGGCGCGGAGCGCGTCGTAGACGTACTCGTCGTTGGCGAACGTGGTGACCACCAGCACCCGGGGCGGGTCGGCGGAGGTGGCGAGCAGCCGGCGGGTGGCCTGGATGCCGTCGATGGCCGGCATCCGCACGTCCATCAGCACCACCCGGGGGCGCAGCTTCGCCACCAGCGGCGGCACCTCCGCGCCGTCCGCCGCCTCGCCGACCACCCGCAGGTCGGGCTGGGCGTCGATGATCGCCCGCAGCCCGACCCGGATCAGCTCGTCGTCGTCGACGATCAGCACGTCGATGGTCACCCGGACTCCCCCCTCGGCACCGGCAGTGAGGCCCGTACCCGCCAGCGGTCGCCGTCGGGGCCGGCGTCGAGCCGCCCGCCGAGCAGCAGCACCCGCTCCCGCATGCCGTCCAGGCCGCGCCCGCCGCCACCCGGCCCGGTCGCGCCGCTCAGCCCGTTGACCAGCTCGATCTCCAGACCGTCCGGGGGTACGTCGACCCGCAGCGTCACCGCGCCGCGGCCGTGCCGGGCCGCGTTGGTCAACCCCTCCTGCACGATCCGGTAGCCCTCCCGGGAGACCGCCGCCGGCAGCTCGCCGACCGCCCCGCTGACCCGCGCGTCGACCGCCAGGCCGGCGGCCCGGGTGTCGGCGACCAGCCGGTCGAGCTGGCCGAGCGTACGCTGCGGCGCGATGGGGGTCCGCTCCGCGTCACTCTCCCGGAGCAGCCCGAGCACGTGGTCCAGGTCGTCCATGGCGTGCCGGCTGGTCTCCTCGATGGCCCGCAGCGCCCGCCGGGTGAACTCCGGGTCGGCGTCGAGCAGTTCCCGGGCGGCCCCGGCCTGGAGGGTGGCCACGGTCAACGCGTGCCCGACCGAGTCGTGCAGCTCGCGGGCCAGCCGGTTCCGTTCGGCCAGCCGGGCGGCCCGCGCCTCCAGGGTGGCGATCCGCTCGCCCTGCGAGGGGCCGAGCAGCACCGGGGCCATCGACGCGGCGAGCGCGCCCAGCCCGGCCACCGCGTATCCGAGCCCGACCAGCACCGCCACCCCGGTCAGCGCCGCCGCGACCGGGTTGTCCGGGCCCAGCGGGCCGAGGGTGTCGTCGGCGGTCGCGCCGGTGTCGAGCCCGAACTGACCGGCGAGGAAGACCAGCGCCATCGGGAACGCGCTGATCGCCGCGAACAGCACCAGGCCGCCGCTGACCAGGTGCAGGGCGATCCAGAGCGCGGCGCGCAGCCGGGTCTCCCGGTCGATCCGGTGGCCCACTGCCGGTTCCGGCAGGTCGACCGCGAGCAGCGCCCGGGCGGCGGCGATCTCCAACGCCCGGCTGCCGGCGAGGAACACCGGCACCGCCGCGATCACGGCGCCCACCAGCAGCAGCCCGAAGCCCACCGGCCGGGGCACCCCGCCGTTGCCGAGCAGTTGCACGAAGGTCGCCGCGAGCAGCGCGTACGGCAGCGCGAGCACCCCACCGAGCAGCAGGAACACCCCGCGCCGCCAGGTGCTCCCCCGCACCAGCGGCCGCAACACCCCCGGGACCGTCACCCGCTCATTGTCCAGCCCCGCCCCGCCAACCCGACTCCCCCACACTGGGGAGATCCCCCACGAGCACAAGACTCAGCGATGATCAGCCACGTACCGGGACGGGTCCTTGTCCAGGAACGGCAGATTCCGGCCGTTCTTGTGCTCGCCGTAGAACTTCAACCACCGCGCCCCCAGCTCGGCCCGCAGCTCGACGCTGGCGTGTTTGCGGAAGTCGGGCAGCGCCTCGTCCTCCTCCTCGGCCAGGTGCTCGCTGTTCTCCCGGCGGGCCCGCCACACCGCCGCCCACCACTCGTCGGAGCCGACCTCGTACCGCTTCGACTCGGCGATCGCGTCCCGGATCTTGTTGTGGTCGCCGATGGCGTCCTCGGTCTCGTCCTCGCCGTCGTCGCCGTGCCGGACCAGGTGCGGGTAGAGGATCGCCTCCTCCGCCTCGGCGTGGATGTCCAGGTGCAGGGCGAGCGCGTCCCAGACGGCGAGCAGCTCGGTCGGGTCGCGGGCGTCGTCGAGCCGGGCGAAGCCGCGCCGGAAGGCGGCGTGGTCGTCGAGGATCAGCGCGGTGATGTCGTCCATCGTGGTCACCCTCCGGTGCGGGCACGGATCAGCTTGGGTACGGCGGCCAGCCCGGTGACCGGGCGGAATGCGTGGGCGGCGGTACGCAGGGCGGCGTACTCGTCGTCGGCCAGGTCGATCTCGGCGGCGGCCGCGTTGCGCTCCACCTGCTCCACGCCGGACGCGCCGGGAATGGCCACCACGTTGGGGTGGCGCAACAGGTACGCCAGGGCGATCTGGCTCGGGGTGGCGCCGTGCGCGTCGGCCACCTCGCGCAACGTGCCGATCAGCTCGGTGCCGCGGGCCAGGTTCTCGGGGAGGAAGTACGGGTTGGCCCGACGGATCGCCCCGCTGGGCAGGTTGTTCGCGTCGTAGCGGCCGGAGAGGAAGCCCTGCCCGAGCGGGCTGTATGCGATGACGATCCGGCCGGCCTGCTCCGCGTACGGGATCAGATCCTCCTCGGGCCGCCGGTCGATCATGCTGTAGCGGACCTGGTTGCTCAGCACCCGGCGGCCGAGCGCGGCCTCGGCGAACCGCCAGCGGCGCAGGTTGTAGTTGCTGACCCCGACCTCGCCGACCAGCCCGACGTCCTGGAGGGCGCGCATGCCGCGCATGGTGGTGGTGTCCGCGATCACCGGGTTGGGCTGGTGGACCTGGTAGAGGTCGATGCTGGTGACGCCGAGCCGGGCGGCGGAAGCGACCGCCCGCTGCTGCACGACGGCGGCGACCGGCAGCACCGGGAAGATCTTGCTGGCCACGACGACCTTGGCCCGGTCGTCGCCGAGCGCCGCGCCGAGGATGCGCTCGCTGCGCCCGAAGCCGTAGATCTCGGCGGTGTCGAAGAGGGTGACGCCGAGGTCGAGCGCCCGCCGGACGATCTCCGCGGCCCGGCGCTCGTAGTCGGCGCCGTAGCCCCACTCCCGGGACCCGAACTGCCAGGTGCCGAGGCCGATCTTGGAGATGGGCTTGGGGGTGTCGAGCTGGACGAAGCGCATGGCCTCGAAGCTACCCAAGACGGCGGGCCCGCACGCCCGTTCCGAACGCGCGGCCCCGACGACCCGGCCGGGAGCCGCCCCACCTTCGCCACGAGCGGTGACCGGGTGGCCGACTAGGGTCGGGGCGTGACCTACCTCGCCGCTGACAAGCGTTACGACTCGATGCCCTACCGGCGAACCGGGCGCAGCGGGCTGCGCCTGCCCGCCATCTCCCTCGGGCTGTGGCACAACTTCGGGCCGGACCGGCCGTACGAGCGGCAGCGGGACATCGTCCGGCGCGCCTTCGACCTCGGCATCACCCACTTCGACCTGGCCAACAACTACGGCCCGCCGCCCGGGGCGGCGGAGGAGAACTTCGGCCGGATGCTCGCCACCGACCTGAAGCCGTACCGGGACGAGCTGGTGATCTCCAGCAAGGCGGGCTACCTGATGTGGCCCGGCCCGTACGGCGAGTGGGGCTCCCGCAAGTATCTGATCTCCTCGCTGGACCAGTCGCTGCGCCGGATGGGGCTGGACTACGTCGACATCTTCTACTCGCACCGGTTCGACCCGGACACCCCGCTGGAGGAGACGATGGGCGCGCTGGACGCCATCGTCCGCTCCGGCCGGGCGCTCTACGTCGGCATCTCCAACTACAACTCGGAGCAGACCGCCCGGGCCGCCGCGATCCTGCGCGACCTGGGCACGCCGCTGCTGATCAACCAGCCGTCGTACTCGATGCTCAACCGCTGGACCGAGGCCGACGGGCTGCTGGACACGCTGGCGGAGGTCGGGGCGGGCTGCATCGCGTACAGCCCGCTGGCGCAGGGCCTGCTCACCGACCGCTACCTGGGCGGCATCCCGTCGGACTCGCGGGTGCGCACCAGCGTCTTCCTCAACGAGAGCGACCTGACCGAAAAGAAGATGGCCACCATCCGGGGGCTGGCCCAGGTCGCCGAGCGGCGCGGCCAGAGCCTGGCCCAACTCGCCCTGGTCTGGGCACTGCGCGACCCCCGGATGACCAGCTTGATCATCGGCGCCAGCAGCGTGGCCCAACTGGAGGGCAACGTCGCCGCGCTGACCGACCTCGACCTGTCCGCCGACGAACTGGCCGAGATCGACCGCCACCTGGGCTGAGCACT
Source organism: Micromonospora sp. NPDC051924 (assembly GCF_055586005.1). NCBI lineage: Bacteria > Bacillati > Actinomycetota > Actinomycetes > Micromonosporales > Micromonosporaceae > Micromonospora > Micromonospora sp. NPDC051924. Next base: position 58,575 of record NZ_JBVJJA010000016.1, read on the forward strand.
CATCGTCGGGGCGTCGGCGGTCACCAGACCCGCCGGCGCCCCGCACGGTGGTTGCGGATCCCGCACGGCCGGCCGACCGGGGCGCTCCCGGCCCGGCGCAGCCGCCTGCCGACGGTGGCCACCAGCAGCACGGAGACCACCGCCGCCGCGCCGGCCACCAGCGGCCAGCGAACCCCGCCGGTGCCGGTCACCGCCGCCACCGGCACCCCGTCCGCCGAGACGGCGTCGCGGGCCGGAGCGGCGGTACGCGGCGACGCCACCGTCGGGGCGGCCCTGCCCGCTGCTCCCGGCGCCGGCCGGAACACCACGTCCGAGCAGGAGTAGTACGTGTCCTGGGTGTCGGAGTTCTGCCAGATGGCGTAGATGATGTGCCGGCCGGTCCGGCCCGACGGCAGCCGCCCCGGCAGCTGGTACGCGCCGTCCCGGATCGGCGGGTCGGTCACCGTGAGGAACGGCCGCTCCGCCAGGTCCGCCCAGGCCAGTCTCCGGGTCGGGGCGTACGAGTCGGTGGTGGCGTAGAGCCGGAACGTGCCCTTGTGCGGGATCGTGGTCCGGTAGCGGAAGGTGAACCGGGCACCGGCGGTGAGCGTGGTGGCCGGCCAGTCAGTCCGCGGCAGGTCCAGCCCCCGGTACGCGGACAGCCCGCCGCTGCACAGCTTCCCGTCGGGGATGCGTTCCCGGTCCCGGCCGTCGATCCGGGCGACCCGGATGTTGTCCCATTCCCGTACGGCGGCACCCGCCGCGACGGCCGCCCGGCAGGCGGGAGTGCCCGCCTGACCACCCTCCGGGCCGCAGGCCGCCGCCCGGCTCCGTGGGCTGATGGGAGCGCCGTGCGCGCTCGCCGGACCGGCCGCGGGCAGCAGGAGCGCGGCGACGGCCGCGACGGCGGCGAGCGTTCGGCGTACGACCATGGTCTTCGACCTCCCGCCACTGGTACGGGCACGGGCCGGCAAAGGTTCGAACGGGCGGCGCGACCGCTCACGCAACGGTAGATTTCCCTGATCAGATGCCTCGATGTCCGCCCCGCCGAGGGCAGGGAAGAGGGACGCCCATGTCACGCCTCGCCCGCACCCGCCTCCTGACCGCTGTCCTGCTCGGCCTGGGCTCCGTCGTCGCCGGTGCCGCTCCGGCGCACGCGGCCGACCCGGTCGATCTGTTCCTGACCGCCACCGCCTACCCGGACCCCGTCTGGGCCGGTGGCACCCTCTACTACAACCTCTCCTTCGGCAACCGTGGCCCCGGCACGGCCACCGGCACGCAGATCACCGCGCCCCTGCCCGCCGGGGTCTCCTTCGTGTCCGGCTCGGACGACCGCTGCGGCGCCACGTCGACCCTGCTCTCCTGCGACCTCGGACCGGTGTACGCGTCCACGGCGGGAACACTGGTCCTCGCGGTCCGGCCGACCGAGGCGGGCCCGCTCTCGGTCACCTTCAGCGTGTCGTCGAACGAGCCCGACACCGATCCCTCCGACAACTCGACCACGGTGACCACAACCGTCGACACGCCCACCGACGCCGACCTCGCGTTCCGGCTGAGCCCGCCCGCGACGCCGGTCTACGCGGGCACGACCTTCTTCGTCGGCGTCGAGGTCAGCAACGCCGGTCCCGCCACCGCCACCAACGTCACCACGACCCTGCGGCTGTCGGCCGGCCTGACGCTCGCCGGGGGCGCCGCGTGCGTCCCGGAGGGGGCGGGCAGCGTGTGCACCGTCGGCGGACCGACGACGCTGCCCCCGTCCACCGGCGCGGCCGCCCCGATCGCGGTGACCGCCACCGCGCCGGGCGACTGGGCGATCTCCGGATCGGTCACCGCCGACCAGCCCGACCCGCAGCCGGCCAACAACACCGCGTCCGGCAGCATCACCGCCCTGCCCGCCGCGGACCTCGCCGTGGCGATCGCCGAGTCCGCCGACCCGACGCCGCCGGGCCGGCCGCTCACCTGGACGGTCACCGTCACCAACCACGGCCCGTCGCCGGCCGCGGCGCGCCTGGTGCACGAGTGGACCACCACCGTGTCCGGCGGCCTCACGCTTCTCTCCGTCGCGCCGTCGCAGGGCACCTGCGGTGCACCGGCGACCGGCCGGGTGGAGTGCGACCTGGGTGCGCTGGCGAGCGGTGCGACCGCGACCGTGGCCGTCACCCTGCGCCCGCAGGGCACGGGCACGGCCACCGGCCGCGCACAGGTCACCGGCAGCGAGTACGACCCCGATCCGGGCGACAACCTGGCCGAGGAGACCACCACCATCCGGTGAGCACGCCGGCACCCCGGGTGCGGAACCTCGCCGGCGCGGCCGGGAGATCACCGGGCCGGCCCGGGTCTGCTGACCGAAAGGACGGTCGGGGCGGCGGCCGACCCACGTCGCGCCCTACAGTGACGGGCACCCCTGATCAAGGAGCGTGCTTGTGTCCGAGCCGCCGTCGACTCCAGACACCCCGCCAGCCGGTCCCCCGCCTGGTGGCGTCCCCGCCGATGCCCCGCCGCACCTGCTCGTCATGCCCGCCGTGGAGGGCGCTCCGCCCGGCATGGTGTGGCCCGGCCCCGAGGGTCAACCCGCCTGGGCCATCCCGGTGACCGTCCCGCCCGGCACCCGCGGCTACGCGCTCTTCCTGCCGCTGGTCCCGGCGAGCGAGGACGCGCCGGCCGTCACCCCCGGGCCGGCGACCGCGCCACGGGTCCTCGTGCCCGCGCCCGGCGTACCCACCCAGGCCACCGCACCGGCCGTCGAGGCCGGTCCCGCCAGGGTGACCCCGACCGCACCGGCGCCGGCCGTAGCGACCCCGGCCGCGACCGACCCGGGCCCCGGGTCCGACCGTCCGACGCCGACCGGAGGCGAGGCCCCGCCGACCGCCGACGACGCCACGGGGCGGGCGACCGAGCCGGAGGCCCCGGCGTCCGGCGACGCCGCGACCGCCACCGGCACGGAGCTGCCCGCAGGAGCCGCGACCCCCGCCGACGCGGAGCCGCCGACGCGGGCCGGGACGACCGACCCGCCGACTGTTGCCGGCCCGGAGCCGACTGCGAGCACGAGCGCCGCCGGAGCACCGCCGGCCGGGCCACCGGTGCCCGGCATCACCGCACCGGTCGCCGGCCAGCCCGGGCCGGCTTGGCCGGCACCGGGCCAGCCGCACCCCGCCCCGCCGCCCTGGCAGACCTTCCCGCCGCAGCCCGGGGGCCCCTGGGTGCCCCGCCCGTCCGTACCCCGGACGTCGTTCCTCGGCGCGCGCTGGCCCGGGCCGAAGCAGGCCGCCGGCCGGGCGATCCCGCTCGGGGTGCTGGCCGGCGCGCTGGGCGCGGCGTTCTTCGTGCCGCTGAACCGGGTGGGTGTCGGCTGGTTCCTCGGCTGGCTCACGCTGACCCTCGGCGTGCTGCTGGCCGTGCGGCGGCACACGGCCGAACTGCCCCGCACCGACCGGCTCATCCGCGCCGGCTGGGCGGCGGCTGCCCTGGCGCTGCTGGCCGTACCGGCCTTCCGCAACGCCTGGTGGCTGGTGACCTTCTGCGTCCTCGGCGCGTTGGGCTGCGCGACCCTGGCCATCGTCGGCGGACGGCTCGTCCGGTCGATCCTGTTCGGCCTGCTCGCCGCGCCGTTCGCGGCGTTCCGCGGCCTGCCCTGGGTACGCCGGCACATCACCGCCTCGCCCGAGGCCGGGATGGTGCGCCGGGTCGTCGGCTCAGTTGCGGCCACCGTGCTGGTGCTGCTGGTCTTCGGCGCCCTGCTCGCCTCGGCCGACGCGGCCTTCGACGAGGTGCTCAGCGCGATCGTTCCCGACGTCAACGGCGGGTCGGTGTTCCGGGGGATCTTCCTGGCGGTGGTCGGCGGGCTGATCGCCGTCGCGGCGGTCTACACCCTGGCCGCCCCGCCGGACCTGTCCACCGTGGACAGGCCGAGCGGGCGTCGCCTCGGCCTGCTGGAGTGGGCCCCGGCCATCGGGGCGCTGACCCTGCTCTTCGCCGGCTTCGTCGTGGTGCAGTTCGCCGTGCTCTTCGGCGGGCAGCGGCACGTGCAGAAGGTCGCCGGGCTGAGCTATTCCGAGTACGCCCGCAGCGGCTTCTGGCAACTGCTCTTCGTCACCCTGCTGACCCTGGCCGTGCTCGGCGGGGTGAGCCGCTGGGCCAGCCGGGAACGGCCGGTCGAGCGGACCGTGCTGCGCGTCCTGCTGGGCCTGCTCAGCGCCCTCAGCGTGGTGATCGTCGTGTCGGCGCTGTCCCGGATGTGGACCTACCAGAAGGTCTACAGCTTCACCGGGGAGCGGATCTTCGTGATGGCGTTCGAGCTGCTGCTCGGGGCGGTCTTCCTGATGATCCTGGCGGCCGGTGTCCGGTGGCAGGGCCGGTGGATCCCGGGCGGCACCCTGGCGCTCGCCGTGGCGATGCTGCTCGGCCTGGCGGTGCTCAACCCGGAGGACTACGCGGCCCGGCGCAACATCGTCCGGTACGAGCAGACCGGGAAGATCGACGCCTGGTACCTGCGGGCGCTCTCCGCCGACGCCACGCCCGCGCTGAGCCAGCTCCCCGACCCGGTACGCCGCTGCACGCTGAGCTGGATCGCCAAGGACCTGAAGCAGTCCGACCCCTGGTACGCCTGGAACCTGGGGCGGTACCGGGCCCGGCAGACCCTGGACCGGCTCGGTGAGGACGCGATCGGCGGCCCCAAGGACTGCCGCCGGGCCGACCAGTTCGACCTGCCCAAGACCCGCGGCCCGCGGTGACGTCGCGGCCGGGCCGCGCACCGACGCGGCCCGGCCCGGCGCACCTGTCACGTCCGCGAACGTTCACGGCTTCCTCATGTCAGGGCCACGACGGGCACCGACCCCGCCCCTAGCTTCGGCAGCGTCATCCGAGCAAGGGGGAGGTATCCCATGTCCGTCCGTCAGCTCATGGCGGCCCTGGCCGCCGGGGCGGTGCTGGCCACGCCCACAGCGGCACACGCGGCCACCGGCACCGGTCCCGGCGTGCTGCCGCAGAAGACCCACTTCGATCTGCAGGCGCACCGGGGCGGCATCGGCCTGACCACCGAGGAGACCCTGGCGGGCTTCGCCAAGGCCCTGCGCCTCGGGGTCAGCACGCTGGAGCTGGACACCCAGGTCACCCGGGACGAGAAGGTCGTGGTCACGCACGACCGGCAGGTCAGCGCGCAGAAGTGCCGGGACACCGCGCCGGTGGTCCCCGGCGACCCGATGTACCCGTACGTGGGGAAGTACATCAAGGACCTGACGCTGGCCCAGATCAAGACCATGGACTGCGGCTACCAGCAGCTTCCCGGCTTCCCCGAGCAGGAGCGGATCCCCGGCGTCCGGATGGCCGAGCTGCGGGACGTGCTGGACCTGGTGACGAGCTGGCACGCCGACCAGGTCACGCTGAACATCGAGACCAAGGTCGAGGCGGGTGCGCCGGAGCAGACGGCGCCGCGCGAGCTGTTCGTCCGCCGGGTGTTCGAGGAGATCCGCGCCTCCGGCATCGAGGACCAGGTCACCATCCAGTCCTTCGACTGGGGGGCCCTGTGCGTCATGCACCGGCTCGCCCCCCGGTGGCCGCTGGTGGCGCTGACCAACTACGACTTCCTCCAGGTCGGCAGGCCCGGCGCGTCGCCGTGGCTCGGCGGCCTCGACGCGGACGACTTCGGCGGCGACTTCGTACGGGCGGCGGCCGCCATCCCCGGCGTGACCGCGCTCTCCCCCAACTATGGCTTTCCGCAGAACGGCACCGTCGCCGACCCGGGCTTCCGCTTCTACCCGGACGCGACGATGGTGGCCGAGGCGCACGCGCGCGGCCTGAAGGTCATCCCGTGGACGTGTGACGACCCGGCCACCGTGGCGGCGCTCATCGACCTGGGCGTGGACGGCGTCATCACCAACTACCCGAACCGGGTACGCCAGCTCATGGCCGAGCGGGGCATGCGCCTGCCGAAGGCGTACGAGCCGCGCTGACGTCGCACCGGAGGGTGTCCGCCGGGCACCCTCCGGTCGCCCGCCCTCGACACCGAGCGGTGTCTCAGCGAGCGCCCCGGCGCTCCGCCCACATCTCCCGGGTGATCTCGTACTCGACCTCACCGAGGTCGGCCCCCGGCAGCGGGGCGTCCCAGGACGGGAAGTACGTCCGCACGTACCGCATGCCGACGGCCTTCATCACGCCCTGGGAGCCGGTGTTCACCGTCATCGTCTGCGCGATCACCCGGCGCTGCCCGACGGCGTCGAAGGCGTGCCGCAGCAGGGCGCGAGACGCCTCGCTGGCCAGGCCCTTGCGCCAGTGCCGCCGGACGAGGCGGTAACCCAGGTCCGAGACGGTCGGGTCGTCGGGCTGGTCGGGGCCGTGCGCCGGGGGCAGCATCATCAACCCGACGAACTCGCCCTCCTCCGCCCGCACCGGTGGCGTCGAGCCCGGTGCCGCGCCGGCCGACCCGAACGCCATCCAGTAGCCCAGGCCGTCCACCTGGCGGCCCAGGTCCATCCGCCGCGCGTGCGAGGCGAGCACCTCGTCCCTGGACCGGGCCCGGCCGAAGAGGTAGCGGAGCACCTCCGGGTCGGAGTCGAGCTGGATCTCCAGGTCGAGATGTTGGTCGGCGAGGGGGACCAGCAGCAGACGGTCGGTACGCAAGATCGGCTGGGGCACGGGGCCACGATCGCACGACGGCACCGGTGGTGCGATCCGTTTTGTCGCCGCCGTCCGGCGGCGGCGATCACGCCCGCTCGCCGCCCTGAACGGACGCCCCGGAAACGACAAACGCCTCGATAGCCGGCAATCCGCCCGCCAGGCACCGTCACCGGCCTGCGCCAGGCGGCTGTCACCTGATGTTGACTGGGTACTCAACCCGCATGAGCGCGAGCCCGTCGGAGGGACCAAACGTGACCACGGAGCACTGGACCGGCGTCTACGAGGGGAAGCCGACGACCGAGGTCAGCTGGTATCAGCCCGAGCCGACGCTGTCGCTCGAACTGCTCGACACCGCGGAGGCCGGCAAGGACGACGCAGTCCTCGATGTCGGCGGTGGCGCGTCCGTCCTGGTGGACCGGCTCATCGGGCGCGGATTCCGGGACGTGTCGGTGCTCGACATCGCGGAGCCGGCTCTGGACGCCGCCAGACGACGTCTCGGCGACGACACCCGAAGGGTCACGTGGATCGTCGCGGACCTGCTCACCTGGCAGCCTGAACGCCGCTACCGGCTCTGGCACGACCGGGCGGTCTTCCACTTCCTCACCGCTGCGGACGACCGCCGCCGTTACCTGGCGGTCCTGCGTAGCGCGCTCGAGCCGGACGGCCACGCGATCATCGGCACCTTCGCCCCGGAGGGGCCGGACCGCTGCTCGGGTCTGCCGGTCGCCCGCTACGGCCCGGACCAGCTCGCCGAGCAGTTTCCCGGTTGGCGGGTGCTGCGCGCGACTCGTGAGGAGCACCGGACCCCCGGCGGCGGCGTTCAACCCTTCACGTGGCTGCTTCTCGCCAGGAACAGCGACTGACGCCGGGGCGCGCGGGCCCTCTCCTGAAAAGGACCTTTCGCCCTACGCGGCCGGCCACCAGCGATATTTACTGGCGGCATGAAGGTCCTGCTCATTCTCAACAATCCGGCCTACGGCTCCGACGAGACGTACAACGCGATACGGCTCGCCACCGCGTTGGCCAAGCGGGACGACACCGAGCCGCGCATGTTCCTGATGGGCGACGCGGTCACCTGCGCCGTAGCCGGACAGAAGACGCCGGACGGCTACTACACCCTCGACCGCATGCTGAAGACCTTCGCCCGCCACGGCGGACAGATCGCCTGCTGCGGGACGTGCATGGACGCCCGGGGCCTGACCCCGGAGCACCTCATTCCCGAGGCGCCCCGCTCCTCGATGGGTGAGCTCGCCGGCTGGACCGTCGAGGCCGACCGGGTCCTCACCTTCTGAGAAGCGCCCGGAAACGACGAAGGGCGTCCGTCATCTCTGACGAACGCCCTGATCGTGAAGGGTGGAGCCGAGGGGACTCGAACCCCTGACCCCCACACTGCCAGTGTGGTGCGCTACCAGCTGCGCCACGGCCCCTTGCGGTCGTCCCCGGTCGCCCGGGCACGGAGAGAACTATACACACGCCGGTCGGCATGGTCATCTCGCGGGGGGTTCCCTCACGCTGGGGGTCAGTTCAACGCCACGTCCGGCGGGAAGTGGGCCACCGCCGCCATCATGCCGCCCTGCCGCCGCAGCACCATCGGCCAGAGATCGTCCGGCCGGTCGACGAAGGCGTCCCCGGGCAGGGCGTCGAGGACGAACCAGGACCCCTCCTCGATCTCCCGCTCGAGCTGGCCGGCACCCCAACCCGAGTAACCGGCGAAGACCCGGATCCCGCCGATGGCGTCCCGCAGCCGCTCGGGGTCGACCGACAGGTCGATGGTGCCGACCGCGCCGGAGACCCGGTGGAAGCCCTTCACCGGCTTGATCGGGTGTCGCATCCGGGCCAGGCAGATGGCCGAGTCGGGCTGCACCGGCCCGCCCTCGAAGAGCACCGCGGGGTGCCGGGCCAGGTCGCTCCAGTCGCCCAGGACGTCGGCCACCGGGACCTCGGTCGCGCGGTTCAGCACCACGCCGAGCGCCCCGCCGGGCTCGTGGGCGACCAGCAGCACCACCGTACGGTCGAAGTTGGGGTCCTTGAGCGTCGGAGTCGCGACCAGCAGCCGCCCGGTCATCGAGTCCATGGCCCGGCCACCGATCGCCTGTCCCTCACCCTGCATGTCCGACACCCGTCAGCCGTACGCCGGTGCGGCGCACCCGCCGTCGTCGAACGTCCGCGCTGTCAACGCCATGCCACGCACCATAGCCTGCACCCCGCCCGCTGGCTAAGGTCTGTCGGGCGGGTGATCGCGACAGGATCGAGGGAGGGCCGCATGGGTCCAACGGCCGAGTTGGCGGTGATCGGCGGGTCGGGCCTCTACGCCCTGCTCGACGGTGCCACCGAGCACGAGGTGGACACGCCGTACGGCACGCCGTCCGGGGCGATCACGATCGCCGAGGTGGGCGGGCGCCGAGTGGCGTTCCTGCCCCGCCACGGGCGCGACCACCGCCACCCGCCGCACCGGATCCCGTACCGGGCGAACCTGTGGGCGCTGCGCTCGCTCGGCGTGCGCCAGGTGCTCGCCCCGTGCGCGGTCGGCGGGCTCCGCCCGGAGCTGGGCCCGGGCACGTTCGTGGTGCCGGACCAGCTCATCGACCGCACCAGCGGCCGGGCGCAGACCTACTACGACCGGGGCGCGGTGCACGTCCCGTTCGCCGACCCGTACTGCCCGACCGGCCGCCGGACGCTGCTCGACGCGGCGGCCGCGCGGCACGTGCCGGCGGTGGACGGCGGAACGGTGGTGGTGGTCGAGGGGCCGCGCTTCTCCACCCGCGCCGAGTCGCGCTGGTTCGCCGCGATCGGCGGCACGGTGGTCAACATGACCGGCCACCCGGAGGCGGTGCTCGCCCGCGAACTGGCCCTCTGCTACACCTCGATCGCGCTGGTCACCGACCTGGACGCGGGTGTCGAGGCCGGCGAGGCGGTCACCCAGGAGGAGGTCTTCCGGGTGTTCGCGGAGAACATCGACGTGCTGCGCACGGTGCTGCTGGACGCGGTCGCCGCGCTGCCGACCGAGCGGGACTGCCCGTGCGGGCACGCGCTCGACGGGATCAAGCTGCCGTTCCCGCTGCCCTGACCGCCGGGAAGCGCCCGAAAAGTCGACCGAAGACCGATAAATTCGGTTGGTCGGGGGAACTGATCAGCGAGCCGTCTCCGGCACCGCGTGTGGGACGGGAGGCAGCCGGCGATGGCAACGGTCCGCGACACGACCTACGACCTGCTCCGTAACCTCGGCCTGACCACTGTCTTCGGCAATCCCGGCTCGACCGAGGAAACCTTCCTCCAGGGCTTCCCCGCCGACTTCCGCTACGTGCACGCGTTGCACGAGGCGTCGGCGATGGGCATGGCCGACGGCTACGCGCAGGCCACCGGCCGCCCCGCGCACGTCAACCTGCACACCGCCCCGGGCACCGGCAACGGCATGGGCAACCTGGTCACCGCCTGGCACAACAAGACGCCGCTGATCGTCACCGCCGGCCAGCAGAACCGGGAGATGCTGCTGATCGAGCCGCGGCTGGCCAACCGCCGGGCGGCCGAGCTGACCCAGCCGTACGTCAAGTGGGCCTACGAGCCGGTCCGCGCGCAGGACATCCCGGCCGCCTTCATGCGGGCATACGCGACCGCGGTGCAGCCGCCGGCCGGGCCGGTCTTCCTCTCCCTGCCAATGGACGACTGGGACCGGCCCGCCGACCCGCCGCCGCAGGTGCGGAGGGTGGCCACCCGGATCGCCCCGGACCCGGACCTGCTGCGCGGCTTCGCCGAGGTGCTGGCCGCCAGCCGCGCCCCGGCGCTGGTGCTCGGCGCGGCGGTGGACCGGGCGGACGCCTGGCCGGCGGCGGTGGCGCTGGCCGAACGGCTGGCCGCCCCGGTCTGGTCCGCCCCGGCCCCGGAGCGCGCCGTCTTCCCCGAGAGCCACCCGCACTTCCGGGGCGTCCTGCCGTACGCGATCGGCCCGCTCGCCGAGGCGCTGCGCGGACACGACACGGTCCTGGTGATCGGTGCCCCGGTGTTCCGCTACTACCCGCACGTGCCCGGCGACTACCTGCCGGCCGACGCCCGGCTGCTGCACGCCACCGACGATCCGGACGAGTCCGCCCGGGCGCCGGTCGGGGAGAGCCTGCTCGGCGACGCCGGGCTGACCCTGGCCGGCCTGCTGGAGCTGCTGCCGCCGGCGGACCGACCGCCGCCGTCCGCCCGGCCCGACCCGGCGCCGCCCGAGGTCACCGCACCGCCGAACGCCGACGCGCTCTTCGCGGCGCTGGCCCGGCACTTCCCGGCCGACGGGGTGCTGGTGCAGGAGTCACCGTCCAACCTGTCCGCGCTGCGCCGCCGGCTGCGGGTCGACCGGCCCCGGTCGTACTTCACGATGGCCAGCGGCGGCCTGGGGTTCGGCCTGCCGGCGGCGGCGGGGATCGCCCTGGCCGAGCGGGACACCGGGCGCGGGCGGCCGGTGGTGGCGGTGATCGGCGACGGCTCGCTGCACTACTCGGTGCAGGCGCTCTGGACGGCGGCGCAGCTGCGCCTGCCGCTCGCCGTGCTGGTCCCGGTCAACCACCAGTACGCGATCCTCAAGGCGTTCGCCGAGCTGAAGCACACCCCGGGGGTGCCCGCGCTGGACCTGCCGGGGCTGGACGTGGCGGCGGTCGCGCGGGGCTACGGCTGCGCGGCGACGGTGGTGGAATCGCTGGACGGGTTGGGACCGGCGCTGGCCGCGGCGCTGGCCGCCGACCGGCCGACGGTGCTGCCCGTGCAGATCAGCACCGACGTGCCGCGGATCCTCTGACGCGCATCGCGCGCCCGCCGGGCGGTCAGCGCCGTCCCACCACCAGCGCCGTGCCGCTGCCCACGTCCAGCACCGCCCGCTTGCCGACCGGCGCCTTCAGGGTGACGGACACCGGCTTGAGGACCAGCTGCATGGTGCAGGGTCCGGGCGTGGTGGTCACCCCGGCGCCGATCACCACGAGGTCGTCCCGCTCCAGCACCAGCGGGGTGGGTTCGCCGTCGCAGGCGCCCGTCCCGACCTTGTAGTCGAGGCGCGCGCCGTCGACCGCGTCGAGGCTCTGCACGGTCCGCACCCCGTCGGGCACCGGGGCGGTGGGGGTGAGCCCCTGGGGTACGGCGCCGAGGGCGCTCGGCGCGACCGCGACCCGGGCCACCGGCACCTTCAGCTCCTCCACGGTGAACAGCCAGGCCGGCACCTGAGCCGGCCCGCGGCTGGTCCGGACCGTCGCGCTGCCCAGCGTCACGCCGGTGACGGTCAGCGGCACGCAGGGTTCGGTCGCCCGGGTGGCGACCGGGCCGTCCGGCCCCGGCTCGATGGTCGGGCCGCCGACCCCCGGCTTGCCGGGTTCGCCCGCCGGGGGCTTCATCGGCCGTCCGGCGCACGGCGGCGGGTCGCCCTTGTCCAGTTCGGCGTACGCCGCGGCGGCGCTGACCAGCGGCGCCCGCAGCGTGCCGTCGGGGAAGCGGATCGTCGCGTCGGCCGGCGTGGTGGTCGGGATGGCGACCTGCTCCCGGTACCAGCCCTGCGCGTACGCCCACTTGGTGTCGGCGCTGAAGCCGGGGTCGCCGGCCAGCGTCGTGCCGTCCTCCAGCGGCACGTACCCGCTGCGCCACGCCTCGCCGGGGCGCCAGGTGTCGGCCACCCGGGCGGCCCGCTGGTCGAACGCCGGCCAGCCGGTGGTCGCCGGGGTGCTGGCCGGCGGCGCGGCCGGACCGGAGCCGGGCGCGGCGCAGCCGGCGAGGACCAGGAGCGGCAGCCCCAGCAGGGCGATGGAACGACGCATGCCCCTTTGGACGCGGCGCCGGTGCGCCGGGTTCCCCGCTCAGTCCTCCCCGCCCAGGTCGGCCTGGTACGCCTCCCAGAGCAGGTCGGCACCGCGTTGCCGGTGCCGGTGCAGCGCCCGGAGCAGCTCGCCGACCCGGCCGCGCAGCTCCTCGGCCGGCACCTCCGGCAGCCCGGCGGCGTGCTGGAGGGCGGCGAGCGCCGCCACGATCAGGACGTGCTCCCGGGTCAGCTGGCGTACGCCCCGGTCCAGCCGGGGTGCCTGGCCGAGCAGTTCGGCGTAGAGCCCGGTGGGGCCCTCGGTGACCCGGACGTGCTCGGCGAAGCCCTGCCGCACCGGGCCGAGGTGGCGGATCAGATGCTCCCGCCAGCGTGGCTCCCCGATCGGCACGGCGAGCGCCCGGACGAGGGCGGGCACGTCGCCGAGGAGGCCGGGCTGACGCGCGGCGGGCGGGCGGGCCGTCGCGGCGACGGTCGGCTGCTGGATCGGACCGGTGACCATGGGCACCTCCCGTCCGACGACTCCATCTCGGCGCGTCTGCCGCCGCGCCGCGACCTGGAGCCGTCTTCGCTACTGCGTACAGCGATGGTGGACCCGCTCGGGGGGACTGTCCAGGCCCGGCGGACGCCTCATCTGCCCCGTCGGCCCCATCCACCCCACCCGTCCCTACAGCCCCAGCGGGTTGGCCGCCATGGCGCGCAGCTGTCCGGCGAGCACGTGCGCGTCGGCGTCCCGGCCGTCGGACGGGCGGCCGGCGGTGATCGCGTCGGCCAGGGCCCGCAGCTCGTACGGGGGCAGCGCGGCGAGCCCCATGCCCTGCAACGGGATGGTGATCCGGCGGCCGGTGTCCCGGTCCCGGGCGACCAGGGTCGGCACCCGCACCACCGCGTCGTCGCCGGCCCGCTGGCCGACCGCGCCGCCGTGCACCTCGGCGGTGGCCAGGTCGACAGTACGGGTGCCCAGGGCGCCGCGGACCGAGGCGCGGGGCCCGTCCAGCCAGGCGGCGGTGCGCAGCACCCGCAGCAGCAGATAGAGCCCGAGCAGCGTGAAGGGCACGCCGCAGAGCCCGACGAAGCGTCCCGGCCCGAGGGGCGAGCCGGTGGAGCCTCCGGTCAACTCGGGCGGCAGCATGCCCGGCGGCAGGTCCCGCGCGTCCTCGTACGACGGGAAGGGTTCACCGGTGCCGGTAAGCCGGGCCAGCAGCCGGTCGGCGAAGATCGGCAGCAGCACGAAGACGGCACCGAAGGCGGCGAACAGCACGCCCACGACGGCCGCGACCACGCGCTGCCCTGGCGCCGCGCCGACGGAGAGCCGGATCCTCTCGTTCGTCACAGCGGGGAGCGTAGAGCGCGCCGGCAACCGGACCCGGAGACGACTGTGCGCCCCGGTCCAGGTGGACCGGGGCGCACAGGTCAGGTGGTGGAGGTGCCGGGAATCGAACCCGGGTCCTTCGCCGCCTTGTCAGGGCTTCTCCGAGCGCAGCTCGCTGTGCCTCTACTCGGCCCCTCCGATCACGCGAGCGAGTCGGTGTGACGGGCCCAGTCGCTGATTGATCTCGCCGCACGGACCCCGCGACCGGGTCCGGTTGGCCAGCCTTCTAGCTGATGCCGGCTAACTGGGTCGAAGGCGCTCCCAGGCCGACAGACTCACTACTCGCCTCAGGCGGCGAGAGCGAAGTCAGCGCGATTGTTCTTGGCGCTTATTGGTTTCCGACGACCGATTCACGAGACGACGTCGGCTTCCTCGGCTCGCTTCCCCTGCCGCAACGTACGAAGTCGAAACCAGTCACCCCCTCGACGGGCTGCCCCTTTCGGCAGCAACACCAAGCCTAACGCCTGGCGCAACCGGATTCATTCCGAGGCCGGCCCTGGCCAGCTACCCGGACAAACCGGATGTTTCAGTCGTCCATGCCCTTGCCGCGCCGGCCCGCCGTGCGGGCGATCTCCCGCTCGGCGTCCCGCTTGGCGAGGTCCTGACGCTTGTCGTACGTCTTCTTACCCTTGGCCAGGCCGATCTCCACCTTGGCCCAGCCGTCGGAGAAGTAGACCTGCAACGGCACCAGGGTGAGACCGCTCTCCCGGGTCTTGCCGATCAGCCGGTCGATCTCCAGCCGCTTGAGCAGCAGCTTCCGGGTCCGCCGGGGCTCGTGGTTGGTCCAGGTGCCCTGCGTGTACTCCGGGATGTGCATGCCGTGCAGGTAGAGCTCACCGTTGCGCTCCTGGGCGAACGCGTCGACCAGCGACGCCCGCCCGGCCCGCAGCGACTTGACCTCGGTGCCGGTCAGCGCCATGCCCGCCTCGTACGTGTCGAGGATGGCGTAGTCGTGGCGCGCCTTCTTGTTGGAGGCGACCACCTTGCGGCCCTTTTCCCGTGGCATCGGCGCCACCTCCCTTCCCATCGGTCCGCGACCCACCCGGGCGCGGAGCGGAGATCATGCTACCCCGAGCACAAGGGCCCTCCCGCGCCGTTTATTCCGGCGCGGAAGGGCCCTCGGAGAGCCGTACCCGAAAACTAGACCCGCAGGTAGAAGCGGAGCGTGACCCAGGCGGTGACCGCGCTGACCACACCGCCGACGGCGGCCATCAGCGGGAACGTGAGCAGGATCTCCGACCACGAGATCGGGGTGATCAGGCCCTCCAGGGCGGCCAGCGAGCCACCGCCGGCGACGAGCTTGACGCCGATCAACGCCACCAGGCCGAGGATCGAGCCGAACAGGCCGGCGACCACCGCCTCCAGCACGAACGGCGCCTGGATGAACCAGTTGGAGGCGCCGACCAGCTTCATGACCGCGACCTCGCGCCGCTTGCTGTACGCGGCCACCTGGATGGTGTTCGCGACCAGCAGGAGGGCGGCGACCGCCATCACGATCGCGATGGCCAGGGCGAAGTTCTGGATCCCGGTGAGCACGCCGAAGACCTTGTCGAGCAGCTTGCTCTGGTCGACGATCTCGTCGACCCCCTCGGAGTCCTTGTACTGGTCGTAGATGCTCTTGTACTGCTCCGGGTTCTTCAGCGTGATCCGGAACGACTCGGGCAGCTGGTCCGGCTTGACGGCGTTCACCAGGTCGGGGGCGTCGGCGTACATCTGCTTGAAGCGGTTGTAGGCCTCGTCCTTGTTGACGTAGGTGACCTCCTTGACCAGCGGGTCGCCCTTCAGCTTCGCGTCCAGGTCGGTGCGCTGCTGCTCGCTGACGTCGGTCTTGAGGAAGATCGACACCTGGACGTTCTCGTAGTAGAGGTCCTTCATGTCGCCGACCTTCTGGTAGAGAAGGCCGCTGCCGCCCAGCATGAACAGCGACACCGCCATCGTGATGATCATCGCGACGGTCATGGTGACGTTGCGCCACAGTCCGACCAGTACCTCGGACAGGACGTACTTCATCCGCATCGGGAAATTCCTCCGGCTCTCCGGCGTGAGGTGTTCGTCGTCAGGGTCTACGGATCGTCAGCCGGGACGGCTCAGCCGTAGACGCCACGGTGCTGGTCGCGCACGATGCGGCCGCTCTCGATCTCGACGACGCGGCGGCGCATCTGGTTCACGATGTTGGAGTCGTGCGTGACCATCACGACGGTCGTGCCGGTGCGGTTGATCCGGTCCAGCAGGCGCATGATCTCGATCGACGTGTCCGGGTCCAGGTTTCCGGTGGGCTCGTCCGCCAGCAGGATCAGCGGCCGGTTCACGAACGCCCGCGCCACCGCGACCCGCTGCTGCTCACCACCGGAGAGCTCGTGGGGGTAGCGGTGCTCCTTCCCACCGAGACCGACCAGCTCCAGCACCTCCGGCACGACCCGGCGGGCGACCGCCTTGGTCTTGCCGATCACCTCCAGCGCGAACGCCACGTTCTCGTACGCGGTGCGGTTCGGCAGGAGGCGGAAGTCCTGGAAGACGCAGCCGATGGAACGCCGGAAGTGGGGTCGCTTCCAGGAGCGCATCGACGTGACGTCCCTGCCGTTGACGACGACCCGCCCCTTGTTGGGGGTGACCTCGTGCAGCAGCATCTTGATGATCGTGGACTTGCCGGAGCCGGATGGACCGATGAAGAAGACGAACTCGCCCTTCTCGATCGAGACGGACACGTTGTCGAGCGAAGGCCGGGACGCCTTCGGGTACGTCTTCGTCACTTGCTCAAGCTGAATCACGGGTCGAGAGTCTACGCGGTGTAACGGAAGAGCCAAGCCCCCCGCCCCATCGTTGCGAGTCGCGTCATCGATTCAGCCGGTCAGGCGGAGATCGATGACGCGCTGCGTCCGACTCCGATCACGCACCGTCAGCGGTGAGCTGCTGCTGCTTCCGCCAGCGGATACCGGCCTCGATGAAGCTGTCCAGCTCGCCGTCGAAGACCGCGGACGGATTGCCCGTCTCCTGCTCGGTACGCAGATCCTTCACCATCTGATACGGGTGCAGGACGTACGAGCGCATCTGGTCGCCCCACGAACCGGCGGCGTCGGTCTTCAGACCCTGGAGCTTGGCCTGCTCCTCCTGGCGCTTGCGCTCCAGCAGCCGGGCCTGGAGCACCCGCAGCGCCGACGCCTTGTTCTGCAGCTGCGACTTCTCGTTCTGGCAGGTGACCACGATGCCGGTCGGGATGTGGGTGATCCGGACGGCCGAGTCGGTGGTGTTCACGCTCTGCCCACCCGGGCCCGAGGACCGGTAGACATCGATCCGCATCTCGTTCTCGGGGATCTCGATGTGGTCGGTCTGCTCGACGACCGGCAGCACCTCGACGCCGGCGAAGCTGGTCTGCCGGCGGCCCTGGTTGTCGAACGGGCTGATCCGCACCAGCCGGTGGGTGCCGGACTCCACGCTGAGCGTGCCGAACGCGTACGGCACCTTGACCGTGAAGGTGGCCGACTTCAGGCCCGCCTCCTCGGCGTACGAGGTCTCGTAGACCTCGGTCGGGTAGCCGTGCCGCTCGGCCCAGCGCAGGTACATCCGCAGGAGCATCTCGGCGAAGTCCGCCGCGTCCACGCCGCCCGCCCCGGCCCGGATGGCGACCAGCGCCTCCCGGGAGTCGTACTCGCCGGAGAGCAGGGTGCGGACCTCCATCTCCTGGATGGCCTTGGTCAGCCCGGTGATCTCCGACTCGACCTCGGCCAGCGTGCCCGGGTCCGACTCGGCCTGCGCCAGCTCCAGCAGCACCCCGGCGTCGTCGAGCCGGGAGCGGAGGCTGCCGAGCTTGCTGATCTCGCCGTTGACGTACGACAGCTGCGACGTCACCTGCTGCGCCTTGGCCTGGTCGTCCCAGAGGTCGGGCGCGGAGGCCTCCTGCTCCAGGCGGGCCTTCTGCTCGCGCAGCTTGTCGAGGTCGAGCACGGCCTCGATGTTGCGCAGGGTGGCGTCGAGTTCCTTGAGCTGTTCGGCGTAATCGGCAGCGGTCACGACAGACAAGCGTACTGCCTCAGGTGGCCGCGCCGGCGCAGGTGGTCAGCCGACCGGGGCGGACTTGAGCCAGGACAGCGCCGCCTTGTGGTAGGCGACGGCGAACTCCAGCGCGCTGGCGTCGTAGTTGTCGCCTTCCTTCTTGGCATTCTTGACCTGCTCGCGCACCGCCGCCAGGGCCTCGGTGTGGTATTCGTTCGCCGAGGTGTACAGGTTCTTGAGCTGAGTCGCCGAGTGCAGGGGGCCGAAGGCGATCCGTAGCGCGATCGGGTTACGGATGGTGTCCTTGCCCGGATTCTCCGCCAGCCAGCGGGAGAATGTCCGTTTCCCGGCCGCCGTGATCGCGTACGGCTGGCTCATCCGCGGCCCGGGCTTCCCGAGCCGCACCAGACCCTTCTCGGCCAGCACCGGGAGCTCCCGGTAGACCTGGCTGCGGGTCATCGACCAGTACGGCGCCAGCCGGCGCTCGGCGGCGGCCATCAGTTGGCCGCCTGTCATCGGGCCGTCGTGCAGCAGGCCCAGCAGGGCCGCCGCCGTCGGGTTGACTCCGGATTCCGCCATGCCCTCTAAGCTGCCACTTTGTCGGCATCGGCGTCCACGTTTCGCCGATTTCGCCACCCGTTGGCGCGTCCGATGTGCACTGTCGGCGGACGACAGTCCGCCGGGGACGCCCGCCCCCGGCCCCCGGCGGCGAGGAAGGGCCCCTGAACGGGGCCCTTCCCTGCCCGTCAGCCCATGTGCGGGTACGTGTGGTCGGTCGGCGGGACGAAGGTCTCCTTGATCGTCCGCGGCGACGTCCAGCGGACCAGGTTGTGCCAGGAGCCGGCCTTGTCGTTGGTGCCACTGGCCCGGGCCCCGCCGAACGGCTGCTGCCCGACCACCGCACCGGTCGGCTTGTCGTTGATGTAGAAGTTGCCGGCCGCGTACCGCATCTTCTCGGCCACCTGGTCGACCACCCGGCGGTCGGTCGCGAAGATCGACCCGGTCAGGGCGTACGGGGCGATCGACTCGGCCTGGTGGACCACCTCGTCGAAGCGGGCGTCGTCGAAGACGTGCACGCCGAGGATCGGGCCGAAGTATTCGGTGGTGAAGGTCTCGTGCGCGGCGTCGGAGCACTCGAAGAGGGTCGGCCGGACGAAGTACCCGACCGAGTCGTCGGCGGTGCCGCCCGCCAGGACCGTGCAGCTGTCGTCGCCCTTGATCAGCTCCAGCGCGGCGAGGTGCCGGCCGAACGCCTTGTCGTCGATGACCGCCCCGCCGAAGTTGCCGAAGTCGGTCACGTCGCCGTAGGTCAGCGCGTCCGCGGTGGCGGCCAGCCGGTCCCGCAGGCCACCCTCCCAGATCGACCGGGGGATGTACGCCCGGGACGCCGCCGAGCACTTCTGCCCCTGGTACTCGTACGCGCCGCGGATCAGCGCGGTGTGCAGGGCGTCCACGTCGGCGCTGGAGTGCGCGACCACGAAGTCCTTGCCACCGGTCTCGCCGACCAGCCGGGGGTAGCCCCGGTAGCGGGCGATGTTCTCGCCGACGGTCCGCCACAGGTGCTGGAAGACCTTGGTCGAGCCGGTGAAGTGGATGCCGGCCAGGTCCGGGTCGGCGAGCACCACGTCGGAGACCTCCTCGCCGCGCCCGGTGACCATGTTGATCACGCCGGGCGGCAGGCCGGCGGCCTCGAAGAGACGCATGGTGAAGTGCGCCGCGAACTGCTGGGTCGGGCCCGGCTTCCAGACCACGGTGTTGCCGAGCAGGGCCGGCGCCGAGGGCAGGTTGCCGGCGATCGCGGTGAAGTTGAACGGGGTGACCGCGTAGACGAAGCCCTCCAGCGGGCGGTGGTCGAACCGGTTCCACACCCCCGGCGAGGACATCGGCTGCTCGGCCAGCAGCTTCCGGGCGAAGTGCACGTTGAACCGGAGGAAGTCGATGAACTCGCAGGCCGCGTCGATCTCGGCCTGGACGACGGTCTTCGACTGGCCGAGCATGGTGGCCGCGTTGAGGGTGTCCCGCCACGGGCCGGAGAGCAGGTCGGCGGCGCGCAGGAAGATCGCGGCGCGCTCCTCGAAGGGCAGCGCCCGCCACATCGGGGCCGCGTCCTTGGCCGCCTTGACCGCAGCGCGGGCGTCGTCGTGGGTGGCGTGGCCGGTGACGCCGAGCACGTGGGCGCGCTTGTGCGGCTGGACCACGTCGATCGACTCGCCGCCGGCCATTCGCTGCTCGCCGGCGATGGTCATCGGCAGCTCGATCCGCTCGGCGGCGAGCTCAGCCAGCCTCCGCTGGAGCCGCTCCCGGTCGGCGCTGCCGGGCTCGTAGGTGTGGACCGGCTCGTTGCGCGGCTCGGGTACGGAGAACACGGCGTCCATCACGGCTCCTGTGCGATCTCGACGGCGGTGGCGAAACCGGACCCGCGGGCACCGACCGGGCGGCCGGGTGCCGGGCACCGCGCGGCGGACCGGTCGCGGCGGCGGGACCTCGGCCAATTCTTCCATGCGGCAGGCCCGGACACCCTCGCCGGTGCCGTCACCGGCAGGAACTCAGGGTCGCACCGCCACACGACGGACCGTAGGCCAGGAGCCGTCCGCACCTGCCCAACCGTCGGCCGGACCGGCTTCGTGCCCTGCGATCCGTCGCCGGGCCTCACCCTGCGGACACCGGTGCCGGGCGCACCGGCGGTCGCCCCGGGAGGTCACGCCCGGGACCGACCGGGTCGGCCGCGAGGGGCGCGGGGCCGGCCCCGGGTGGCGCGTACCCTGGATGGCCGGTGACCTGCCCGGCCCCGCGCGGCCGACTGGCGTCCGTCGAGAGGGAGACGATGAGCAAGCAGCCCGGCAGCTCCACGGCTGCGGAGCCGGACCAGCCCGAGGCCGCCCCGGTCGAGGTGCCGGACCAGCCGGAGGCCGCCCCCGCCGACGCGGCGGGGCCGGCCGCGGACCGGGCGTACGCGCCCGGCGCGCTGGTGCTGGCCGTGGTGGCGGTCGCCTGGCTGGCCGCCATGCTCTGGTCCACCCAGGCGGCGATCACCTCCGCCGCGGCCGGCGTCACCGCGATCAGCCTCTCCGCCTACGCGCTGCCCGGCGTGATCACCGCCGCGCTGGTCGCCGGTGCCGCCGTCGCGCTGGCGGTGACCAACCCGGTCGGCCGGGCCACCCTGCGCTTCCTCGCCGCCGTCGGCACCGGCCTGCTGGTCGGGCTCGCCGCCGCGGTGGCGATCAACCTGACGTACGCCGACAACGCGACCACGAACACCATCGCCGGCACCACTGCGGCGGCGGCGATCATCGGCGGCGCGATGGCCGGCGCGCGCAACGCCCGGGTGGTCGGTGCGCTGGCCACCGCGACGCTGGCCGCGCAGGTCTTCGTGGTGCTGTTCAGCCGCGCCCGGGACCCGCTCTCCGACCTGTTCGGGGCCGGCGACACCCAGCAGTCGATGCTCGACGCCGCCAAGTGGGTGTCCCGGACCGAGTCGCTGCTCGCCGGGCTGATCGCCGGTCTGGTGGCCTTCGGCTATCTCGCCTGGGCCCGCCGGCGGGCCGCCCGCCGGGACGGGGTCGCGCCCGACGGCTCCAGGTCGGGGCGCGGCGTCAGACGCGCCGAGCTGGAGTTGTCACAGCTGCGCTGGCCGTCGTACCTGGTCGCCGGGGCCGGGGCGGGCCTGCTCCTGCTGCTCACTGAGGTGATCATCCGGGTTGGTGGGCACGGCCTGCTGGAGCTGGCCGCCGCGCTCAGCGACGCGGACCAGGTGGCGCAGACCGCGCTGGGCACCTCGCGGGTCGACAACGGCATCTGGGTGCTGTTCGTGGGGGCGCTCACCGCGCTCGTCGCGTTCGGCCGCACCCTCGGCCCGCGCCCCACGGTGGACGAGGACGAGGACGAGCCGGCGGAGGCCTGACCACCAACCCCTGTCCGCGAGCCCTCAGCCGGCCTCGCGGAGCAGGAGGTCCAGTTCGGTCACGTCGTACCACTCCAGCTCGTGGTCCTCGGCGCCGTCGACGGTGAACTGGGCATCCGGGTCACCCGCCTGGGCCTCCGCGACCACCTCGGCGGCGGCCGCCACGTCGTCCACCGCCTCCGCGCCGTCCACGTGGATAGCGGCGACCGTCTTGACCGGCACCGGCCCGGCCAGCCGGACCACGCTGGAGCCGAGCTCGCCGCCGACCCGGCCGACCGCGCGGGCCGGCAGGTCGACCGAGACCACCACCCGGCGCCGGGGCGCGGTGTGGTCGGCCCGCAGCAGCAGCAGCGCGTCCTGGGCGGCCCGGGTGAAGGCGACGTACTCCAACTCCTCCTCGTCGCCCTCGGCGTACCACTCGCGCAGCTCCGGGGTGACCGCGTGCGCCTCGTCGGCGGAGAGCCCCTCCTCGCGCAGCCGCGCCAGCATCGGGACGGTCGCCGGCACGTACACCCGGACAAGCTCGTCGGTCACCGGTCTCTCCCAAGCTCAGGCCCGGCCGGCGGGCGCCGGCTCCGGGCGCCGATCATGCCGTACGCCGTGACCGTCATACACCTTGCACCCGCCCCGGAACTAGTTCCCCGCCGGTGTGTCCCTACGCCGGTTCGGCGCGGTTCCTCCGGCGGCCGGGCGGGTCGGACGCTGGGACCGGCGGGCCGGCGATGGCAGATTGAGGCAACACAACCAAACCCAGGAGTCACCGTGGAGCCGAGGTTCCGGCTACGGGTGTGCGAACCGTTACCTCTCAGTGTGCTCTAGTGAGCACATGGTCGGCAGTCCCGCCTGACGGTGGGACGGTCCCGGTCTTACCCGCCTGGGCGGTGCCGCGTTGACGCTTCGCGGCCACCTGCCCGCGTGGGCGGGTCTTACGGTCGGCTCCACGTCCTGCCACCGGGCCACTCCCGGCGGTGGTCGCCTCGGCCGCGAGCGCGGCGAGGTTACGTGCGGCATTCACATCCCGGTCCAGGATCAGGCCGCACGAGGTGCACTTGTAGGTACGCGCGGACAGGGCCAGCTTGGCTTTCACCGTGCCGCAGTCCGAGCAGGTCTTGCTGGAGGGATACCAGCGGTTGGCCACCACCAGGTGGCCGCCGTTCCATACGGTCTTGTAGGTCACCTGCCGGCGGATTTCACCGAACCCGGCGTCGGCGACGCGCCGGGCGAGGCGCGGGTTGCGCAGCATGCCGGCCACGTTGAGGTCTTCGACCACGATAGTGCCGTACTCGCGGGCCAGGCGGGTGGTGAGCTTGTGCAGCCCGTCGCGGCGCAGGTTCGCCACCCGCGCGTGCGCCCGGGCCACCTGCCGGCGGGCCTGTTCCCACCGCTTTGACGGCCGCTGGCCGGTACGCCGGGCCGGGCCGACGCGCCGGGACATCTGCCGGGCGAGTCGGCGCATTCGGCGGGCCGCGTCATCCAGGTGGCGGGGGTTGGGCTCCATCTTGCCGGTGGACAGCACCGCCAGGTGCGTGATCCCGACGTCCACGCCGACCACCGCCCGCGGACGTGCCGGGGCCCGCTCGGCCCGATCGACCTCGACGCAGAACGCGACATGCCACCGTCCGCCGTCACGGCGCACGGTCGCGGACAGGATCCGGGCCGTGCCCGCCTCCAGGCGGCGGGCAAGTTTGCGGGCGGACTCGTGCAGCTTGAGCCGGCCCAGCCGGGGCAGTACGACGTGCTGGCGGTCCGGCTCCACCCGGATCGCACCCGTGGTGAACCGGATGCTCGGCGTGCTGCGGCGACGGGACTTGAACCGCGGGAACCCGACTCGCCGCCCCTTTCGCTTGCCCGTACGCGCGTCGGACCAGTTCTTCAAGCCGCAGGCCAGGGCGTCGAGGCCGGTGTTGAATGCCTCCTTGGAGCACTCCTGCCACCACGGCGCCACGTCCGGCTTCGCTTGGTTCCACGCCTTGCGTAACGCCGCGAGGTTCCACCCGAGCGTCGGGGTCAGCAACTCCTCAGGTACACCGTAGGTGCGTTCCGCGGCGCGCTGGTCCATGATGGCCTTCACCCGGGCCAGGGCCCAGTTGTACGCCACCCGGGCCGCGCCGGCGTTGGCGAGCACGCCACGCTCCTGCGCCGCAGTCAGATTCAGCGCGAACCGATACGCCTGCACCACCTTCACGCGACGCTCTCCCCGCCGGTGGCGGCGTCGATCGCGCGGCGGGCCCGGTCGGCGGCGGCCCGATGCCCGTACAGGCGGGCGCACAGCGAGGTCAGGACCTCGGTCACGTCACCCACCAGATCGTCATCAACCTCGGCCGGGTCGACCACCAGCAGGCGGCGGCCCTGCGCGGACAGCGCGGCCTCGACGTACTCGGCACCGAACCGGGCGAACCGATCCCGATGCTCCACCACGATCGTGGATACCGCCTTGTCGGCCAGGAGCGCGAGGAACTCCTTACGGCGCCCATCGAGAGCGGAACCGACCTCGGTGACCACCCGGCCCACCGCCAGACCCTGCCCGGTAGCCCAGCTGGTCACCCGAGCGACCTGCCGGTCAAGGTCGGCGCGCTGGTCAGCCGATGACACGCGGGCGTACACCGCGACCACATGTCGTCCATGCGCAGACGGTGCCGGTTCGCCAACCACGATCAACCGGCCGGTCTGGTAGGCGGGAACGGGCAGCTTCCCGGCCGCGAACCACCGCCGGGCGGTTGCATACGACACCCCCTGGGATGCTGCCCACTCCTTGAGGTTCACATCAACACTCTAGCCCACTCCTGAGCGCTCATACTGACTGAACCGGCAACAGCGGCAACCCCGCGCCGGGGCGGTCGAGGCGGCCGCCGTGTTCGCCGGCCCGGGCGGGGCGAGATGGGCGATCGCCCTGCGCCTGGAACACCGCTGCGGCACCTGACTCTGCACCGTCCTCGACGTCCTCTGACTGTGAGGCACCGGCCGCCTTTCGCGCGAAGCCTCACCCCACGTCGCCCCCGCCCCGGGCCCCTGCCTTCCGCGCCCCACGCCCCAACGCCGCACACCCAACGCCCTGCGCCCTGCGCGCCCCACACGGCACACCCCAACGCCCTGCGCCGCCTGTGCCGCTCCGCGCCCGCGCCCGCCGCCGCACCCGCGGCCGCGGACGGCGTGATCGACGTCGGGATGCGGCGAGACGGGGCAACTCGGCGACAGGAAAGCGCGACGCGCCGCAAACCCGCGCCCCGCTCGACGCGCGACCGACCCGCGCGACCGACCTGCGCGACCGACGCAGGCGAGGGCGGACCGGCACCGGGATGCGGCAGGGCGGGCTATCCGGGCGGCCGGAGACGGCGACATGCCGCAACCCGCCCCGCGCCCGCCCGGCTCTGGACCTGCGGGCGGGACCTGCCCGGCTCGCAGGCGCGGGTGCGGGTGCGACCGGCGGGCCCGGCCTGCGGGGGCGAGGCGCACGAGACCGGGCGGCACCGTGCGCGGGGTCGCCGGATGCCGGGCGGCGGCGGGGGCGGGTGTAGACGGGGACGGGCCCCGGCCGGGTGGCCGGGGCCCGTCAGTGGCGCGGTGCGGGCGGTCAGTTGCCGCCGTTGGGGGCGCCGTGGCAGCGCTTGTACTTACGGCCGGAGCCGCAGGGGCAGGGCGCGTTGCGCGACGGGCCCTCGCCGGCGTCCACCTGGCCCGGGGCGGCCCGGCGGGCGGTGCTGGCCGCGACGGCCTGCCCGCTGATACCGGCGGGCGCGCGGCGTGGGCCCGAGGCCGCCGGGCGCTCCGGCTTCTCGGTGCGGCCGACACCCAGCGCGGGCGCCTGCTGCTCGGTGCGCTCGACCACCGGGGCACCCCGGCCCGCCTCGCCGTCCACAGCGGGCGCGGAGTATTGCAGACCCTGCTGCTGCGGCGCGCGGTTGAGGCCCTTGGCGTGGATCTCCACCGGCTTCTCCAGCAGCTGCACCTCCTCGGCCTCCGGCTCGGGCTCCTGGACCTGCACCTCCAGGTTGTAGAGGAAGCCGACCGTCTCCTCCTTGATGCCGTCCATCATGGTGGCGAACATGTCGAAGCCCTCGCGCTGGTACTCGATGACCGGGTCGCGCTGGGCGTACGCCCGCAGGCTGATGCCCTCCTGGAGGTAGTCCATCTCGTAGAGGTGCTCGCGCCACTTGCGGTCGATCACCTGGAGCAGGACCATCCGCTCGAGCTGGCGTACCGCCTCCTCGCCGAGCGTCTCCTCGCGCCGGTCGTACGCGGCGTGCGCGTCCTCCTTGAGGCGGGCGAGCAGGAAGTCCTGGTCGAGACCGGCCCGGGAGCCGACCTCCTCCTCCAGCTCCTCGATGGTGACGCCCATCGGGTAGAGCTGCTTGAGGTTGGACCAGAGCTGCTCGAGGTCCCAGTCCTCGGCGTAGCCCTCGCTGGTGGCGCCCACCACGTACGCGCCGGCCACGTCGTCGATCATGTTGCGGACCTGGTCGGAGAGGTCCTCGCCGTTGAGCACCCGGAGGCGCTCGGCGTAGATCACCTGGCGCTGCTTGTTGAGCACCTCGTCGTACTTCAGGACGTTCTTCCGGATCTCGGCGTTCTGGCCCTCGATCTGGGCCTGCGCGCTCTTGATCTGGCGGGTGACCATCTTCGACTCGATCGGCACGTCCTCCGGGATGTTGAAGCGCTCCATCACCGCCTCGACCGCGCCGGCCCGGAAGCGCTTCATCAGGTCGTCCTGCAGCGACAGGTAGAAGCGGGACTCGCCCGGGTCACCCTGCCGGCCGGCGCGACCGCGCAGCTGGTTGTCGATGCGGCGCGACTCGTGCCGCTCGGTGCCCAGCACGTAGAGGCCACCGGCGGCGGCGACCTCCTCCGCCTCGACGTCGCAGGCCTGCTTCCACGTGGGCAGGACCTCCTCCATCGCCTTGGCGTACTCCTCCGGCTGCTCGACGGGGTCGAGGCCGCGCTGGCGGAGTTCGTTGGCGGCGAGGAACTCGGGGTTGCCGCCGAGCAGGATGTCCGTACCGCGGCCGGCCATGTTGGTGGCGACGGTGACCGCGCCCTTGCGCCCGGCCTGGGCGACGATCTCCGCCTCCTTGGCGTGGAACTTGGCGTTCAGCACGGAGTGCGGGATGCCCCGGCGGCGCAGCAGCTGGGAGAGGATCTCGGAGTTCTCCACCGAGACCGTGCCGACCAGCACCGGCTGACCCTGCTCGTGCCGCTCGGCGATGTCCTCGACGACGGCGTTGAACTTGGCCTTCTCGGTCTTGTAGATGACGTCCGCCCGGTCGAGGCGGACCATCGGCCGGTGCGTCGGGATGGTCACGACGCCGACCTTGTAGACCTTGTTGAACTCGCTCGCCTCGGTCTGGGCGGTACCGGTCATGCCGGAGAGCTTCTCGTAGAGGCGGAAGTAGTTCTGGAGGGTGATGGTGGCCAGGGTCTGGTTCTCCTGCTTGATCTCCACCCCCTCCTTGGCCTCGATCGCCTGGTGCATGCCCTCGTTGTAGCGGCGGCCGTGCAGGATGCGGCCGGTGAACTCGTCGACGATCAGGACCTCGCCGTCGCTGACGATGTAGTCCTTGTCGCGCTTGTAGAGCTCCTTGGCCTTGATCGCGTTGTTCATGTAGCCGACGAGCGGGGTGTTGACCGACTCGTAGAGGTTGTCGATGCCGAGCCGGTCCTCGATCTTGGTGACGCCGCGCTCGTTGATCGCGATGGTGCGCTTGGCGTGGTCGACCTCGTAGTCGCCCTCGCCGTCGGTGCCCGGCTGGAGGCGGGCCACCACGGCGGCGAACTCCTGGTACCAGCGGGCGGAGTGCTCGGCCGGGCCGGAGATGATCAGCGGGGTCCGGGCCTCGTCGATGAGGATCGAGTCGACCTCGTCGACCACCGCGAAGAAGTGGCCGCGCTGCACGAGTTCGTCCCGCGACCAGGCCATGTTGTCGCGCAGGTAGTCGAAGCCGAACTCGTTGTTGGTGCCGTAGGTGATGTCGCACTCGTACGCGGCGCGGTGCTCGGTGGCCGGCCGGTTGGGCAGCACCACGCCGACGGTGAGGCCGAGGAACTCGTGCACCCGGCCCATCCAGGCGGCGTCGCGCTCGGCCAGGTAGTCGTTCACCGTGACCACGTGCACGCCCTTGCCGGCGAGCGCGTTGAGGTAGACCGGCATGACCGAGGTCAGGGTCTTGCCCTCACCGGTCTTCATCTCGGCGATGTTGCCGAAGTGCAGCGCCGCGCCGCCCATCACCTGGACGTCGTAGGGCCGCTGGCCGAGCACCCTCGAGGCGGCTTCCCGGCACACCGCGAACGCCTCGGGCAGCAGGTCGTCGAGGGTCTCGCCGTCGGCCAGCCGCTCCCTGAACTGGTCGGTCATGCCGCGCAGCTCATCGTCGGTGAGGTTGACGTAGTCGTCCTCGATCGAGTTGACGGCGGCGGCGATGGCCTTGAGCCGGCGCACCATGCGGCCCTCGCCCGCGCTAAGGACCTTTTCCAGAATCGACACGGATCAACGCTCCCCTAGACAGTCTCGAACCATCGTAGGCGCTCCATCGCGGCGATGGTCACTGGTGGCGGCGGTCCGGGGCAGGGAACCCGACATAACACCCCGGGTGGCCGTTGAGCGGCCGTTATCCGGTTACGCCCAGCGCGAACGATCCGGCACGATGGGCCGATGGAGCCCGTGGAGATCATCGAGGACGGCCTGCTGTTACGACCCTGGCGGGCGGCGGACGCCGACGCGGTGTACCGCGCCTGCCAGGATCCGGACATCCAGCGCTGGACCACCGTACCTCGCCCGTATCTGCCCGAACACGCCCTCGGGTACGTGACCACGATCAGCGGGACGGCCTGGGCGGAGGGCACCGAGGCGCTGTTCGCGGTCTGCGACGCCGACAGCGGGGAGTTGCTCGCGTCCTGCGGCCTGGTCTCGATCGACCGGGCCCGCGACTCGGCCGAGGTGGGCTACTGGACCGCGCCCTGGGCGCGCGGCCGGGGCGTCACGGTACGGGCCACCCGGGCGGTCGCCCGCTGGGCCTTCGACGCGCTCAAGCTGCGCCGGCTGGTCTGGCAGGCCGAGATCGGCAACCACGCCTCCCGCCTGGTCGCGCTCCGGGCCGGTTTCCGGATCGAGGGCGAGTTGCGGCTGGCCGAGCCCGCCGTCGACGGTCGCCCGGAGGGCTGGATCGGCTCACTCCTCCCGCACGAGCTGGCCGCGCCGGGCGAGCCCGTCCCGTACGGCCCGGACACCCTGCCCGCCCGCCGGGCCGCCGTGTTCGGCCGCCCCCAGCCCGTCCTCTTCGCCACCGCCGGGGACACCGAGCTGCGGCTGCGCCCGCTGGAGGAGCGCGACCTCGACGCGGTGATCGAGACCTGCCGGGACGAGGAGACCGTCCGCTGGACCACCGTCCCGCACCCGTACCTGCCGGAGCACGCCGAGGGCTTCCTGGGGGACGTCGCACGGGCGGCGTGGGCCCGCGGCACCGGCGCCACCTTCGCCATCGCCGACGCCGACGATCGGTACGCCGGCTCCGTCGACCTGCGGATCTCCCCCGGCTCCCCACTCGTCGCCGACGTGGGCTTCATGACCGCCCCGCACGCCCGGGGGCGCGGCTGGATGCCGGCCGCCCTCGGTGCGCTGAGCGCCTGGGGCTTCACCACGCTCGGGCTGGCCCGGATCGAATGGCGGGCCAACGTGGGCAACACCGCGTCCCGGCGGGCCGCCGAGAAGGCGGGCTTCGTCTTCGAGGGCACTGCCCGGGGCGGCGTCCAGCACCGGGGGGAGCGGGTGGACGTCTGGGTGGCCGGGCTGCTGCCGCAGGACCTGGCGTGACGCCGGACACCATCGAGGCGTACGGAGTGCGGCTGCGGCCGTCCCGCCTGACCGACGTGGCGGACACCGCGGCCGCCTGCGCGGACCCGCTCACCCAGCGGTTCATGCCGGGCATGCCCAACCCGTACACCGAGCAGAGCGCCCGGTGGTGGATCACCGAGGGCGAGCCCGCGGCCTGGGCCGCCGGCGGCGCGTCGTACGCGATCGCCGATCCGGCGACCGACCGGCTGCTCGGCGCGGTCGGCCTCAGCCACCCGCTGCCCGAGCGCCGGCAGCTGGAGATCGGCTACTGGGTGGCGCCCTGGGCACGCGGCCGGGGCGTGGCGACGGCCGCCACCCGGGCGCTGTCCGAGCGGGCCTTCGCCGCCGGCGCCGCCCGGCTGGAGCTGCTCACCGGCCAGGAGAACACCGCCAGCCAGCGGGTCGCGCTGGCCGCCGGTTTCCGCCACGAGGGGGTACGCCGGTCGGCCGGCACCGCGCGGGACGGCGGCCGGTACGATCTGGTCACCTGGGTACGTCTCGCCGACGACCCGCCCGGGCCGACCGCCCGGCTGCTGCCGGACCTGCCCGGGGGCCGGCTCACCGACGGTGTGGTCGCGCTGCGCCGGCTCGGGCCGACGGACGTGGACCCGCTGCACCGGCTGCACACGCTGCCCGAGGTGGTGGCGAACCGGGTGCCGCCGGCCCCGGCCAGCCGGGAGTCGATCGAGCGGCGCTGCCGCCTCGCGGAGAGCCGCTGGCTGGCCGGCCGCTCCGCCGACGTCGCCATCCTCGACGCGCACACCGGCACGGTGGCCGGCGGCTGCGCCCTGGTGTACGACGAGCCCACCACCGGTCAGGCCATGCTCGGCTACAGCGTGCTGCCCGAGGCGCGCGGTCGGGGGCTGGCCACCCGGACGGTGGAGCTGCTGGCCGGCTGGGCGTTCGAGGTCGGGCTGGCCCGGCTCTGGGCGGGTACCCGGCCGGAGAACGTCGCCTCGCAGCGGGTGCTGGAGAAGGCGGGATTCCGCCGGGAGGGGCTGCTGAGCGGCCGGCTCCCGGGCCCGGACGGCACCCGCGTCGACTCGCTGATCTACGGCCTGCTGCCCGGCGACCGCGCCCGCTGACGGCGGGAGCCGTGGTGGCAGGCCACCACGGCTCCCGGCCGGTCTCCGGTCAAGGGGTGGTCAGGGTGCCGTGTCGAGCGAGATGATCCCGTAGTCGTAGGCGTGCCGGCGGTAGACGACGCTCGGGCGGCCGGACTCCTTGTCCTGGAACAGGTAGAAGTCGTGGCCGACCAACTCCATCTGGAAGAGCGCGTCGTCGACGGTCATCGGCTCGGCGGGGTGCACCTTCTCCCGCGCGATGTGCCACGGCTGGTCGTCGTGCTCCTCGGTGACGTAGTCGTCGTCGGGTCGGTCGGCGACGGCGGTGGCCGTCCCGTGGCCGTTCAGTGTCGCCAGGCCGGGCCCGTCGAGGTTGGCCACCGGCAGGTCGGCGGTGGCGGCGGCGACGGAGAGCGGCGCGTGCCGTCCCCGGTGCACGCGACGCCGGTCGGCCGCCCGGCGGAACCGGGTGTCCAGCTTGGCGATGGCTGCGTCCAGCGCGCTGTAGAAGTCATTCGTGCAGGCCTCGGCCCGGATCACCGGACCGCGCGTCACGCAGGTGATTTCCACCCGCTGGCAGTGATCGGCCTGGCGCGGATTGCGCTCGTGGAACAACTCGACGTCCACGCGAATGAGCTTGTGGTCGTAGCGTTCGATCTTTGCGAGCTTTTCGGCTACGTGCACCCGGTAATGGTCCGGTACTTCGACGTTACGGCCCTTGACCACGATGTCCACGTGACCTCCCTTGTTCGGACGGTCGTTCGGTCCGGATCTCTCCGCGTCGACGCCCCCTGGGAGCTGCCCCGTTCGGCGTCGACCGGTGGTACGGCTACGCCTCCTTCCATTGCCGGGGAAGGGCGATGGACCTCCTACCCCCGACACGAAAACGCTAACTCCTGTTGGGCCACCAGTCACCCCTGGTTGCCGAGAGAGGCCGCGAAATTTAACAGGTCATACACCATGGGGTGAAACGGAAACACGAAGCGTCACTCACGGCGTCGCTTTTGCGTTGCGGCGAGCACCGCCGCGGCCTTTGGCGTCATTCCCGCCGCGTGCAAGACCCGGCTCACCGCCGCAAGCGTCGCGCCGGTGGTGACGATGTCGTCGAGCAGCACAATCGGCCCGTCCACCCCGCCGAACCGGCGCAGCCGGAACGCCGCGTCGGCCGCCGCGGCCCGCCCGGCGCTGTCCAACGCGACCGAGTCCGGCCGGGGCAGCGCGCGCAGCGGGTGCCGCACGCGTACCGGCCAGCCGGCGGCCCGCAGCCGGGCCGCCGCGTGCCGGGTCAGCCGGTCCAGGTGGTCGCCGTACCGGGCCCGGGCGGCCCGCGCGGTGTCCGGCACCGGCACCAGGATCACCGGCCCGGCCGAACCCACCGCCGCCGCGACCACCTCGGCGAGCAGCGCGCCCAGCGGCCGGGCCAGCCCGTGCCGGCCCCGCTCCTTGTACGCCAGCAGCCCTTCGCGGAGCGCCCCGGCGTACGGGCCGAGGGCGACGCAGGGCGGCAGGTCGAGGGGGCGCGGATCGGGGCTCGTCGGCGCGGGCCGCAGCGACTCCAACTCACCGACGCAGCGCGGGCAGAAGCCCTGCCGCAGGCCCGGGACCCGTTCCGCGCAGCCGGCGCACCCGGCCGGCAGCACCAGGTCGGTCAGGTCCGACCAGAGCCCGCCCACCCGCACGGCTCAGTAGTAGAAGAAGGGGGCGATGGGGTTGGCGTTCCGGTTGCCCGCCGGCGCGTCCTTCACCTGCTCCCGCTTGATGATGTCGACCGGGTTGTTCTTGTAGGCCGCCTTGTTCGCCTCGTACATGTAGGAGATCGAGGGCAGCACGCCGACCACCGGTCCCGGATACCCGGCCAACTGGGTCACCTCGGCGCCGATGTCCGTCTCGAGCGGGGTCCCCAGGGCGCCGTCGGCCGTGGTCTGGTAGATCGCCGGTCGGTTCCCCTCGTAGCCGGCGCAGACCAGGTCGTCCTCCGAGATCCAGTCGACGGCGGTGAGGCGGCCGAGCCTGGTGACCACCGGCCGCGGCGGGCCCACGTTGAAGCCGCTGCCGTCCACGCTCAGCGCCGCGACGTACAGGGCACCGTTGACGACCAGGGCGACCCGGTGCCCGTCGAGCGACGCGGCGACCGCGGTGACCTTGCCGGTGACCGCCAACGAGACCAGGCTCATTCCGGCCGCCCCGTCGAACTGGTAGAGCCGGCCGTCGGCCACCACCAGCCCGCCCGGATCGTTCGGGTCGAGCGAGCGGATCCAGGTCGGCCGCCCGATGGCGTCGTACGAGTCCTTGCTGTCGTTGAACACGCTGACCGGGTCCGGGCCGGAACCGACCCGGAGCACCTGGTTCCGATCGGAGCGGGTGACCACCAGGGCGGCCAGCACCTGGTCGTCGGCGGAGCGGTTGAGCGACGCCGAGACGACGTTCCGGTTCTTGCCCGCCGCCACGGGCACCGGCCCGCCCGTCTCGCCGACGAAGTTGAGCGGATGGATCACACCGTCGTAGACGCCGAACCGCTCCGGCCTGCCGCCGGACGGGTACGCCGGGCGCGCCGCCCGCTCCTGCTTCAGGTCGACGGTCAGCCGCTTCTGGTTCTGGATCTTCAGATCGAGCTGGCCGGACAGCTCGGGCAGTGACCAGGCGAGCTGGGTGGCGAGCTTGGCCAGCGCGGCGTCGTTGGCCCCGGGCATGGTCAGGTTGACCTCCCAGCGCCCGTCCGAGCCGGTCGCGTTGTTGATCGGCTGGGTACCGTCGGGCAGCTTGCTCACTCCGGGGCTGAGCCAGTCCGACGGGCCGAGGACCAGCCACTTCACCACCTGGGTGACCCGCCGCTGGACGGGCACCGCCGAGGGCAGCCACCGCTGGTCGGGCACCAGCCGGGTCTGGTCGGAGTTCCAGAAGTAGATCGTGTGCGCGCCGTAGTAGCTGCGCAGGGCGGTCTCGCTGACCAGCAGCACGTTCGGCAGCTCGTAGATGCGCAGCTCCGGCCGGTTGGGCGCGACCGGGCGCAGCTTGAACACGTACTCGGTCTCGTTGGCCACGGGCGGCCCCAGGGTGCCGTCCGCGCGGAGCACCCCGACCTGCTGCACCTTGATGGTGACCGTGCTGGTGCGGTCGTTGTTCGGCGGGGTGACCTCGAGCTTCTCCCGGAGTCGCACCACGGTCAGCTCGATCTCGCTGTTCTGCTTCCTCTCCCGCAGGCTGTCCTTCGCCCCATCGGTGAGGAACGCCTTCGCCCGGGCGTACGCCTGCTCGCGCTCCCCGGCCGCCGCGGCCGCGAGGTAGTTCTCGATGAACGGCCCTGGCTCGCTGGTGTCCGCCGGGGTGGGCGGCCGGGCGGCGCTGCCGTTGGACGAACCGGGCTCGGCGGCCGGACCCGAGCCGTCGACCTGGACCTCGGTCTGATCGGGGATGCCGCAGGCGGCCAGCCCGGCGGGGAGCAGCGCCCCGGCCAGCAGCGCGGCCAGGAGCCGGTGCCTCACGACGTCACCTCGGCCTTGCCCTCCACGGCCGGCCCGATGGCCAGCGCCCCGCCCCCGCTGCCCGGCCCGATGGCGAGCAGCCCACCAGCCCGCGGACCGCCGAACGGCAGCGCGGCGTCGGCCGGCACCAGCCGCAGCGGCGAGGTGGTCAGCCGGTCGCCGGCCCGGGCCGGCAGGGTCAGCCGGAACTGGGCGCCCTGGCCGGGCGCACCCCAGGCCTCCAGCCAGCCACCGTGCAGGCGGGCGTCCTCCAGGCTGATCGACAGGCCCAGCCCGGTCCCGCCGGTCTGCCGGGCCCGGGACGGATCGGCCCGCCAGAACCGGTTGAAGACCAGCTTCTCCTCGCCCGGCTTGAGCCCCACTCCGTGGTCCCGCACGGTGATCGCCACCGCGCTCTGGTCCATCCCGAGGGTGATCAGCACCGGCTTGGCCTCGCCGTGCTCGACCGCGTTGCCGACCAGGTTGCGCAGCACCCGCTCGACCCGGCGCGGGTCCACCTCGGCGATCACCGGGGTGTCCGGCACGTCCAGCTCGATGGTCACCCCGACCCGCTCGGCCAGCCCTTCCAGTCGCTCGGCCACCCGGTGCACCACCGGCACCAGGTCGGTCGGCTCGGAGTCGAGCACCGCGAAGCCGGCGTCGAAGCGGCTGATCTCCAGCAGGTCGGTGAGCAGTTCCTCGAACCGGTCCAGCTCGGCCTGGAGCAACTCGGCGCTGCGGGCCACCGCCGGGTCGAACTCGTCCCGCTCGGCGAAGATCAGGTCGGCGGCCATCCGAACCGTGGTCAGCGGGGTACGCAGCTCGTGCGAGACGTCCGAGGTGAACCGGCGCTGCAACCGGGACATCTCCTCCAGCCGGAGGATCTGCCGTTGCAGGTTGGTCGCCATCTGGTTGAACGAGGCGGCCAGCAGGGCCAGGTCGTCCTCGCCGTTGACCACCATCCGCTGGTCGAGCAGGCCGGCGGAGAGCCGCTGGGCGGTGCGGGCGGCCACTCGTACCGGGGTCACCACCAGCCGGGTGACCAGCGCGGCGAGCAGACCGAGCAGGAGCACCAGGGCGACGCCGGTGGCCACCACCGTGGCGCGGGCGTCGGCGGCCGTGGTGTCCTGCCGGGTCAGCGGCACGAGGTAGTAGAGCTCCACCTGCCCGAACCGGGTCGGCACCGGTGAGCCGTACACGAGGTATTTGGTGCGTTGTCCGCCGAGCGTGCCGGTGCCGATCTGGTGGGCGACGCTGCCGCCGGCGACGGACGCCCGCAGCTCCGGGCTGATCAGCGGGCGCACCTGCACGTCCGGCGAGGTACGCGGCTCGATGGCCCGGGGGAAGCTGTCGGCGGTGATGGCGACCACCACACCGCTGGTCTGCGTCGGGTCACCGCCGGCCAGGTAGTTGACCGTGCCGTCAATGGTGTCCTGGAGCTGTGCCTCCTGCGGCGAGTTGTAGAGGCTGAACTGCCGCTGGGCGTACTCGCTGCCGTTGCGCAGCCGCACCAGGACGTCGGTCTCGGCGTTCTCCAGCAGGATGTTGGTGATCTTGTCGGCGATCAGGTACGCGAAACCGCCCACCAGCAGGCTGGACGCGACCAGGGTGATGGTCACCACACGCAGCTGGAGGGAACGGCGCCAGGTCTGGTGCACGCCGCCGGCCAGGCGGGCCGCCCGGCCGGCGAGGACGCGCCAGAGCGCCCGCGCGGCGCGGAGCCGGCGGGCGGTGGTCGGCGAAACGGGGGGCGGGGAGGTCACCACAGTGCGACCAGGCTATCCGGTACCCGCCTTGTAGCCCACGCCCCGAACGGTGAGGATGATTTCCGGGCGCTCCGGATCCGGCTCGATCTTGGCGCGCAGCCGCTGGACGTGCACGTTGACCAACCGGGTGTCGGCGGCGTGCCGATAGCCCCAGACCTGCTCCAGCAGCACCTCGCGAGTGAAGACCTGGCGCGGCTTGCGGGCGAGCGCGACCAGCAGGTCGAACTCCAGCGGGGTCAGCTTCACCTCCTCGCCGTCCCGGCTGACCGTGTGCGCCGGCACGTCGATGGTGATCTGGTTGCCGGGCGGGCCGATGGTGAGCAACTCGGGCGCCACGTCCTCGCCCCGGCGCAGCCGGGCCCGCATCCGGGCCACCAGCTCCTTGGGCTTGAACGGCTTGACCACGTAGTCGTCGGCCCCGGACTCCAGCCCCAGCACCACGTCGACCGTGTCGCTCTTGGCGGTCAACATGACGATCGGCACGCCGGACTCGGTCCGGATCGCCCGGGCCACGTCGATGCCGCTCATCCCGGGCAGCATCAGGTCGAGCAGGACGATATCGGGCCGACTGTCACGGAACGCGGCCAACGCCCGTTCCCCGTCCGCGACGAAGGAGGGCACGAAGCCCTCGCTGCGCAGGACGATGCCGAGCATCTCGGCGAGCGCGGGGTCGTCGTCGACCACCAGTACCCGGGCTCTCATGGGGTTTATCGTTCCATCCCCGTTCGTTTCGGAGGGTTCGGCGTTATCACGGCACGGTACTGCGGTGGGCGGTTCCGCACCACAGCCGGCGACCCGGACGTCCGTCGTGGCGCGCCACGGACGTGCGGGTCAGCCGGAAACGGACCGGCCATGCAAACATGATCCCCCGGGCGCGCCCTCGCCCGCCACCACAGACGCCCGCCAGGAGTACGCGTGCCCGACGTCGGCCCGACCGCCGTGCTCCCGCGCCGCCCCCTGACGGTGGGCGAACTGCTGGACTCGGCCGTCCTGCTGCTGCGCGGCCAGGCCCGGTTGCTGGTCCCGCTGGGTGTCCTGCTGGCCCTCGGCGAGCAGTTGCTGCTCTACCCGCTGCGCGAGCTGGCCGCCGCCCGGCCGCCCGAGTGGTGGTTCCACGACCACCGGTTCGGCTCGTACTGGCTGCTGCTCGCGGTGGGGGCCGGGACCGAGGCGGCGATCATCGCGGTGCTGGGCAACCCCGCCGCGCGCGGTGCCGGGGCGGCGCTGCTGGGTCGCCGGGCCGGGGTCCGCGAGCTGTTCCGCGAGGCCCGCTGGGCGGCCACCGTGCTGTTCGCGGCGGCGGTCGGGATCATCGTCTGCCTGGCCGGGCTGGCCGGGCCGGCCTGGTTCGTCGCGTACGGGCTGCTCGGCGCGGTGGCCCCGGTGCTGGCGGTGGACCGGGTGCCCGGGCACCGGGTTCCGGGCCGGGCGCTGCGGCTGGCGGTCCGGGCCGGGGGCCGCGCCGCCGCCATCCGGCTCCTCGGCTACCTGGGCTGGTGGCTGATCCGGCTGGGCATCGGCCTCGGCCTCTGGTACGGCCTCGCGCTGCTCGGTCTCTTCGACCTGCACGCCTGGGCACTGCCGGTCGCCACGGTCGCGTGGGCCGGGGTGAACGCGGTCGCGTACCCGGCGCTGGCCTGCCTCGACGCGGTGCTGCACCTGGAGACCCGGATGCGCACCGAAGGGCTGGACATCCGGCTCTCCCGCGCCCCGGCCGGCACCCCGGAGCCCGTCCTGCTGGCGGTGCCCCGGTGAGCCGGTGGTGGACCGAGACCGTCGCCGCGCTCGGGGACGTCGTACCGCTGCCGCTGGCCGCCCTGCTCCTGCTGCTCGCCGCACTGCTGGCCGCGCTCGCCTGGTACTTCTTCCCGGCCTGGGTGCCCCGCCGGCTGCCCCGACTGCCCCGGCTGCGGCGGCCCCGCTGGCGACTCCCCCGGCTGCGCCGCCCGAAGCTGCCCCGCCGGCGCCGCCGGCCGAAGGCACGCCCGGCGGACGGGTCGCCCCCGGTGCCCACGCCCCGGGCCCCGGAACCGGTCGCGACCGGTCACGCCACCCTCGCCGACCGGCTGGCCGCCGAGGGCCGGTACGCCGAGGCGGTCCGGGAGCGGCTGCGCGACATGGTCCGCGAACTGGTGGAGCGGCGGGTGGTCGAGCCGCGCGCCGGGATGACCGTCACCGAGCTGGCCGCGGCGGCGGCGCACGTGCGGCCCGGGACGCGTCCCGCCCTGCACGCCGCCGGGGTGATCTTCTCCGACCTCTGGTACGCGCAGCGGCCGGCCACCCCCGAGCACGACCGCCGGATGCGCGAGCACGCCGCCGACCTGCACCGCGAGCTGGCCGGGGAGAGTGAGCACCGGTGACCGCCACCCTCGACCCGACCCGCCCGGAAGCGCCGCCCCGGCCCCGGCACCGCCGGCACCGGCTACTGCTCCCGCTCGGGCTGGCCGTGCTGCTGGTCGTGGCCACCCTGGTGTTCCACGCCGTCGACCAGCCCGACCCGACCGATCGGAGCTTCCTGTCCCCGGTCGCCACCGGGGACGACGGGGGCAGCCGGCTGGCCGAGGCGCTGCGCGGACAGGGCGTGACCGTACGCCGGGAGACGGACACCCTGCGGGCGCTGCTGGCCACCCAGCCGGGTCCGGCGACCCTGTTCGTCCCGGCCCCCGAGCTGGTGCACCCGGACACCCTCGGAGCCCTCACCGACCTGCCGCCCGGCAGCCGCCTGGTGCTGGTCGACCCGTCCCGCCGGGTCCTCGCCGGAATGGGGCTGCCGGTGGTCCCGGCCGGCCGCCGCTGGGCCACCCGGGTCACCACCCCGGACGCCGGCGGCCGGCCCTGCCCGCTGGCCGAGGCCACCCGCGCCGGTCGCGCCGCCGCCGAGCAGCAGCGCTACGCCGCCCGGGCCGCCGGGACGGTCCGCGGCTGCTACGCCGGCGGGCTGGTCCAGGTGCCGTGGAGCACCGAGGTGGTGGTGATCGGCGCCAGCGACCCGTTCCGCAACGACCGGATCGCCGAGTGGGGCAACCAGGCGCTGGCCACCGGCCTGCTCGGCGGTCCCCGCCGGCTGGTCTGGCTCGACCTGCCCGGCCCGGCCCCGGCGCCCGAGGGGCCGAGCTGGTCACCCGTCCCCGGCGGGGGCAACGGTGACGGCTACGGCGACGGCGACGGCGGGTCGTCCGACCGCTCCGGCCGGGGCTCCGACGACCGGGCCGACGGCGGGTCGCCGTGGGACAACCCGCTCTGGGGCGCCTTCCCGGCCTGGTTCTGGGCCCTGCTGCTCCAGCTCGCGTTGGCCGGCCTGCTGGTGGTGCTCTGGCGGGCCCGCCGGCTCGGCCCGCCGGTCCCGGAGCCGTTACCGGTGACCGTCCGCTCCGCCGAGACGGTGCTCGGGCGGGCCCGACTCTACCGCCGGGCCCGGGCGCGAGGGCCAGCCGCCGACACCCTGCGCGCCGCCGCGCTGGCCCGCCTGCTGCCCCGGCTCAGCCTGCCGCCCGACACCCCGCCCGCCCACGTGGCCGCGCGGGTCGCCGCGCAGACCGGCCGCGACCCCGAACAGGTCGCGGAGCTGCTGCACGGCGATGAGCCGACCACCGACCAGGAGCTGCTGGCGCTGGCCCGCGACCTGGACGCCCTGACCCGTACCGTCGTCCACCCGACCGAAGGAGACCCCCGGTGACCGGACCCGTCATCGCGCCGGCCGTCGCGCAGCCCGACGCCCGTGCCGCCCTGCACCGGCTGCGGGCCGAGGTGGCCAAGGCCGTCGTCGGGCAGGACGCCGTGGTCACCGGCCTGGTGCTCGCCCTGCTCTGCCGGGGGCACGTGCTGCTGGAGGGCGTACCGGGGGTGGCCAAGACCCTGCTGATCCGGACCGTGGCCACCGCGCTCGACCTGGAGTCCAAGCGCGTGCAGTTCACCCCGGACCTGATGCCCGGCGACGTCACCGGCTCGCTGATCTTCGACCCGCACACCGCGGCGTTCACCTTCCGGGAGGGGCCGGTCTTCACCAATCTGCTCCTCGCCGACGAGATCAACCGGACCCCGCCGAAGACCCAGTCGGCGCTGCTGGAGGTGATGGAGGAGCGGCAGGTGTCCGTCGAGGGCGAGCGCCGTCCGCTGCCCGAGCCGTTCATCGTGGCCGCCACCCAGAACCCGATCGAGTACGAGGGCACCTACCCGCTGCCGGAGGCGCAGCTCGACCGGTTCCTGCTCAAGCTGACCGTGCCGCTGCCCAGCCGGGACGAGGAGCTGGGCGTGCTCCGCGCCCACCACGCCGGTTTCGACCCGCGCGACCTGCGGGCGGCCGGCGTGCGCCCGGTGGCCACCGCGGCCGACCTGGCCGCCGCCCGGGCGGCGGTGCGCGAGGTGCACGTGGCCGAACCGGTCCTCGGCTACATCGTGGACCTGTGCCGGGCCACCCGGGTCGCCCCCGCGCTCGAGCTGGGCGCCTCGCCGCGGGGCGCCACCGCCCTGCTCGCCACCGCCAAGGCGTGGTCCTGGCTGGCCGGCCGCGACCACGTCACCCCGGACGACGTGAAGGCGGTGGCCCGGCCCACCCTGCGGCACCGGCTGCGGCTGCGCCCGGAGGTGGAGCTGGAGGGGGTGACCGTCGACGCGGTGCTGGACGCGGTGCTGGCCACCATGCCGACCCCCCGATGACCTGGCGGGCGGCGCTGCTGCTGGGCGCCGGTGCGGCGACCCTGCCGGTCTGGCCGGCGCCGTTCCTCGGCGTCGCCGTGATGACCGGGCTGGTGCTGCTGCTCGTCGCGCTCGACTGGGTTCTCGCGGCGCCGCTGCACGCGCTCACCGCCACCCGCACCGGTGACCGGGCCGTCCGGCTGGGCGGCACCGCCACCGTCACCCTGCACCTGGCCAACGCCTCCGACCGGGTGCTGCGCGCCCAGGTCCGCGACGCGTGGGTGCCCTCGGCCGGCGCCCGGCCCGACGTACCGCCCGGACGGATGCTCACCCTCGAACCGGGCGGCGTCGCCGCGCTGCCGGTCCGACTCACCCCGGCCCGGCGCGGCGACCGGCCGGCGGGCGGACTGACCGTACGCTCCCTCGGGCCGCTGCGGCTGGCCTTCCGGCAGCGCGCCCGCCGGCCGGCCACCCCACCGTGGACCCTGCGCGTGCTGCCCCGCTTCGACTCCCGCCGGCACCTGCCGGAGAAACTGGCCCGGCTGCGGGTCATCGACGGGGTGCAGGTGACCCGGGGGCGCGGCCAGGGCACCGAGTTCGACACCCTGCGCGAGTACGTGGTCGGCGACGACGTGCGCTCGATCGACTGGCGGGCCAGCGCGCGCCGCTCCGACGTGCTGGTGCGCACCTGGCGGCCGGAGCGGGACCGGCGGCTGGTCTGCGTCCTGGACACCGGCCGCACCTCGGCGGTACGGGTCGGCGACGAGCCGCGGCTGGACACCGCGATCGACGCGGCGCTGCTGCTCACCGCGCTGGCCGCCCGCGCGGGCGACCGGGTCGACCTGTTCGCCGCCGACGCCACCCTGCGGGCCACGGTGACCGGCAGCGGCCGGCCGGCCCTGCTCGCCCGGCTGGTGGACGCGGTCGCCCCGCTCCAGCCGGCCCTGGTGGAGACGGACTTCGAGCTGATCGCCGGGGAGGTGCTACGCCGGGAGCGCCGGCGCAGCCTGGTGGTGCTCTTCACCGCGCTGGAGGCGGGCGCGCTCGGCGAGGGGCTGCTGCCGGTGCTGCCCCGGCTGGCCGCCCGGCACCGGGTGGTGATCGCCGCGACCCACGACCCGGTGCTGACCGGGCTCACCGTCACGCCACCGACCGGCGTGGACGACGCCTACGCCGCCGCGGCGGCGTGGCGGGCCCTGGCGGAACGGGACCGGGTCCGGGCGGCCCTGTCCCGGCACGGCGTGACCGTGGTCGACACCCCCGCCGACCGCCTCGCCCCGACGATCGCCGACACCTACCTCCGCCTCAAATCCCTCGGCCAGCTCTGACCACCTCGCCCCGCGCCGCGCGGCCCACACCTCCCCACGCCTCCCCACGTCTCCGCGAAGATTCACGGAAATAGTGGGCATCGCGGGCCGGACAGCCACTATTTCCGTGAATCAGTGGCCACCGCGGCCGGGGTGGTGGCCACTGCGGCGGGGGGTGGGGGGACGGGTGGCGTGGCGGCCGAGGAGGAGGGCGTACGCCAGGAAGGCGAGCCAGACCGTGGCGCCCACCGCGATCCGGACGGCGGCCGGTACCGGCGCCGGGGTCACGAACGCCTCCAACAACGCGGAGACCGCGAAGAGCCCGACCAGGCCGGCGGCCACCACGATCGCGGAACGTCCCGCCTCGGCGACCGCCCGGCCCCGGCTCAGGTGCGCCGGCGGGGCGATCCACGCCCACGCGGTCCGCAGCCCGACCCCGGCCGCGACGAAGATCCCGGTGAGTTCCAGCAGCCCGTGCGGAGTGATCAGGCCGAAGAAGACGTCGGCCCGGCCGTACGAGATCATCACGCCGCCGACCACGCCGATGTTCAGCGCGTTCTGCCACAGCAGCCAGAACACCGGCACCACCAGCACTCCGGAGGCGAGGCACTGCGCGGCCAGCCAGGCGTTGTGCGTCCAGAGGTGGAACGCGAAGGTGGGCGCGGCGAACTCGGTGTAGTAGCCGGCGAAGCCGGAGTCGACGAGGTCCTTCGCGGCGTCCTCGCCGATGAACGCGGCGGCGCTGTCCGGGTGACCGGCGACGAACCAGATGAGGAAGCCGCTGAGCGCGCTGAACCCGGTGGCCACCGCACACCACCAGGGCCAGGCCTGGTAGAGGGCGGCCGGGAGGTCGGCCAGGACGAACCGGCGGACCGCCGCCCAGGACGGGCGGGGCCGGCCGGTGATCCGGGCGCGGGCGGCCAGCACGAGGTGCGACAGCCGGTTGACCAGCGCCGGGTCGGGCGAGCGGCTGCGCAGCGCGGACAGGTGCGTGGCGGCCCGCTGATAGAGCGCCACCAGCTCGTCGACCTCGGTCGCGTCCAGCTTGCGCCGGCCGGTCAGCTGCTCCAGCCGTCGCCACTCGGCGCCGTGCTCCGCCACGTACGCGTCGAGATCCACCCTGCACCGTTACCTTTCAGTGCGCTCTAGTGAGCACATGGTTGGTAGTCCCGCCTTGCGGTGGGACGGTCCCGGTCTGACCGGCGGGTGCCGTGCCGGGTTCACGTTTCACAGCCGCCTGCCCGCGTTGGCGGGTCTTCCGGTCGGCTCCACGTGCTGCCACCGGGCCACTCCCGGCGGTGTCGGCTTGGGCCGCCAGGGCGGCCAGGTTGAGCGAGGCGTTGCGGTCGCGGTCTGTGACCAGGCCGCACGTCTGGCAGTGGTAGGTGCGCTCGGACAGGGCCAGCTTGGTTTTCACCGTGCCGCAGCCCGAGCAGGTTTTCGTGGACGGGTACCAGCGGTCGGCCACGATCAGACGGCCGCCGCTCCACTGGGTTTTGTACGTGAGCTGCCGGCGCAGTTCGGCGAATCCGGCGTCGGCGATGTGCCTGGCGAGTCGCCGGTTGGCGAGCATGCCGGTGACGTTGAGGTCTTCGACCACGATCGTGGCGTGCTCGCGGGCCAGTCGGGTGGTGAGCTTGTGCAGCCCGTCGCGGCGCAGGTTCGCCACCC
Organism: Micromonospora sp. NPDC051924; assembly: GCF_055586005.1. Taxonomy (NCBI): domain Bacteria; kingdom Bacillati; phylum Actinomycetota; class Actinomycetes; order Micromonosporales; family Micromonosporaceae; genus Micromonospora; species Micromonospora sp. NPDC051924. Next base: position 101,931 of record NZ_JBVJJA010000016.1, read on the forward strand.
GGGCGTGGGCGCGGCCGAGCCTGTTCGCGGCGCGCTGCCAACGGTGGGAGGGGCAGCGGCCGGTTGCGCGGTCCGGGCCGGTCTTGCGCGACAGCGCCCGGCCGAGGTGCCGCAGGCGCTGCTGGGCAGCGCTCAGGTGACGCGGGTTGGGCTCCGTTTCGCCAGTGGACAGCACGGCAAGGTTCGTGACGCCGACGTCGACTCCGATCGTCGAGTCGGGCCGCATCGGTCGGCGTTCGGCTCGCTCGACCTCGACGGTGAACGCGACGTGCCACCGGCCGCCGTCGCGCCGGACGGTCGCGGACATGATCCGGGCGGTGCCGTTGTCAAGGCGGCGGGCCAACTTGCGGGCCGACTCGTGCAGCTTCAACCGTCCCAGCCGCGGCAGCACCACATGCGTGCGGTCCGGCTCCACGCGGATCGTTCCCGTGGTGAACCGCACGCTGGGCGTGGTGCGGCGGCGGGACTTGAACCGAGGGAACCCGACCGGCCGGCCGGCCCGCTTACCCGTCCGGGAGTCCGACCAGTTCCTCAACGCCCGAGCCAGCGCATCGAGGCCGGTGTTGAACGCCTCCTTCGAACACTCGGCCCACCACGGCGCAACGTCCTGCTTGGCGGCGTTCCACGCCTTGCGCAGCGCGGGCAGCGACCACGAGATAGCCGGGGTGAGCTGGCCATCCGGAACATCGTAAGTGCGTTCAGCGGCCCTCTGGTCCATGATGGCTTTGACCCGGGCCAGCGCCCAGTTGTGCGCAACCCGGGCGGCCCCGGCGTGCGCGAGCACGTCGCGTTCCTGCCCGCGGGTGAGATCAAGGGCGAACCGGTACGCCTGGATCGTCTTCACACCGTGCCCCTGGTGGCAGCTTCGATGGCACGGCGGGCTCGGTCCACGGCGGCGCGGCGCCCGTACAAGCCGGCGCACCACGACGTCAGGATCTCGGCTACGTCGCGCACGAGGTCGTCGTCCACCTCGGCGGGTCGACCACGAGCAGGCGGCGGCCCTGCGCCGCGAGAGCGGCTTCCACATACTCGGCACCGAAGCGGGCGAACCGGTCTCGGTGCTCGACCACGATCGTGGCCACGGCCGGGTCGCGCAGCAGCGCGAGGAACTTCTTACGGTGCCCGTCGAGCGCCGAGCCCACCTCGGTCACCACCCGGTCGACGGCGAGGTGCTGCCCGGTCGCCCACATCGTGACCCGGGCGACCTGCCGGTCCAGATCCGCCTTCTGATCAGCCGACGAGACCCGGGCGTACACCACGACCTGCCCGGCGTCCGGGACCGCGCCGGTCACCGGTTCACCGACCATGATGAGCCGGCCAAGCCGATACGTCGGAACGGGCAGCATTCCAGCCGCGTACTGCCGCCGCGCGGTCACATACGAGATACCGCTGGCCGCCGCCCACTCCTTCAAGTTCACTGCGGTAACTATAGGGCGCTAGATGTCGCTAAGGACCTCCGACACGCCTGTTTACCCCCGTTCGGCGCTGATGGTGTTCACTGTCGGGGTGCGCGCGCAACCTCCCCCACCGATCGGTTGGGCCGACGCCGGTCTGGTCAGCGGCGAGGCGGTCGAGTTGGACGTCCGGGCGGCCCGGCTCGGCTCCCGGGTGCTCGCCCTGCTGATCGACCTGCTGGCCCAGCTCGTGGTGGCGATGCTGCTGTCGGCCGTGCTGTCGGTGCTGCTCCTGCTCGTCCTGCCGGACAACCTGGTGGACGCCGCCCTGGAGGGGGCGTTGCAGACCGTGCTGCTCGTCCTCGTGCTGGTCGGCTACCCGGTGCTGATGGAGCGCTTCGCCAGCGGGCGGACGCTGGGCAAGCTCGCCGTGGGGTTGCGGGTGGTCCGCGCCGACGGCGGACCGGTCGGCGTCGGCCAGTCGCTGACCCGGGCCCTGGTGGGTGTCGCCGTGGAGTGGCCGGGGCTGGTGCTGCCGCTGCTGAGCTGGGCGGCGAGCGTGACCGTCATGCTGAGCGACCCGCGGGGCCGGCGCCTGGGCGACCTGGTCGCCGGCACGCTGGTGGTGCACACCCGCAGCGCCGGGGTGTTCCGGCCGCTGCCGCCGGCCGTGCCACCGCTGCTCGCCTGGGCGAGCACGCTGGACCTGACCCGGGTGGACGACGGGTTGGCGCTGGCCGTCCGGCAGTACCTGGGCCGGGTGCACCAGCTCGCCGAGCCGGACCGCAGCCTGCTCGGGCGGGGACTCTGGGCCGAGGTGGCGGCGCGGACCTCGCCGCCGCCCCCGTGGGCCGCGCCGGAGGCCGCGTACCTGGCGGCGGTGCTGGCCGAGCGGCACCGCCGGGCCGCGTACCGGCTGGGGCGCACCCGGGCTGTCACCGCCACGCTCTGGCCGGAGCTGGCCCCCACCCCGGTCCCGACGCCGGTCGCCGCCCCGCCGCCGGTCGCCGCGACCGGGTTGCGGCCCGCCGTGCCCACCCAGCCCGATCCGGTACGCGGGCAGCCCGCCCCGCTCGACGCCGAGCACTGAGATCGTGCTCGGTCAGGGAGGGATGACCGCGAGACCACCCTCCCGGATCGAGCACGACCATGCGGGGCCGGCCGGCCGCTGACGGTCAGGAGAAGAGCGCGCGGCCCCACCAGTCGGCGGCGTCGCGGACGCCCGGCGGGCAGGCGAACAGCCCGCTGGAGACGTGCCGCAGGTACTCGTTCATCGCGTCGTGCCGGGACAGCCGGGTCTGGATCGGCACGAACTGCTTGTGCGGGTCCCGTTGGTACGCGATGAAGAAGAGCCCGGCGTCGAGCCGGCCCAGCCCGTCCGAGCCGTCCACGAAGTTGTAGCCCCGGCGCAGCAGGTGCGCGCCGTTGTTCTGCTGCGGGTGGGCGAGCCGGACGTGCGAGGTCTCGGCGATCACCGGCTGGCCGTCGTCGCCCTTCGCGGCGAAGTCCGGCTCGTCGAACTCGTCGCGCCGGCCAAGCGGGGCGCCGCTGCCCTTGGTCCGGCCGATGATCTGCTCCTGCTCGGCCAGGGAGCTGCGGTCCCAGGTCTCGATCTGCATCCGGATCTTGCGGGTGACCAGGTACGACCCGCCGGTCATCCAGTCCGGCCCGTCGCCCGGCTGCGACCAGAGCTGCTCCCGGAGCAGGTTGGCCTCCTCGGCTTTGAGGTTGGCGGTGCCGTCCTTGAAGCCGAACAGGTTGCGCGGGGTGGCCTGGTCCCGCGAGGTCGACGAGGTACGCCCGAACCCGAGCTGCGACCAGCGGACGCTGACCACGCCCATGCCGATCCGGGCCAGGTTGCGGATGGCGTGCACCGCCACCTGCGGGTCGTTGGCGCAGGCCTGGACGCAGATGTCCCCGCCGGAGAGCTCCGGCTTGAGCGCGTCCCCGGCGAAGTGCGGCAGGTCGGCCAGCGCGGCGGGGCGCTTGTCGGCGATGCCGAACCGGTCCTTGCCCTGCGCGTCGCGGAACAGCGTCGGGCCGAAGCCGACGGTGATGGTGAGCTGCGACGGCGGCAGGCCGAGCGCCTCGCCGGTGTCGTCCGGCGGCGCCTCCGGCACACCGTCGACGGCGCCGATCAGGCCGGCGTCCTTGCCGGCGGTCATCCGGGCCGCGGCGGCTGTCCAGTCCTGGAGCAGCGCGACCAGCTTCGCCCGGTCCTTGGTGATCACGTCGAACGCGACGAAGTGCAGCCGGTCCTGGGCCGGGGTGGTGATGCCGGCCTGGTGCTCGCCGTGGAACGGCACCGCCCCGGCGGCCACGTCGTTGCCCGTGGCGTGGTCGCCGCCGCGGACCAGCGCGGTGGCGCCGGCCGCCACCCCGGCCACACCGGCGACGCCGACCCCGGCCAGGGTGATGGCCCGCCGCCGGGACATCCCGGTCCCGGTGGCGGCGTCGGTGCTCGGCTCGCTCATCGCGTCACCTGCGGTCGCGGTGCTCATCGGGCGACGACCGCGGCGACCTTGCTGATCGGCTCGGCGAGCGCGTTGATGCTGTCCGACAGCTCCTTCAGCTCAGCCTTGCTGAGCTGGGTGTGCAGCTTCCAGTCGTCGCCGGCGCGGTGCTTGCCGAGGGTGGCCTCGACGCTGGCGAATTCGGTGTCGAGCTGCTTGACCAGCTCGGGCGAGCGCTGCTCGAGGGCCGGGCGGAGCGCCGCGATCGCCGCCTTCGAGCCCTCCAGGTTGGCGTTGAAGTCCCAGAGGTCGGTGTGCGAGTAGCGCTCCTCCTCGCCGGTGATCTTGCCGCTGGCGACCTCGTCGAGGAGGGCCTTCGCGCCGTTGGCGAGCTGGAGGGGGGTGAGCTTCTCGGCGTTCGCCTTGGCGACGATCGCCTTCACGTCGGTGAGCAGCTGGTCGGCGATCGCGCCGTCCTTGCTGACGTCACCGGTGGTCCACAGGTCCTTCTCGATCCGGTGGAAGCCGGTGAACTCCATGCCCTCTTCGACGACCTCCTCGCGGCCGTCGATCTTCGGGTCGAGGTCGCCGAAGCTCTCCGCGACCGGCTCGATCCGCTCCCAGTAGGTGCGGGCCACCGGGTAGAGCGCCTTGGCCTTGGGCACGTCGTTGGCCTTGACCGCGGCCACGAACTCCTCGGTCTTCGTCAGCAGCGCGGCGGTCTGGCTCTGCACGTACCGCTGGTAGCTGGCGGTCGCCTCGGTCAGGGCGGCGTCCGGCGCCACGCTCGCGGCGGTGCCGCTGACCTTCAGCGCGGCCCGGATGCCCCGGCCGCTCATGCCGGGCTTGCAGGCCGTCTCGTACGTCCCCGCGGGCAGCTCGACCCGCAGCTCGCGGCTCAGGCCGGGGGCGATGTTCTCCACCTCGCCCATCACCCGGTCGCCGGCGGCGTAGACGTAGAACTCGTTGACCTTGGAGCCCGAGTTGGTCACCTTGAACGTCACCTGGCCGGCCTGGACCTCGGTGGTGGCCACCTCGCAGGCGCTGTCGGTGGCCTTGACCACGATCGGGCCGCCGACCGTCGTGTCCGACTTGTCGTCGCCGCCCCCGCACCCGGCCAGACCGGCCACGGCGAGCATCCCGGCGGCAGCGGGCACGATGAATCGAGTGGTACGCATCGGTACGGTTTCTCCTCGGAAAACGGTCGGTCAGGCGCGCTGCGGCGTGGTGGGGGTGTCGGTCGCCACCGGGCCGGCCGGGGCGGCGGCCTCGGCGGCCGCCTCGGCCTCGGCGGCCGGCGGGGCGACCGGGGTGTCAGCCGGCTTGGCGGGGGCGGCCGGCTTGCGCAGGAAGAGCACCAGCACCGGCACCGCGTATGCCACCCAGGCGACCACCTCGAGCACGCTCGGCGTGGCGGTGATGTTGAACATGCCGCTGAGCAGCGCCGCGTACCAGGTGCTCGGGTCGAGCACCGCGGAGATGTCGAAGGCGTGGGCGTTCAGGCCGGGCAGCACGCCGGCCTCCTGGAAGTCGTGCACGCCGTACTTGAAGATGCCGGCGGCGACCAGGATCAGCAGTGCGCCGGTCCAGGTGAAGAACTTGCTCAGGTTGAGCTTCAGGGCGCTGCGGTAGAGCAGGAAGCCGAGCACCACGGCGGTGAGGATGCCACCGACCAGGGCGAGCATGGCGTTGCGACCGGCGCCGCCGGTGCTCTGCGCGGCGGAGTAGAAGATCAGCGCGGTCTCCAGGCCCTCCCGGATGACCGCGAGGAAGGCCATGCCGGCCACCGCGAACGCGCCGACGGCCAGCGCGTCGGACAGCTTGCCCCGCAGCTCACCGGCGATGCTCCGGGCGGCCTTGCGCATCCAGAAGATCATCCAGGTGACGAAGACGACGGCGGCCACGGAGGTGATCGCGTCGAAGAGTTCGCGCGACTCGGAGGTCTGCAGCAACGAGGTCGAGGTGTACTCGATCAGCCAGCCGAAGAACACCGACAGCACCACGGCTGCGGCGACGCCGAGCCACACGTGCGGTAGCCGGTTGCGTCGGTCCGACTTGACCAGGAACGCGACCAGGATGCTGACCACCAGGGTCGCTTCCAGGCCCTCGCGCAGGCCGATCAGGTACGTGGCGAACATCAGGTACTCCGTCGTTTGGTTAGGCACGCCTCAGTTAACTTAGGGCAGCCATACCTTCCCCCTGACCCGGGCCCGCCGTCAAGTCGTTCACGACAACGTCACCCTGGTCGGCGGGGATCCGACACCCGCCGGCCATCCCAGCTTTCCGCCCTGGTGGCGAGGGTCACCAGGGCCATCCGGCCCCACCTGGGCACCGGGAGCCGGCGCGGCGCGCCGGGGCCGGCGGGTGCCCGCGTACGCGAAAGGGACCGGGACGGCCGCGCGGCGGCCGACCCCGGTCCCCTCCGGGCGTGACTCAGTACCGGTAGTGCTCCGGCTTGAACGGGCCCTCCTGCGACACGCCGAGGTACGCGGCCTGCTCCTTGCTGAGGGTGGTCAGCTTGGCGCCGAGCGCGTCCAGGTGCAGCCGGGCGACCTTCTCGTCCAGGTGCTTGGGGAGCACGTACACGCCGACCGGGTAGTCGTCGGTCTTGGTGAAGAGCTCGATCTGCGCGATGGTCTGGTTGGCGAACGAGTTCGACATCACGAAGCTCGGGTGGCCGGTGGCGTTGCCCAGGTTCAGCAGGCGACCCTCGGAGAGCACGATGATGGCGTGGCCGTCGCTGAACCGCCAGACGTCGACCTGCGGCTTGATGTTCTCCCGGGTGACGTCCGAGCGCTTCGCCAGGCCGGCCATGTCGATCTCGTTGTCGAAGTGGCCGATGTTGCCGACGATCGCCTGGTGCTTCATCCGGGCCATGTGCTCGTTGGTGATGACGTCGAAGCAGCCGGTGGCGGTGATGAAGATGTCGGCCTGCTCGACCACGTCGTCCAGGGTGGCGACCTGGTAGCCGTCCATGGCCGCCTGGAGCGCGCAGATCGGGTCGACCTCGGTCACCACGACCCGGGCGCCCTGCCCGCGCAGCGACTCGGCGCAGCCCTTGCCCACGTCGCCGTAGCCGAGCACGACCGCCATCTTGCCGCCGATCAGCACGTCGGTGGCCCGGTTGATGCCGTCGATGAGCGAGTGGCGGCAGCCGTACTTGTTGTCGAACTTGCTCTTGGTCACCGAGTCGTTGACGTTGATGGCCGGGAAGAGCAGGGTGCCGGCGCGGTGCATCTCGTAGAGCCGGTGCACGCCGGTGGTGGTCTCCTCGGTCACGCCCTTGATGCCGGCGGCGATCCGGGTCCAGCGCTGCCCGTCCTCGGCGAGCGAGCGGTGCAGGAGCTTGAGGATGACCGCGTACTCCTCGGAGTCGGCGGACTCGACCGGCGGGACGACGCCGGCCTTCTCGAACTCGGCACCCTTGTGGACGAGCAGGGTGGCGTCGCCGCCGTCGTCCAGGATCATGTTCGGGCCCTGCCCGTCCGGCCAGGTGAGCACCTGCTCGGTGCACCACCAGTACTCCTCCAGGCTCTCGCCCTTCCACGCGTAGACCGGGACGCCGGCCGGGGCCTCGGGGGTGCCGTCCCGGCCGACCACGATCGCGGCGGCGGCGTGATCCTGGGTAGAGAAGATGTTGCAGGATGCCCAGCGGACCTGCGCGCCGAGCGCGACCAGGGTCTCGATCAGGACGGCGGTCTGGATGGTCATGTGCAGCGAGCCGGTGATGCGGGCGCCGGCGAGCGGCTGGGCGTCGGCGAACTCACGCCGGATCGCCATCAGGCCGGGCATCTCGTGCTCGGCGAGCTGGATCTCCTTGCGCCCGAACGCGGCGAGCGACAGATCCGCCACCTTGTAGTCGCCCTCGGCGAGGGTGCTCGGCCGGGCCTCGGACGACGCGCCGCTGGGGGCCGCCGGGAGGGTGCTGGTCATGGAAGCTCCTGTCGAACGATGTGGTGCGCAGCCTTCCACCTTACGCTCGCGACCCAGCCGGACCGTGCCCGGTCGGCGGACGGCGCAAGGCTTCCGGACCCGGACAGCGCACGGGGCGGTCGGTCATGAACGGACTCTCCGCCCACGGCCCGGCCGCCCCGTGCATCCCCCCGGTTTGGTTCCCCGCGCGTCACCGGACCTTCGTCGCGACAACGCTGCGTACCCATAGAGTCACACTGCGCGAGGGGGTCGTCAAGCCATTCCGGAAAAGTCGGACTTGGTAAGTCGGGGCGGCGTCCGCCCGTCAGCGCAGGCCGCAGGTGGCGACGTACCCCTCGCCCTCACCGCCGACCACCAGCGCACCGCCGGCCGCGGTGCCCACCGCCGCCTGGCCCGGCCCCAGGGTGACCGTGCCCACCCCGTCGTCCACGGTGAGCTTGCCGGCCCGGCAGAGCACCACCCGCGGACCCGGCAGCGCCAGCCGCACCCCCGCGCCGCCGGCCGTCACCTCGACCCGGTGCAGCGCGAAGTCGTCCACCGGCACCGGCCAGGTCAGCACGCCCGGCGCCACCGGCACCGGGGCCACCACCGGCTCGTCGAGCACCTCGAAACACAGCACCCGCAGCAGCTCGTCCACGTCGACCCGCTTCGGCGTGAGACCGCCGCGCAGCACGTTGTCGCTGGCCGCCATGATCTCCACACCGGTGCCCCGCAGGTAGGCGTGCAGGTTGCCGGCCGGCATCCAGATCGCCTCGCCCGGCGCCAGCCGCACGTGGTGCAGCAGCAGCGCCACCAGCACCCCCGGGTCGGCCGGGTAGTCGACCGCCAGGGCCCGCGCCAGCACCGCGTCAGAGCCGGCGGCCTCCACCGACAGCACCCCCGCCACGAGCCCGGCACGCTCCGCCTCGGGCCAGCTCAGCAGCAGGCGTACGGCCTCCCGCAGCCCCGCCGGCCCGGTCCGCAGCGCCGCCACCACCGGCTCCAGCGCGGGTACGCCGAACGCCGCGATCGCCGCCGCCGACTCCGCCGGGTCGCGGAACCCGCAGAGTGCCTCGAACTCGCTCAACGCGACCAGCAGCTCCGGCTTGTGGTACGGGTCCACGTAGTTGACCCGACCCGGGTCGGCCGCGTGCCCCGCCCGGGCCTGCTCGGCGTCCGGGTGCGCCTGCAGGCTCAGCGGGGCGTCCGCGGCCAGCACCTTGAGCAGGAACGGCAACCGGGTGCCGAACCGGCCGACCAGCCGCTCGCCCAGCCAGTGCGCCGGCTCGGCGACCAGCAGGTCGGTGAGGCTCACCGGGCTGCCGTCCCGGTCCACCGTGGCCGGCGCGCCCGGGTGGGCGCCCAGCCACAGCTCGGCCTCCGGCCCGTCGCTCGGCACCGGGCGCCCCTGCAACTCGGCGATCGCGGTGCGGGAGCCCCAGGCGTAGTCCCGGATCTGGCCCTGCAGCAGCTCCACGGTCAGCTCCCGGGCCGGCCGGCCACCTCGTCGGCCGCGGCCCCCGGCTGCGGGTCGGTGGCCTCCGGCTGCGGCACCGCCGTGTGCGACGCCTGGCCGGTGCCGGCCCGGTCCGCCGCCGCGCTGTAGATGTCCGGCTCCAGGTAGATGATCCGGGCGATCGGCACCGCATCGCGGATCCGCGCCTCCACGGCGTTGATGCCCCGGGCCAGCTGCTCGGCGCTGTCGCACGGCGACACCGCGACCTTCGCGGCCACCATCAGCTCCTCCGGGCCCAGGTAGAGCGTCTTCATGTGGATGATCCGCTCCACCTCCGGACCGTCCGTGACGGCCCGCTGGATCGCGGCCAGTTCCTTCGGGTCGGCGCCCTCGCCCAGCAGCAGGCTCTTGGTCTCGATCGCCAGGGTCAGCGCGATGATCACCAGCAGCACGCCGATCATCGCGGTGCCGGCGGCGTCCCAGATGCCGTTCCCGGTGATCAGCGTCATCCCCACGCCGAACAGCGCGAAGACCAGACCGATCAGCGCGCCGAAGTCCTCCAGCAGCACCACCGGCAGCTCCGGCGCCTTGGCTCGGCGGATGAACCGGATCCAGGACTGGCTGCCCCGGATCAGGTTGGACTCCTTGATCGCGGTCCGGAACGAGAAGCCCTCCATGGCGATCGCGATCACCAGGACGGTCACCGGCACCCACTGCCAGCTGGTGATCGGCTCCGGGTGCTGCGCCTTGTGGTACGCCTCGTAGAGCGCGAACAGGCCACCGACGCTGAACAGCACGATCGCCACGATAAAGGCGTAGATGTAGCGCTCCCGGCCGTACCCGAAGGGGTGCTCCGGGGTGGCCTCCCGCTTGGCCCGGCGGCCGCCGAGCAGCAGCAGGCCCTGGTTGCCGGAGTCGGCGACCGAGTGGATCGACTCGGCCAGCATCGACGAGGAGCCGGTCAGCAGGAACGCGATGAACTTGGTGACGGCGATGCCGATGTTGGCCGCCAGGGCGGCGATGATCGCCTTCGTCCCACCGTTGGCGCTCACTGGTTGGCCAGCTCCTTCATCTCCGTGATGGCCGGCACGGCCATCGGGTCCAGCCCATGTGCCAGGGCGAGGTAGATCGAGGCGAAGTCCGGGACCGCCATCAGCGAGGCGAGCCGCTCCAGCGCGGAACCGCCCTCGGCGGTCACCACGTCGCAGCGCACCCCACGCCGCTCGGCGAGGGTCTGCACGGCGTCGGCCCGGCGCTCCTCCACCGCGAGCGGCTCGTCGGTGTCGTCCTCCGCGTTCAGGCCGCCGTCGCGCAACAGCACCAGCCGCAACCGGGTGCTGTCGCCATCGCCCTCGTCCGGGTCGGCGAAGATGTCCCGCTCCCCCTCGGCCAGGCCACCGAACACGCCGTCGAGCAGGCCGACCCGGCCCCGGCCCGCCTCGCCCAGCGCCCCGGTGACCACCGGGTAGCGGGCGTTGGCCGAGAGCGTGTCACCGAACCGACGGGCGGCCACGGTGGCCAGCGGGGACGAGCCCCAGACGATCGGGATCGACCCGGCCAGGCCGAGCGCGAGAGACTTCGCCGGGTTGACGAAGGACTCGGCCGTGGGGCGGCACCGGTCGGCGTCCGCGTCCAGCCGGGCCGCCGTCTCGGCCAGGTCCGCCTCGTTGACCTTCACCAGCCCGAGCGTACGGGCGGCCAGCAGCACCGGCACGGTGAGCGCCCAGAGACTGGCCCGGGCCGGGGCCCGGCGGGGCACCGGGATGAACGGCGCCCGGGCCCGCTCAGCCACCGACTGGAGCTGGGAGTCCGGCGCGCCGACCGCGACCAGGCGGGCGCCCCGCCGGTGGGCGGCCTCGGCGGCGCCCAGCGCCTCGGGACTGCGGCCGGAGGCGCTCACCGCGATGACCACGTCCGCCGCGCCCACCCAGCCCGGCACGCCGGCGCTACGGTGCGGGATCACCGGCACGGGGCAGCGCGGCCCGGCCACCGTGGCCAGCACGTCACCGGTACGCCCGGCGGTGCCGATGCCGGCGATGACCACCGCGCGGGGTCGACCCTCGTCGGCCAGCACGCTCAGGTTCGCCTCGGCGGCCAGCGCCGCCGACTCGCGCACCTGGGCGCCGCCGGAGGCGGTGAACCGGAGCATGCCGCCCGGATCCTGCTCGGCCAGCAGCTCCGGGTTGTCCAGCAGCGACTCGTCGGCGTGCCGGTGCCCGCTGACCCCGGCCGTACCCTCCATCACGGCTGCGTCGCCGCGGGACCGCCGCGCGCCTCGTCCAGCAGCAGCACCGGCACGTCGTCGCGCACCTCGAAGATCCGACCACACTCGGTGCAGGTCAGGGTCTGCGCCTGCGCGTCGTAGTCGAGCGGGGCGTGGTGTGTGTCCGGGCAGGCGAGGATCTCGAGCAACTGCGGGTCCAGGGCCACGGCGCGGCTCCTTCCACGTATGCGGTCTCACCGGTCGGCGGTGCCAGCCGGCGCACGCGATCTTATCGGCGAACCGACGCGGGCACCGTGCCACGTCTCAGCACCAACGGCACCCGCCGGCTGCTGCGGCGGCCACCCGGTCAGGTCGTCACCACACACCGTCACCGTAACGCCCGGTGAGCGGCCGGGCGCGGGCTCAGCGGGGCGGGTGGGGCAGCACGGTGGTCGGGTCCGGACCCGCAGCCGGTGGCTCGCCATCCGGCCGGTCCGCGCCGGCGGAGGCGCCGTACACGTTGCCGGTGGGACGGGGGGTCGCGGACCCGCCGTAGACGGTCGGGGTGGCCGGCTGCTGCCCGTACCCCTGACCGACCGGACCGCCGGCGCGATACGTGGTGCCGCCGGTGGCGCGCGGCAGCGGGACCTGCGGGTACGCGCCCTGCTCGTCGGCCTTCTCCGCGCGGTTGCGGCGGACCAGCAGCGCGATCAGGGCGGCGCCGACGAGCACCAGCAGGATGCCGAACCACATGATGGGAGAACCTCCGGAGGAACTGTCGGCCGCGGCGGAGCTGGCCCCGGCGGCCGGGTCGAGCGCGGCGCCCACGGCCGAACTGGTGTCGTCGGCGCTCGGGGCGATCGCCGCGGCACTCGGGGTCGGCGTCGGTTTCCGCGTCGGCGTCGGCGAGGGCGTCGGGACCTTCGCCCCGCCCACCACCCGCGCCGCCGCGCCGGCCCGGCCGATCAGCCGACCGACGGCGGTGGTCGCCTCGCCGACCACGGTCAGCCGACCGCCGGGCGCGCCGGCCAGGAAGGCGACCCGGTATCGGACCGTCCTGCTCTTGCCCTTGCAGAGCGTCGGCTCGGCCGGCGAGGTACGGGCCGTAACGACCCTGCCGACGCCGCCGGAAACGGGCAGCGGCCACCACCGGCCGCCGCTGTTGACCTGCGCCTGGACCTGCTCGGGTCGGACACCCTCGAGCTGCAACTCCAAGGCGGTGCGGAGCATGACGCAGCCGTCGGTGCGCTTGCGCACCTCGACCGCGACGGTGCCCGGAGACCCGCCGACCGTGAAGCTGCTCGCCGACCGCACCTCCACCCGGTCGCCGTCGGCCAGCGCCGGGGACGCCGCGACGGCCAAAAGGCCGCCCAGCATCGCGCCGACCGTGGCCACCCGCGCCGCGTGCCGCCTCATCGACATCTCCACCTCACCGTTCCGCCCCTGCCGGGTCCGCCGGTAGGTTACTACCGGGCCGGTGTGGTACCCGCGCATTGAACGCTCACCATGTGCGCCGCGACACGCCGGATCGCCCCGTTCACCATCCGCGCAGCTCCCGCCACCCGGTTCGACCGGCGGCGACCCGGTTCGATCGGCGGCGGCCTTGGCAGGTCTCGGAGCTCTGCCGCAGTCGGGTCCCGGCCGCGCAGTCAGGCGGGGGCGGCGGCCAGAGCCTGGCGGCACAGGCGGTCGGCGGTGCGGGTGGTCTCGGGCAGCCGGTACCGCGGCGTCAACGCCAGCACCCGGTCCACCGCGTTGGCCAGGCTCATCCGGTGGCCGACGCTGACGAACACCGGTTTGACCCCGTCCCGGGTACGCAGCACCCGGCCGACCACCTCGCCGGCGTCCTCCAGCGGGCTCCAGTCGCCCCGCCGCGGCCCCGGCTCGGCCCACCCGCCGACCAGCGGCGTCTTCCCCACCCCGATCGCGGGCAGTCCGGTGACCAGGCCGAGATGGCAGGCCAACCCGAACCGGCGCGGGTGTGCCAGCCCGTGCCCGTCGCAGACCAGCAGGTCGGGCCGGACGGTCAGCCGGTCCAGGGCGTCCAGCAGCGCGGGCAACTCCCGGAAGGCGAAGAGCCCCGGCACGTACCCGAAGGCCGGCCGGCCCACGTTCACCGCCTCGTCCACCACGGCCAAGGTGGCGGCGTCGAGCACGGTCACGGCCGCCGCCAGCCGGTCACCGCTCTCCGCGTACGCGACGTCCAGGCCGGCCACCGTCGCGGGCGCGGTCGGACCCGGCCCGACCAGGTCCACCCGCGAGCGCAACTCCTCCTGTACGCGCAGCGCCTCCGCGGTGTCGGCCGGCGGCACGTAGCGGACCGCGCCCGGTTCCGCTACCCCGGCCAGCGGCTGCCACTCCGCCTGTCTTCCGCCTGCCGGCTGCCCGCGCGTCACCTTCGGTCGGGCCCCCGGCGGGCCCGGCTGAAGGCGATCCCGAAGATCACCCCGACGCCGATGCCCACCGCGATCCCGGCGACCCCACCGATGGTGAGCCAGCCGATCACCAATCCGAGCACGATCCCCGCCACCCAGAGGAGGGCCAGGCGCCGATTCGGCGAACTCGTCATGCGCTCACCGTAGCCAGCGACGGTCGCCTCACGCCGGCTCTCCCGAGCTCGCCTCGATCGCGGCGCGAGTCTCCGCGACCCAGCCGAGCACGCCGTGTGCGTCGGCGGCTGCGGCGGCGGCCGTAGCCTCGTCGAGCAGGCCGCGGGCTCCGTCCAGGTCGCCGGTCCCGGCCGCGAACTGGGCCAGGGTGAGCAGGTTCGCCGCGACCCCGGGCCGGAAGTCGAGTTCCCGGCGCAGCCGGGTGGACTCCGCCACGAGGGCGCGGGCGTCGTCGGTCCGCCCGGCGTCCCACTCCCGGAAGGCCAGGTGCCGCAGCACGTACGACAGGGTCAACGTGTCGCCGGCCCGCGTGGCCAGCTCGCGGGCGCGGGCGAACACCGGGGCAGCGGCCTCGCCGTCACCGCGGACCACCTGGTGCACGCAGCCCACCAGGAAGATCGCCTCACCCTCACCGCGTACGTCGCCGAGTTGCCGATACAGCTCGGCCGCCCGCTCGAACAGCTCCAGCTCGCGTGGATCCTCGACCCGCTCCATCAGGTAGCGGGCATGCAGCACCCGACCCCGGGCGAGCGTGAGATCCGCCTCGACCGAGTCCAGCATTCGGTCAGCCGTGGCCAACGCGCCGCTGTCGCCTCCGAACGTCGCCCGCTCGTACAACTCCCGGGCCCGGACGATCCGGTCCGCCGTCGCCATCCCCACTCCCCCGGCCACCGTCACTGACCGATACGGCCGTCGATCCGCTCACGCAGCAGGTCGGCGTGGCCGTTGTGCCGGGCGTACTCCTCGATCATGTGGACCAGCAGCTCGCGCAGCGAGATCGTCAGATCGCCCCGATGCCCCTTGACGCCCAGGTCGGCGGCCTCGGCAACGAACCGGTCGGCGTACGCGACCTCCGCCCGCCAGGTCGCCCACGCCTCCTCGACCACCGTCGGGTCGGCCACCGCGCCGTCAAAGTCGCCGTCCGGGTCCGCCTCGGTGCACCAGATCCGGGGCGCGTCCTCGCCCGCCATGGTGCGGCGGAACCAGCCCCGCTCCACCTCGGCAAGATGCCGCACCAGCCCGAGCAGCGACATCGTCGAGGGCGGTACGGACCGGCGCGCCAACTGTTCGGCGTCAAGGTTCGCGCACTTGAGTTCCAGCGTGAGGCGCTGGTCCCGCAGGTAGTTGACCAGGACGTTCGACTCGTCGTCGAACCCGCCGTCGGACCGCGGGTCGTCGTCGGGGTGGACGAACATGTCCTCCCAGCCGAACCGGCGCTGTTGGTTCCCGCTGCTGGTACGCGCGTCAGCCATGCCCGGACCCTTGTCCTCGGGTCCGGGCGCCCGCAACGCATTTCCGTGGTGTGGCCAGCCTCAGGAGGTCGCGGAGGCGATGGTCGGGTCGGCGCCGGGGTCGCCGGCCTGCTGCAACTGCTCCTCGAACATCACGAACGTCCTCCGCCGGATGCCCGCGATCAGCGCCTGCTCCTGCGGGGTGGGGTAACGGCGCTCCATCCGAATGGTGTCCTGCAGCGCTTCCACGGTCTGGTAGAGAGCAAAGACCGGGCCCTCACCACCCAGATGCCGGCCGCGCTCCTGCTCGGTAAGCCAGACGAAATCGTCCCGCGAAATCTCGTAGATCTCCTCTCCGCTGCCGGCGAAGAGCGCTCTGTCGATCAGGTTGTTGGCCGGCTCCCAGCCGCCGGTGTCATCGGACAGACGCCATCCGGCGACACCCCCTGCAGGCGTCTCGACGAGCTTCAGAGAGGAGCCGTAGTACTCGAAGAACCTCGGGAGTCCCATACTCGTCACTACTGCCATCCTTCCGGCATCCTCCCGAGTCCTTCATCAAGGGCCCTCTGGTAGGCGTCCTGCGCCCGCTGCAGCAGGCCATCCCAGATCGCCTTCTCCACCTTCGTCAGAGGCCGTCCATCGGACTCGGACAAGATCTCCAGATCCCGCCGGACCTCGTACAGGGGATGCTCCCACCTGGCCACGCGTTCCAATGGCCGCAGCTGTAGCCGAAGTTCAGCGACATGCCCATTCGGCATATCCAAGTTGAGCAACACGTCGCGATACCCACTGCTTTGCGGCGATTGGAACCGATCCTTGATACTGAGTATCCGTACCGTCGGATCGGCAGCCAACTGACTCAGCGCTCGATATACGTCGTCTAGCTGGTCGAATTCCACCTTCGCACCAGCCAGATCCTTCAACTGAGAAGCGTCATTGCGATATTCGACCAGCTTGTCCATCACCCGGTCACGCTTCTTCGGCTCGGTTCGCCAGCCCGGGTGCCCGCGGTCACCCGCGACCTGGATCGCGAGGCTGTTCAGCTGCAGCTGCGCCTCTGCCGCATCGGCGTAGAGCTTCTCCAGGTAGGCGAGCCGGTAGCCGTCGTCATCCTTCCGGGTTTGGTCGAAGCCGAGTTGCAGGGGTCGTTGTCTACGACTGCGTACGGCGGCACTTGTCGCCCGCTGTTCGGATGTCAACGGCGTCGGGCCTGGCACCGGATCCTCATTGCGAATCAACGCCTCCGGGCCCCGCTCGGCGATGTCCCTCAGGACGTCACCGAGAACCTCAATCGCCTCCTGATCGCGTGCCAACTGGTGCAGCGTCACCGGTCTGGCTAGCAGTGAGTTCGCCAGGTCCGGAGTTGACAGCACCATCCGCGCCAAGTGCGGCCGCTGGGCGAGCTGGTGCACCAGCGTCTCCGCCAGCAAGGGCTCACCCCGCCGCGGCGCCTCCCAGGTCTGGTCGAGCATCTGCTGGACCCGCGGGTCGCCGAGCAGCCGCGCCACGTCGCCGGCCGCCGACTCGTCCAGCTCCGGTACCAGCCGCCGCAGCGCCGGTGAATCGAGGTGCTGCGCCAACTCAACCGGCGTCACCCCGGCGGCGAAAATCTGCTCCAGGCTTCCGCAGTTGGCGATGGCGTCCCGGACGTAGAGCCCAGCCGCTATCCGCTCGGCATGGGCGTCGCGGTGCTGTTTCCACAGGTCCTCAGGAGTCGGCTTGGCCGTGCTCCCAGGTGGCGGCGGGTCGCCGGACCGGTGGAATGTCGTGTCCTCGCCGAGCAGGTACACGTGGTTAAAGTCCGGCGAATCCGCCTCGCCGTCGTCGGTTGCCGGCGGTGCGGGCGGCCGGGGCGACTCGGGTGGCTCCCGCAGCTTGGGCAACACGTTGTAGATGCCGGGCGGTCGGCCGGCCAGCGGCATCGGACGGCCGTCCGGGCCGAGTACCAGCGCGTCGATCGCCGCCGTGTTGTGGGAGTGCGCCACCCCACTGTGCGTGTAGAGCGGACGATCCCAGACGGAGCCGTTCTGCGGATCCAGGTAGAGCACTGTGCCGTTCTGGTTCAGCGCCACCCATGCGTGGGAACCGCCGCCTTCGTAGCTGGTGATGAGAAAGGCGTAGCTGCCGTGCCCGCCGCCGAGCAACTGCCCGTGCAGGTCGCGGTAGCCGCGCTCGACCCGCTGCCGCGCTTCGAGATCACTCGTCGGTGCTGGTTCAGCGCACAGGTTCTGGAACCAGCCGCCGGTGACCTCCTCGACCCGCTTCGGCCCGTCCCGCTCGCCGTCGACCGGCGAGCGGACGTCGCCCTGGAGGTAGCCGTCGAAGGTACGCGGGGCGGAGACCCGGGGGCGGCCGTGCATCCAGGTCTCGTAGAGCGACAGGGTGCAGTCGAGGCAGTTGATGCCACGGGCCGCATCCGCTTCCGGGCCACCGTCGTTCGCCACCTTGAACCAGCCGCCATACCGGGGATCAGCGGTACGCACGACGCTGCCGTCCGGGTTACGCGGCATCTGCCGCTCCAGATCGGTCTGGTGCAGCGCGAGCGGAGGTCGCAGGCCACCGCGTACGCCGTAGCGACGGGTGCGATCGATCGGTGGCGGGTGGCCATCACCGGTCAGCGCCGAAAGGTCGGGCGTCTCCACGGCGCCGAGCGCGAGATCGGCGACGTCGTCATTGATCCGGTCGAAGTCGGACCGGGCCTCGATCCGCACCTCGTCGGGCACCACCGATCCGGCAAGGACCTGCTGGGCCAGCTCGCGAAGTTCGTAGCTTTCCCTGCTCGACTCGTAGGCTTCCCGGCGATACCTCTCCGCGCGCAGCCCACGGCCGGTGCGTCCGCACTCCGCTGCTTGGGCGTCCCACTCGTTGGCCCGCTCTTCGTGGTAATCGGCCCGCTCGCGCAGCCACTCCGCTCTTTGTCGGCGCCGGTTCTCCTCGTACCACTCCCGTTGCGACTGGAGGTAGCTCTGGTAGCGACGTCGGTCGAGGGCCTCCCGGTCGGCCGCGAGCCGGGCGGCCCGCTCCTCGGAACTGATCCGGGGCGGCGGCAGCGGATCGAACGGGCCGGGGAACGCGGGCGACGGGTCGTGGGCCGGCGGACGTGGTGCCGGGGCCAGCGACTCCAGCAGCGGAAAGCGGGGATTCGGCGTCGGCCGGGCGTCCTGGCCGGGGGCCGACGGCGCGGTGACCGGGTCCACTGCTGGTCGGACGTGCGGGTGCGACGACGGCACGGTCGACGGCTCGGCCGGTGGCGTCGCAACGCTGGCGGGGACGGCGTGGAGGGGTCCCGGCACCGGCGGGTGGGACTGCGGCGCGACGGGCGTGGCGACCGGCGCTGTCACGCTCGCCTGGGCCGGTGCTGACTGGCTGGACGTGCCGAGGTCCGCCGCTGCGGGGCTGTGGAGAGGACCGGGTCTCGGGTCGCCGGCGAGCGGATGGGTGACGGAGAGCGGCGACTCGATGGTGACCGAGGAGAGCGTGGGGCTGGCCGATGCTTCGACGCGGGGCCGGTGGGCGTCGAGGTCTCCGGCCGGATGCTCGAAGGTCGGGGCGACGCCCGCCTGGCCTTCGAGGTCGACCGGTGAGCGTCGAAGTTCCCCAACCCCGCCGTCCTGCGGCAGATGGTCGGCTGTGGCAGGAACCTGGTCCTGCGCGGCAACGACCGGCCCGGTCAGATCGGAGGTCCGCTGGGAGGGCATCACGCCGGCCGCATCACTCATATCCCCTGATGGCAGGGCGAGGTCCATCGGCTGCGTGAGACCGGCCAGCTTGCCGTCGAGCCGGTGGTGCATCGCCGCGTCGGCCTGGCCGGTGGCCGACCCGCTGGCCCCGGAAACCGCCGCCCGGGCCAGATCCTCCAGCGACACGCCCTGCCCGGTGGCCAGGCCCGCAGCGCTCTCGGCCAGGGTTTCGCCGGCCATCTCCCGGCCGAGGTGCTCGCCGATCTGCGGGAACCGCCCGTGCGCGTGCCCGCCCAGGCCGGCAAGGGGCGCCACCGCGCCGCCGGCGAAGCCACCGAGCCCGGACATCCCCGCCTCGGTCAGGTCGATGTCGTCGCGGCGGCCGGTGGAGTTCTGGTACGCCTGCGTCGCCAGGTTGGTGCCGGCCTCCTGCCCGGCCTCGATCAGGCCGCCGACGAGGGCCCGACGGGCCAACCTGCGTGCGCCGCTCTTTACGGCCTCCTTCGCGGCCCGTTCGCCGGCCTCCTTCAGTCCTTCCTTGACGGCCTTACGGGCCAACTGCGCCACGAGCCGCTTGAAGATCTGCTGCACCGCCACCCGGCTGGCAGCGGTGGCCGCGCCGACGGCCGGCGAGGCGACGCCGGCGGTGGCCACGGTCAGCACCGCCAGCGACAGCAGCTCGATGACCAGGATGCCCAGCTCGATCCAGGCCTCGAGCTTGGCGCCCTCGATGTCGCACCCGCAGGACTCGACGACCTTGCCCAGTTCGCCGGTGAAGTCGAGCACGGCGTGCAGCGGGGCGTCCTCACCCTCGCCGACCTTGTGCCAGGCGATGTCGAAGGTCTTCGCGACCAGGCCGATGCCGCCGTATCCACTGCGCACCTCGCCCGCCGCGGTGATCGCGTCGTTCCGCGGGATGCCGAGCACGTCGGCGACGCCGTACCACTGGTCGGCGAGGTCCCAGACGGCCCGCTCGTCACCCTCCGGCCACTCCACTCCGACGACCCAGTCGAGTGCCTCGTAGATCCAGCCCGGGACGTCCCAAGGGCAGTAGTCGAGTGGATGCGGGATCGGGCTGGGCAGCAGAGTCACGCGCGCATCCTCCGAAGGTCAGCGCCAGTGCCGATGTGGGTTGTGACGCTGGTGCGGGATCTCCCCGAGCTGCCGGGCATTGGCGTCGTCGGTCTCGACGGTCGCCGCCACCGAACGGACCACGTCGGCGCCCAGCCCTTGCAGCGACCGACCCAGGACCTCCCAGGCCTTCAGCAGCGTCTCCTCGTAGCCGCGATACTGCTTCTCGAAAGCGGCGCCGATGTCGTCGCGACCCCAAGGTCGCCGGGCACTCGCCTCCGCGATCGCCCCGCCGACCTCCCGCCGCGAGGCACCGACCGCCTCCCCTGCCATGCTCAGGTCGGCGCCGCCCCGGCGGGCCCGGTCAGGGTCCAGCCAGATCTGCCCGTCGGCCACCGCCGTCACTCTCCGCGCGACAGCACGGCGTCCGCCCGACCGAGCAGGGCGCCGAAGTCGTTCGTACGCAGGAACTCCACCGACGGCGAGCCGGGCGGCAGGTAGCCGGCGACCAGTTCGCGGGTGGCCGCCTCCGCTGCGGTGGAAGCCCGCAGGAGCGTTGTGGTGATCTTTCGGCTCAGCGCCTTGGCGTCCCGATCGTGGAAGACCGCCGGGGACACGTCCACGCTGATCAGTTCGCCTCGGGCTCCGACCACGGCGTTCACGTGGTCGTCGTCCGAACGCTCGGTCACCCGCAACTCCGCAAGCTTGGTCTGGAGTTCGTCCAGTCCGGAGCGAAGTCGCTGGTACTGGCCGTACACCTCGTCGAACCGCGCACGCAGCGCGCGATTGGCCTCCCGGTCCGCAGTCTCGGCCACCCGCCGCCCCTCTCCGTCACCGTCAGTAGGGCAGACCATACCGGGCGCCACGGAATCCGTGGGGTCCGGTAGTTTCAGGCTGTGATCGAGCGACAGCAGGCCGAGCAACTCGCCGCCGTCTGGGCGCAGCGGGATTCCGAACGCTTGGGATTCCCGTGCTCGCCGCTGGTCGAGGAGTTCGACCTGGGCTACCTGATCACCTCGACCGTGTCGCGGGATGCCCGCGCTCTTCCCGGTGGCCTGCCCACCACCGTCGTGGACAAGGAGACGGGCGAGGTGTCGACCTGGCCGCGGCTGCCGTTCCCCGCCGTGGAGCAGCTGTTCCGCCAGCGCCGGCCGCCCGAGCCGCGGGCGCCACGCACCGTCGACCCCGGCGGCCAACTGCTCCGCGAACTCACGCGACTCCCTACACCCGGCGCTGCCGCGCACCTCACTCTCGACGGCCGAATGCATGTGGCCCACGGGGCGAAGGGGGACGTGGAGCTGCGCCATCACCCGCTCGTGCAGTCCTACCTGGACGAACTACCTCCCGGCCATCTTGTCCGTGGCGGCGAACGGCACGCCGAGATGATCGTCGTCTCCGACCTGCTGCATGAACAGGACCACCGTCGCGCGAGTGGGGGTCTCTCCTCGCTGACCTTGGCGGAGGCCAAGGCGCTCCTGGCCAGGAGCCGGGTCGAGTTCTTCCGCATCCGTGAGGCCGGCGATGCTGCTGGCGGCGCCACGGACAGGCCCTGTGACTCCTGCATCAACTTCCTGGTGCACTTCAACGCACTGCCCTGGCCCGACCTCGCCTACACCGAGGCATGGCTCTCGGAACCACAGGCCGATCCGGAGCCTGGACGCTTTCCGCAGCAGGTCGTGGATGCCTTGGTGGTTGCCGGCTGGCGTCCGCACTTCGGCGACGAGGTGCTGGCCGCCGCCGCCATCCGCGACGTGACCGCCGTGGCCGGCAAGAAGCACTCTCACGCGGTGTTCCCAGCTGCGGTGGCGGTGCTCACGGCGTTCCCAGGACTCGTAACGGGGCGTAAAGGACCAGGAGAGCAGGTCTGGATCTCCCGCTTCAACATCCGGCCACGCCACGCCTCGTACACCGCCGACACCCTCGCCGATTTCGGTGCGGTGCTCGGCGTACGGCTGTTCCCGCTGGGCACCGAGCGCGGCGACAGCATCATCGCGGTCGACGAGCACGGTCGGATCTTCGCGCTGGACCAGGCCGGCGAGTGGTTCCTCGGCCCGGACATCGACGCCGCCCTCACCACCCTGCTGCTCGGCCGGGCCCCCGCCCGGGTACGCGACGACGGCACCTGGTGAGCGCCGTCAGCACCTCGACCGGGTACGGCGCGGCGGCGACGGCCGCGGCGACCTCATCCCACGCTGACTGCTCCACGCGCCGAGCGGCTACAGCGCCACCCCGGTCAGCACCATGACCCGCGGCTCGGTGTAGTCCTCCATTGCGCTTTGCAGCCCTTCCCGGCCGACGCCGGAGCCCTTCACCCCGCCGTACGGCATCTGGTCGGCCCGGTACGACGGCACGTCCCCGACGATCACCCCGCCGACCTCCAGGGTCCGGGCGGCGGCGAACGCCACGTCCAGCCGATGGGTGAACACGCCGGCCTGCAACCCGTACGCGGAGTCGTTGACGGCGGCGAACGCGGCCTCGTCGTCGGCGACCGGGGCGACCACCAGCACCGGCCCGAAGACCTCCTCCCGGCAGACCTTGGCGTCCGCCGGCACGCCGGAGAGCACGGTCGGCGGGTAGGTGGCGCCCTCCCGACGGCCGCCGACCTCGATGGTGCCGCCGGCGGCGACGGCCTCGTCCACCCAGGCCTCGACGCGTTCGGCCGCCTCGACGGAGACCAGCGGCCCGACGTCGGTCAGCTCCGCGGCGGGGTCCCCGGTCCGCAGTTCCTGCACCGCGGCGACCAGCCGGGGCAGGAAACCGTCGTAGAGCCATTCGTGCACGTAGACCCGCTGCACGGCGATGCACGACTGGCCGGCCTGGTAGTTGGAGAAGGTGGCGATCCGGTGCGCGGCGAAGGTGAGGTCCTCGTCGGACGACCAGTCGGCGCAGATCACCGCCGCCGCGTTGCCACCGAGTTCCAGGGTCACGTGCTTGTCGGGGACGGCCCGGCGGATGGCCGCCCCGACCGGCCCGGAGCCGGTGAACGACACCACCGGCAGCCGTGGGTCGGCGACCAGCTCGGCGGCGCGTTCGTTGGGCAGCGGCAACACCGAGAACATCCCCTCCGGGAGCCCGGTCTCGGCGAGGATCTCGCCGAGCAGCAGCGCGGACAGCGGGGTGGCCGGGGCGGGCTTGACGATGATGGGCGCGCCGACGGCGATGGCCGGGGCGACCTTGTGCGCCACCAGGTTCAGCGGGAAGTTGAACGGGGCGATCCCGAGCACGGGGCCACGGGGCACCCGCCGGACCAACGCGATCCGCCCGGTGGCCGCCGGGTCGGTGTCGAGGCGTTGCAGTTCGCCGGAGAAGCGCCGGGCCTCCTCGGCCGCCCACCGGAAGGTGGACACGGCCCGGCCGACCTCGGCCTTCGCCCACTTGAGCGGCTTGCCGTTCTCGGCGGTGATCAGCGCCGCGACCTCCTCGGCCCGTTCGGCGAGCCGGCGGGAGACGTGGTCCAGGGCGGCGGCGCGGACGTGCGCGGGCAGGGCCGCGGCCTCCGCGGCTACCCGGGCGGCTGCCGCGACGGCGGCTTCGACCTGGTCGGGCGTGGCGAGGGTGGTACGCCCCACCGTGCGGCCGTCGTACGGGTGGGTAACGGTCAGTTCGCCCGCACCGTGGGTGGGGCGGCCGGCGACATACAAGGCTCTCGGCTCCACGTCCGGCAGCGTAGACCACCCCAGCTCGCGCGGAAACAGTTGCTCAAGCCCTTGTCTGCCGCGAATTCAGTAGCCAAGATGGCAGTCAGATTGCGATAACCTCCGCTGACCCTTCCCTCGGCCACCCCTCGGAGACTTCTGATGAGCGATCAGCAGCAGCTGCGCAACTTCGTCAACGGCGAGTACGTCGACCCGGTGGACGGCGGCTACGCCGACCTGATCGACCCCTGCACCGGCGAGGTGTTCGCCCAGTCGCCGGTCTCCGGGGCGGCGGACGTCGACGCGGCGATGAAGGCCGCGGCCGCCGCGTTCGAGGGCTGGCGGGACGCCACCCCCGGCGAGCGACAGAAGGCCCTGCTGAAGCTCGCCGACGCGGTGGAGTCCCGGGCGGCCGACCTGGTTGACGCCGAGGTGCGCAACACAGGCAAGCCTCGCCAGCTCACCGCCGACGAGGAGCTGCCGCCGTCGGTGGACCAGTTCCGCTTCTTCGCCGGCGCGGCCCGCCTGCTGGAGGGACGCTCGGCCGGCGAGTACATGGCCGGGCACACCTCGTACGTGCGGCGCGAGCCGATCGGCGTCTGCGCTCAGGTCACCCCGTGGAACTACCCGCTGATGATGGCGGTCTGGAAGATCGCCCCGGCCCTCGCGGCCGGCAACACGGTGGTGCTCAAGCCGTCGGACACCACGCCGGTGTCGACGCTGCTGCTGGCCGAGATCGCGTCCGAGTTCCTCCCGCCGGGCGTGTTCAACGTGGTCTGCGGCGACCGGGACACCGGGCGGGCCCTGGTCGCCCACCCGACCCCGCAGTTCGTGTCGATCACCGGCTCGACCCGGGCCGGCATGGAGGTCGCCGCCGCGGCGGCTCCCGATCTGAAGCGGACCCACCTGGAGTTGGGCGGCAAGGCCCCGGTGGTGATCTTCGACGACGCCGACATCGGCGCGGCGGCCGAGGCGATCGCGGTCGGTGGCTACTTCAACGCCGGCCAGGACTGCACCGCCGCCACCCGGGTGCTCGCCGGCCCGGGCATCTACGACGACTTTGTGGCGGCCCTCGCCGAGCAGGCCCGGAACACGAAGACCGGCGCGCCGGACGACGAGGACGTGCTCTACGGTCCGCTGAACAACGCCAACCAGCTTTCCCGGGTACGCGGGTTCGTGGACCGGCTGCCGGACCACGCGAACGTCGAGACCGGGGGATCCCGGCAGGGCACGCGGGGTTACTTCTACGCCCCCACGGTGGTCAGCGGAGTGCGCCAGGAGGACGAGATCATCCAGGACGAGGTGTTCGGCCCGGTGATCACCGTGCAGCGCTTCTCCGACGAGGACGAGGCGGTGCGCTGGGCCAACGGCGTGGACTACGGCCTCTCCGCCTCGGTCTGGACGAAGGACCACGGCCGGGCGATGCGGATGACCCGCCGGCTCGACTTCGGCTGCGTCTGGGTGAACACCCACATCCCGTTCGTCTCCGAGATGCCGCACGGCGGCTTCAAGCACTCCGGGCACGGCAAGGACCTCTCGGTCTACAGCCTGGAGGACTACACCCGCATCAAGCACGTCATGCACAACATCGAGGGCTGAGCATTGTCGAGCGAGGAACTGCACAAGCGGCGCGGGGCGGCGGTCGCCCGGGGCGTCGGCAGCACCATCACCGCGTACGTCGACCGCGCGGGCGGCGGCACCATCACCGACGTCGACGGGCGGGAGTGGATCGACTTCGCCGCCGGCATCGCGGTCACCAACGTGGGCAACTCCGCCCCGCGGGTGGTCGAGGCGGTCCGGGCGCAGGTCGAGCGCTTCACCCACACCTGCTTCATGGTCGCCCCGTACGAGTCGTACGTGGCGGTCTGCGAGCAGCTCAACGCGCTCACCCCGGGCGACTTCGAGAAGCGCTCGGCGCTGTTCAACTCCGGCGCCGAGGCGGTGGAGAACGCCATCAAGATCGCGCGGCACGCCACCGGGCGCCCGGCGGTGGTGGTCTTCGACCACGCGTACCACGGTCGGACCAACCTGACCATGGCACTGACCGCCAAGAACATGCCGTACAAGCACCGGTTCGGGCCGTTCGCCGGGGAGATCTACCGGGTGCCGATGTCCTACCCGCTGCGCGACGGTGGGCTGGACGGCGCCACCGCGGCGGCCCGGGCGATCGAGATGGTGGAGAAGCAGGTCGGCGCGGAGAACGTGGCCGCGCTGCTGATCGAGCCGATCCAGGGCGAGGGCGGCTTCGTCGTACCGGCCGAGGGCTTCCTGCCGGCGCTGCGCGAGTGGGCGACGGCCAGCGGGGTGGTGTTCGTCGCCGACGAGATCCAGACCGGGTTCTGCCGCACCGGCGACTGGTTCGCCTGCCAGCACGAGAGCGTCGAACCGGACCTGGTCACCCTGGCCAAGGGCATCGCCGGTGGCCTGCCGCTGGCGGCGGTGACCGGCCGGGCGGAGCTGATGGACGCGGTGCACGTCGGCGGCCTCGGCGGCACGTACGGGGGCAACCCGATCGCCTGCGCGGCCGCCCTCGCGGCCATCGAGACCATGCACGAGCTGGACCTGGCGGCCGCCGCCCGGCGGATCGGCCAGGTGATGGGCGACCGGCTGCGCGCGATCGCCGCCCGCGACCCGCGCATCGCCGAGGTACGCGGCCGGGGCGCGATGCTCGCCGTGGAGATCGTGCAGCCGGGCACCCTCACCCCGGACCCGGCCGCCACGGCGGCGATCTCGGCGGCCTGCCACGCCGCCGGCCTGCTCACCCTGACCTGCGGCACGTACGGCAACGTGCTGCGCTTCCTGCCGCCACTGGTCATCTCCGACGAGGAGCTGGCGCGGGGCCTGGACATCCTGGACGCGGCCCTCGGCTGACCGACGGTCGGCCGGTGTACGTGGAACACCATGGGTCCCGATCCCCCCAGGAGCGACCCATGGTGTTCCACCCCCGGCCCCCCAGGGCGCGTCACCCGCTGCCCTGATCAGAGGCAGATCCAGCAGTACGCGTGGACGCCGTCGGCAACCGCCCGGCGGGCCACCCGCCGCAACTCCCCCACGATCTCGGCGACGAGCTTCTCGTCCGGCTCACCCATCCACTCCTCGGCGGTCCGCCACACCGCGGCGACGTCGTCGATCCGCTCATCCGGCAGCGCGGCAAGCTCGCTGACGAACGCCGGCTTGAGCCGGAGCAGGTACGGGCCCTCGTCGTCGTTGCCGTCGACCCGCGCCTCGTCGGTGGAGAGGTCCTCCGCCGCCAGGTCGAGGTCGCCGTGCCGGATCGCCGCCCACAGCCTGCCGACCAGCACCGCCGGCTCGAGGAACTTGCACCGGAGTGGAGCCAGATCGTCGCCGGGCCCGGTGTCGGCGGCGGCCAGCGCCTGCTCGGGATTCACCGCGAAGTAGTCGGTCAGGATGCCCACGGCCAGACGGTACGACCTCCCTCCGACAAGCCCGATCCTCCACAGGGGTCCCGTCCATCGCCGTCCTGTTCTATAGTCCTACTGTCGTAGGACAATAGAAGGGCGTCGCGTGATCGAGTTCGTACTGGACGGCCGGTCCAAGGTGAACACCTATGTGCAGCTGATCCAGCAGGTCAAGCAGTCCCTGCGGGTGGGGCTGCTGACGCCCGGCGACCAGTTGCCCAAGGTCCGCGACGTCGCGCAGTCGCTGGCCATCAACCCGAACACGGTGCTGAAGGCGTACCGCGAGCTGGAGATCGAAGGTCTGGTCGAGGGCCGCCCCGGCGTGGGCACCTTCGTCCGCCGCACCGTCGCCGGCTCGTCGCTGGCCGATCAGGCCGAGCTCCGCGAGGAGCTGGTGGCCTGGCTGCACCGCGCCCGCGCCGCCGGGCTCACCCCTGAAGACGTCACCGCCCTGGTGGAGACCACCATGCGGGCCGCGCTCGCCGCCGAGTCGCCGCGCGCCGAACCCGCCTCAGCAGGATGAGAGGACAGTTGATGGAGATCGCGCTGGAGGCCGAGCAGCTCGGCAAACGGTACGGACGAACCTGGGCGCTGCGGGACTGCTCGCTGCGCCTGCCCGCCGGGCGGATCGCCGCCCTCGTCGGCCCCAACGGTGCCGGCAAGAGCACGCTGCTGCACCTGGCGGTCGGCCTGCTGCGGCCGGACGCCGGCGCGGTGCGGATCTTCGGCGAAGCGCCGTACGCCAACCCGTCGGTGCTGCCCGAGATCGGCTTCGTCGCACAAGACACCCCGCTCTACCGGGACTTCACCGCGGCCGAGCTGGTGGAGCTGGGCCGGCGGATGAACAAACGCTGGGACGCGGCGCTCGCCCGCAACCGGCTGGCCCAGCTCGGCATCCCGCCGAAGCTGCCCGTCGGCAAGCTGTCCGGCGGTCAGCGGGCGCAGGTCGCGCTGGCGCTCGCCCTCGCGAAGCGGCCCCGGCTGCTGCTCCTCGACGAACCGGTCGCCAGCCTCGATCCGCTGGCGCGCCGGGAGTTCCTGCAGTCACTGATGGGCAGCGTCGCCGAGTCCGAGACGACCGTGCTGCTCTCCTCGCACCTGCTGGCCGACCTGGAACGGGTCTGCGACTACCTGGTCGTGCTGCAGGCCGCCCGGGTGCACCTGGCGGGCGCGGTCGACGACCTGGTCGCCGCACATCGGCAGCTGGTCGGTCCCCGGCACGGCGGCGAACCCATCGAGGGGGTCGATGCCGTGGTCCGGGCGAGCCACACCGCCCGGCAGTCGACGCTGCTGGTCCGCACGAGCGGCGAGGTCCTTTCTCCGGAGTGGACGGTGCACGACGTGACGCTGGAGGACCTCGTGCTGGCATACCTCGCCGAGGGCGAGACCACCACGAGCCACGCGGCCTGGGAGGTGCCGGCATGATCTGGCTGGCCTGGCGGCAGCACCGCAAGCAGCTGCTCTTCACCCTCCTCGGCTTCGCCGCGCTGGCGGCCCTGATGATCCCGATCGGCCTGTCGATGCGGCACAGCTTCACCGAGCTCGGGCTGCCGGACTGCGTCAGCAAGCTGGCGAATTCGCAGCTCAACCCGATCACCGCGAACGGCTGTGATTCGGCGTTCCGCCAGTTCACCAACCGGTACTCCAGCCTGAACCTGGTGGCGGTCCTGCTTGTCGTCCTGCCGGTGCTCGTCGGTCTGTTCTGGGGCGCCCCGCTGGTCGCCCGGGAAGTGGAGCACGGCACGCACCGGTTCGCCTGGACGCAGGGCGTCGGCCGGACGCGGTGGGCCCTGGTGAAGTTCGGCCTGGTCGTCGTGGTGACGTTGACCCTGGCGATCGGCTACGGACTGGGCATGGCCTGGTGGGTCAGCCCGCTGACCCAGGCCGCGCACGAGGGCCGACTCGGCTTCATCGTCTTCGACCTGCAGGGCATCGCCCCGATCGGCTACACCCTCTTCGCGGTGGCGCTCGGCATCTTCGCCGGCACCCTCTGGCGCCGGATGCTGCCCGCCATGGGCGTCACCCTGGCCACGTTCATCGGGGTCCGGGCGGCGGTGGCGATCCTGGCCAGACCGCACTACCAGCCCGCCCGCACCCTCACCTTCCCGATCGAGGGGGCCGATCCGGTGCGGGAGTCCCGGGGCAACTGGGTCCTCGCCAGCGGTGTGCGCAACGCCGACGGGAAGATGGTGGCGGCCGACACCCAGATCATGTGCCCGCCGGGCGGCCAGGCACCGGGGGGCGGGCGCTGCGGGGCCGACATCGGCGCCGGACCCGGTGCCTACAACTGGCAGCTCTACCAGCCGGCGGACCGGTTCTGGCCGTTCCAGTGGATCGAGACCGGCATCTTCGTCGCCCTTGCCGCCCTCCTGCTCTACCTCGCCGTACGCCGGCTCCGCCGGATCGCCTGAACCGCCCTCGGTGGAACACCATGGCGGTCACCGCAGCCAGGAGACCTCCATGGTGTTCCACCCGGGGCGCGGCGGCTCAGCCGAGCAGCTCCACCACGTTGCGGCGGACCAGGTTCTTGCCGGGCTCGCGGATGAGGTCCATCGCGGCCGCGTTGAGCAGGACGCAACTGCCCGAGGGGCCGGTGACTGTCACGGTCACCGCCTTGCCGTTGTCCAGGTTGGTCACCCGCAACCGGGTCCCCGCCGGGAACTGGCCGCTGGTCGCCGTCGGAGCGCCGCGCTCGCCGGAGAACGTGATCGGACCGCCGCACACGGTCCGGCCGGCCGCGCCGCCCGGCTGAGCAGCGCCGCCCGGCTGAACATTGCCCGGCCGGGTCTCGCCGGTGCCCGGCCGGGTGGGCTGGTCCGCCGGTCCGTCGAGCCGTTCCACCACGTTGCGCCGGATCACGTTCTTGCCCGGCTCCCGGACCAGGTCCATTGCGGCCGCGTTGAGCAGCACGCAACTACCCGACGGCCCGGTCACCGTCACCGTCGCCGCCTTGCCGTTGTCCAGGTTGGTCACCCGCAACCGGGTGCCCACCCGGAACCGGTCGCTGGTCGCCGCCGGCGCCCCGCCCTCGGCCGAGAACGTGACTGATCCCTGGCACGCGCTCGGCCGGGCCGGTGTGGTGTCGGCGAAGCCGAATCCGGTGCCGACCGCCACCACCGCCGCGGCGACCACCGCCACACCACCCGCCAGTACGTGCTTCCGCTGCACCCTCACCGCAACTCCCGTCGTCCGTTGGCCTGACGTACGCCGGTACGGCGTGGAGCGTCGCATCGTTCACCGCGACCCCGCCCGGGCGCCGGTTTCGGCTCTTTCGCTACTGCCGGTGACACCACGGACCGGTCCGGGTGGTGGCACCCGCCCCACCCGCACCGGTCCACCCGTCAGTCCCGCCGGATGCCCAACGTGCTGCGCTCCGGCAGCATCCCGGAGGCCACCACCGCCCCGGTGACCGGCGCGACGAGCTGGGCGAACCGGCCGACCGCGGGGCCGAGCGCCCGCCACGGGGCGGCGGCCAGCTCGTCCGTACGCCGCTCGACCTCGTCGCGCAGCCGCCGGCCGGCGTCGGTCGCGGCGCCGTCCGCGTCGATCAGACCCCGGCCGGCGAGCCGCTCGCGCGCGGCGGCCCACTCCTGGGCGCTCCACCGGCGGCTGGCGAAGACCTCCACCGGGGCGGCGCCGACGGCGGCGAAGGAGACCAGCGCCTCGGTCGGGTCGAGCCCGGCGGTGAGCAGCGCCGCCACGTGCCCGTCGCCGCGGTGCTCGCGCAGGATCGTGGCGGCCTGCCAGAGCGCGAGGTGGGGCGCGTCCGGCCAGGGCAGGTCGGCGTTGGCCGCGGCCAGCGGGCGACCGGCCAGGTCGGCGGCGTGGACGGCCCGCCGGGCCAGCACGGCCGCCTCGGCCAGCTCGGGCGAGTCCACCCGGTCGCCGAGCAGGCGGCGCAGCGCACGGTCCACCCCGGACAGCCGGGCGGCCAGGACCTTGGCCGGCTCGGCGGCGGCCCAGACCGCCGGCAGGTACTCGGCGACCATGCCCGGGCTGAAGCTGTAGTAGGTGGCGGTGACCAGCGCAGGTCCCGCCGCGCCGAGCGGCGCCGACCGGAGGGCGAAGTAGCCGGGCCACCGTTCGCCGGTGGGCAGGCCGAGCGCGTCGGCCTCCTCGGTCAGCTCGGGCGCGTAGTAGACGAGCGCGTGCACGGGCTCGATGAGCTGCCACATCTTCCGGACCATCGTCAGTTCCACGCCAGCCTCCCGGGAGCGTCATCTTGTCGATGTCAAGTTTCGCTCGACCGGACCAACTTGTCAATGACAAGATGGCCCCGGCGGCGCGTCGGCCGATCTTCCGGGCAACCGGTATTGGCGATCACGGGTGAGCTGGGTCACCATGGGCCCGAGGAGGTCGCCCATGGCTGACCCGTGGCTCGCCCTGGAATTCGGCGCCGATCCGGCGGAGCGGATCGCGCAGGTCGGTGCCGCCCACGAGGCGTTCCTCGCCGGGCACGTCACCGCGGACCGGGTCCGGGACGTGGTCCGCCGGTCGTGGGAACGGTCCGCGCTGCTCGACCCGGATACCACCGCCCCGGTCGACCTGGCCGACGACGTCCTGGAGAGCTACCGGGCCGCCCATCCCCTCGCGCGGGTGCTGCCGCTCTTCCGCGACCTGCTCGGCGGGATCGCCCAGGACGGCGCGCACCTGATGGCGGTCTGCGACGCGTACGGGCGGCTCCTCTGGGTGGAGGGACATCCGGGAGTGCTCCGGCACGCCGAGCGGATGAACTTCGTGCCCGGCGCCCGGTGGGATGAGGCGCACGCCGGCACCAACGCCCCCGGCACCGCCCTCGCCGTCGACCACTGCGTGCAGATCTTCGCCACCGAGCACTTCGTCCGGCCGGTGCAGCGCTGGACCTGCGCCGCCGCCCCGATCCACGACCCCACCACCGGACGGTTGCTCGGCGCGGTCGACATCACCGGCGGCGACCACCTGGCCGCCCCGCAGAGCCTCGCGCTGGTCCGGGCCACCGCCCGGGCGGCCGAGGCGTTCCTGGCCGGCGCGGCACCGGCCGATCCGGACGTGCTGCACGTCGCCGCGCTCGGCCGGGACGAGGCGGAGCTGCGGATCGGCGGGCGGCGGATCCGGCTCGGCCGCCGGCACAGCGAGCTGCTGGTGCTTTTGCTCGACCACCCCGAAGGCCGTACCGGCGAGCAGCTCGGCATCGATCTCTACGGCGACGAACGGCTGCACCCGGTCACCCTCCGCGCCGAACTGTCCCGGCTGCGCCGGGCGCTCGGCGAGGAGCTGCTCGACTCCCGCCCGTACCGGCTGCGGGCGACCGTGCGCGCCGACTTCCGTACCGTCACCGAGCTGCTGGAACGCGGCGACCCGGCGGGGGCGCTCCAGGCGTACCGCGGGCCATTGCTGCCCGGTTCGGATGCGCCCGGGGTGGCGCGGCTGCGCCGCCTGGTCGACGGGCAGGTGCGGGAGGCCGTGCTGGCCACCGCGGACCCGGCGCTGCTCGCGGCCTGGACCGCGACGCCGGCCGGGGCCGACGACCTGACCGCCTGGCAGGCCCTGGCCCGGGCGTTGCCGCCGGGCGCCCCCCGCCGGCCCCTCGCGGCGGCGCGCATCCGCCAGCTCTCTCAGGAGTACGACCTGCCGCGCGCAACGTTCCTGCAACGTCGCGGAAACTAACGTCGCCGCCGTCCACCCCTACGGACGGCGGAGGTACCCATGACGCGCTACGACGCCCCCACCCACTGGCAGTCCCGCTACGACCACTTCATCGGCGGCGAGTACGTGAAGCCGCACGGCGGCCGGTATTTCGAGAACCCCAGCCCGGTGACCGGACAGACGTTCTGCGAGGTGGCCCGGGGCACCGCCGAGGACGTCGAGAAGGCCCTCGACGCCGCGCACGGCGCCGCCGACGCCTGGGGCCGCACCTCCGTCGCCGACCGGGCGCTGATCCTCAACCGGATCGCCGACCGGATGCAGGAGAACCTGGAGTCCCTGGCCATCGCCGAAACCTGGGAGAACGGCAAGCCGATACGGGAGACGCTGGCGGCCGACATCCCGCTGGCGATCGACCACTTCCGCTACTTCGCCGGGGCGGTCCGGGCCCAGGAGGGCTCGCTCGGCGAGATCGACGACGACACGGTGGCGTACCACTTCCACGAGCCGCTCGGCGTGGTCGGGCAGATCATCCCGTGGAACTTCCCGCTGCTGATGGCCACCTGGAAACTCGCCCCGGCGCTCGCCGCCGGCAACGCGGTGGTGCTCAAGCCGGCCGAGCAGACGCCGGCGTCGATCCACTACCTGATGTCGCTGATCGCCGACCTGCTCCCGCCCGGCGTGGTCAACGTGGTCAACGGCTTCGGCGTCGAGGCGGGCAAGCCGCTGGCCTCCTCACCCCGGGTGGCCAAGGTGGCGTTCACCGGCGAGACCACCACCGGGCGGCTGATCATGCAGTACGCCAGCGAGAACATCAGGCCGGTCACGCTGGAGCTGGGCGGCAAGAGCCCGAACATCTTCTTCGACGACGTCAGCGCCGCCTCCGACGACTTCCGGGACAAGGCCCTCGAAGGCTTCACCATGTTCGCCCTCAACCAGGGTGAGGTCTGCACCTGCCCGTCCCGGGCGCTGATCCAGCAGGGTCACTACTCCGACTTCCTCGCCGCCGCCGTCGAGCGGACCAAGGCGGTGAAGCAGGGACACCCGCTGGACACCGAGACGATGATCGGCGCGCAGGCGTCCAACGACCAGCTCGAGAAGATCCTCTCCTACCTGGACATCGGCCGGCAGGAGGGCGCCAAGGCCCTGACCGGCGGTGAGCGGGCCGACCTGGGCGGTGAGCTGTCCGGCGGGTACTACGTGCAGCCGACGATCTTCGAGGGCGACAACTCGATGCGGATCTTCCAGGAGGAGATCTTCGGCCCGGTGGTCTCGGTGACCTCCTTCGCCGACCTGGACGACGCCGTGAAGATCGCCAACGACACCCTGTACGGACTCGGCGCTGGCGTCTGGACCCGGGACATCAACACCGCGTACCGGGCCGGGCGGGCGATCCAGGCCGGCCGGGTGTGGACAAACTGCTACCACGCCTACCCGGCGCACGCCGCGTTCGGCGGATACAAGCAGTCCGGCATCGGCCGGGAGAACCACAAGATGATGCTGGAGCACTACCAGCAGACCAAGAACCTGCTGGTCAGCTACTCCCCGAAGAAGCTGGGCTTCTTCTGATGGGTGACCCGGTCACCCTGACTCCCGCGGCGGCCGACCTGATCCGGTCGCTGCGGGAGGCGCACGGTCCGCTCATGTTCCACCAGTCCGGCGGCTGCTGCGACGGCAGCGCCCCGATGTGCTATCCCGCCGGCGAGTTCCGCACCGGCGCCTCGGACATCCGGCTCGCCTCGCTTTCCGTGGACGGCGTCCCCGAGCCGGTCGAGTTCTGGATGTCCGCCGCCCAGTGGGAGCTGTGGAAGCACACCCGGCTCACGGTCGACGTGGTGCCGGGACGCGGCAGCGGCTTCTCCCTGGAAGCCCCGGAAGGCGTCCGCTTCCTCATCCGGTCCGAACTGGCCTGAGACAGCGGGGGCGGGTGGCTCCCGTGCCACCCGCCCCCGCGAACGCTCAGCGTCAGCCGATGCTGAAGACGGCGTTGTCCAGTTCGCCGCGGAACTGGTCGTTGTTGGTCAGCCCGGGCCCCTTGGCTCCGATGTTGACCTTGGCGGTGCTGGTGACGTTCATGCTGGCACCGCTGGCGCTGGCCACCGTGTCGGCGCCGACGACGAGGCTCAGCACGTCCCCACGCCGCTTGCACTGCACGAACTTCCAGCCCTGGTCGGCGATCGACACGCTCGAGGTGAGCAGCACGGCGGGGACGGCACTTCCGCCGGCGTCGGTGCCCGCGATGCGGCAGCCCGGCTTACCACCGTCGAGCTGGAGCTTCCACTGCGCCGGGTCGGCGAACAGGCCCTTCTGCACCAGGTTCGCGCCGGCCGTCACCTGGCCGGCGGCAACCTTGACCATCACGCTGACGGTGAAGTCCTGGGTGCCCGGGTTCAGGTTGGGCGCATCCGGCACCTGGATCACCGCGCTCCCGGCGGCGGGAAAGGCCAACGCCGGGCTGCTGCCCGTGCCGTTCGGACGGGTGGCGCGGGAGATGCTGCCCGGGTCGCTCACCGCGATGCAGCCCGAGTCGCCCGGGGTGGCCACGTCGGCGAAGCATCCAGACGTCCACGGGCCCGGCTCGACCTGCCCGGTCGGCGTGGCGTCGAAGTCGAGACGCAGCTGCTCGGTGGCGGCGTACGCGGGCGCGGTGTCCACCAGCACGACGGCGGCGAGGGTGGCGACACCCAGGGCGAGCGCGGACATGGTTCGACCCATGAAGGTCCTCCGGAGATCGTGCCGCGGTCCCCCGTATCGGCCGCAGCGTCCCCCCATGATCACGTCGACTTCGGCAGGTGTCAATGCCCTGCCCCCATGCCGCCGATCTTGCACTTGTGGTTGGCGATTACCCCGCTTCAACCCGTTTTGCCGCCACCACAAGTGCAAGATCGCCGAGGAGGGTCGGGGGTGGGTCGGGGGTGGGTCGGGGGTGGGTCGGGGGTGGGTCAGTGGAGGAGGGGGCGGAGGGTGGTGAGGATGTGGGTGGGGCGGCGGTAGAGGTCGCGGTCGGTGAAATAGCGCATCGTCCAGCCCTGGGCGTCGAGCCAGTTCGCCCGGTCGCGGTCGTAACGGAGGCGGTCACGGTCCAGGTGGGAGAGGCCGTCGTACTCGATCCCGACCTTCCTCCGGCGGTAGCCCAGGTCGAGACGGTACCGCCGGACCCCCTCCGCGTCGTGCACCCACAGCTGCGGCTCCGGGGCGGGAAGCCCCCCGTCGAGCAGCACCAACCGCAGCTGGCTCTCCTGGCGGCACTCGGCCCTGCCGTCCGCGAGCGGGACCAGTTGCCGCGCTTGACACACTCCTCGCAGGCCGCGATGCCTGCCGACCTCGGCGTGAAGATCGTCGGAGTCGGCCAGGCCGCCGCGTAGCGCCGCGTCGAGCAGCGGTAGGGCGTTCATCCGCGAAGCCGTCCGCGCCAGGTCCACCGCGCACCTCACGACGGGAACACAAGGCACTCCCCGCACCGAAGTCGGCCCCTTCACGGGCAGCACGCCGTGGTGTACGACGAGTCCCGGCAGGCGTGGACGAGGCACCTCGGACGGCAGGTGGATGTGGACGGCGCCGTCGTCCGGCAGGGGCACCCCGTAACGGCGTAGCGCGGACGTCCCGGTCAGCAGCGCCTCCGGCGGAAGACAGAGAAAGAGCGCCCTCAGCTCGTCCTCCGCACACGGCTCACCGCTGCCATAAACGCCTCGCCGCACCCGCACGAGTCCACCGCGCTCGACCTGGGTACGCACCGCCTGCCGCCCCAACGCCTCGACGAGGTCCCGCCCCAGCCACACCCCACGCCGCACACCCCGCACCCTCACTCATCCCCCGCCCCTCCGCACTCCCCTCCCCCTCCCCTGTGGACAACCCCGCCGCCGAAGCGGCGATCTTGCAGCTTCGGTGGGGACATAAGGGGACACAAGGCGCTTCTCACCCACCACAAGTGCAAGATCGCCGGAGCGGGGGGCGGGGGGGTGGGGTCAGCGGGCGTCGAGGAGGGGTTGTTTCGGGTTCCAGGGTGGGGCGCCGGCGGCGTCGCGGCGGCGGCGGGCGATCGCGGACAGGGCCTCCAGGACGACCCGGTTGCCGAGGTAGGCGGTGATGTCGGCGTGGTCGTACGGCGGGGCCACCTCGACCACGTCCACGCCCACCACGGGCAGCTCGTAGCAGCAGCGGCGGACCGCGTCGAGGAGCTGTCGGGAGGTCAGCCCGCCGGGCTCCGGGGTGCCGGTGCCGGGGGCCATGCCCGGGTCGACCACGTCCACGTCGACGGAGAGGAACACCCCGTCGCACTCGTCCACCGCGATCTCGAACGCCTCGGTCAGACATTCGTCGAGGCCGCGGGAAACCACCTCGGTCATCTCGTACGAGCGCATCCGCTGCTCGGCCATCCAGGAGAGGGTCTCCGGGCCGGGCCAGTAGCCGCGCAGGCCGATCTGGAGGAAGCGGTCGCCGCGTACCGCGCCGGACTCGATGAGCCGGCGCATCGGCTGGCCGTGCCCGTGCAGGGAGCCGAACTCGATGTCCCCGGTGTCGGCGTGCGCGTCGAAGTGCACCAGCGAGACCCGGCCGAAGCCGTGCTGCCGGGCCACGCCGGTGGCGTCGGGCAGGGCGATGGAGTGGTCCCCGCCGAGCACGATCGGGATCGCCCCGGCCGAGGCGACCGCGTGGACCGCGGTTTCCAGGGACGCCAGCGACCGCTCGATGTCGCCGGAGAACATCTCCACGTCCCCGGCGTCGTAGACGCGAAGATCCTGGAGGCCGTCCACCCGCAGGGCCAGCGAGGGCCGGGAGCCGTCGTGCGGCAGGTAGCAGGCCTGCCGGATGGCGGACGGGCCGAACCGGGTGCCCGGCCGGTGCGAGGTGCCGCCGTCGAACGGCGCGCCGACGATGACCACGTCGGCGTCGGCATAGGTCACCGGCTCCTCGATGGTGCACGGCGGCACCCCGAGGAACGTCACGTCGGGGCCGAACATCGGGCCGTAGCGGGTCACCGCTCCTCCATCCCCCACGGCGAGCCGTAGCCGGTCAACAGGTCGAGGAAGGGTACCGGGGGGAACGCCTCCGGGCCGAGCACGCCGACTCCGGACCAGGCGCCGGTGGCGAGCAGTTCCAGCGCGACGACGGGGTTCACGGCGGTCTGCCAGACCACCGCCTGGTGGCCGTACTCCCGCATCGACCACTCGTTGTCGACCACGTGGTAGAGGTAGACCTTCCGGGGCCGGCCGTCCGGGCCGGTGCCGGTCACGTACGTCCCGGCGCAGGTCTTGCCGCGCATCCGGTCGCCGAGGGTGGCCGGGTCGGGCAGGCTGGCGGCGACGACATCGCGGGGAGCAACCGAGGCGCCGCCCACGCGCACCGGTGACGTCGTGTCCAGGCCGAGCTTGTGCAGGGTCTTCAGCACCTCGATGAACTCGTCGCCGAGGCCGTACTTGAAGGTGACCCGCTTCGCCTTGACCCAGCGCGGGATGAGCAGCACCTCCTCGTGCTCCACGTTGACACACTCGACCGGGCCGATCCCCTCCGGGAACTCGAACACCTCTGGCTCGGAGAACGGCGCGGTGGTGTACCAGCCGCGCTCCTCCTCCCAGATCACCGGCGGGTTCAGGCACTCCTCGATGGTGGTCCAGATGGAGAACGAGGGAGCGAAGTCGTAGCCGTCGACGGTGAGGTTCGCGCCGTCGCGTACCCCGATCTCGTCGATCTCGCTGAAGAGCTCGTCGGCGGCGTAGCGGGCGAAGACGTCGGAGAGGCCGGGCTCGACGCCGATGCCGCAGAGCGCCAGCCGGCCGGCCTCCGCCCAGCCGGGGGCGGCCGCGAACTGCTCGTCGCCGAGCTTCACCCCGGTCTCCGCGTACGGCGTGGTCGGGTGCGGGCGGGACAGGGACATCGCCATATCGAGGTAGTCGGCCCCGGCGGCGAACGCCCCGTCGAAGATCGGCATGACGAAGCGCGGGTCGACCGCGTTGAGCACGTGGGTGATCCGGTGCTCGCGACAGAGCGCGGCGACCGCGTCGGCCGAGGAGGCGTCGAGCCGGGCGGCGACGAAGCGGTCACCGTGCCCGGCGACCGCCCGCTCGGCGCGGGCCTGGTCGTAGTCGGCGACCACCATGGTCTCGAAGAAGGAACGGCGGGCGGCGATGGCGACGGCGGCGGAGCCGACCCCGCCGGCGCCGACGAGCAGGATGCGCATCAGGAATCGAACCCCAGTCCAAGACGATCGAGAGTACGGAGCCAGAGGTTGCGCCGGCCCTCGCGCGCGTCGGCGCGGGCCAGCGACCAGCGGGTGAGGTTGATGCCGGTGGCCCGGAAGGGTTCCGGCGGGAACGGCAGCGGCTTGCTGCGGACCAGGTCGAGCCGCGTCAGCGGGGTCTCCGCGCCGCCGAGCAGGTCGAGCATGACCCGGGCGCCGAACCGGGTCGCCCCGACGCCGAGGCCGGTGAACCCGGCGGCGTACGCCAGCCGACCCTCGTACGCGGTGCCGAAGAACGGGCAGAACCGGGTGCAGGTGTCGATGACACCGCCCCAGCGGTGGCTGAACCTCAGGCCCGCCAGTTGGGGAAAGGTCGTGAAGAAATGGGAAGCCAGGGCGCTGAAGGTGGCCCCGCGCTGCTCCAGCGGAGGGGCCATCCGGTTGCCGTAGTGGTAGACCGCGTCGTAGCCGCCGAAGAGGATCCGGCCGTCGGTGGTGATCCGGTAGTAGTGGAACTGGTTGCCGGTGTCGGCCAGCCCCTGCCGGTTGTGCCAGCCCACCGCGTCCCGCTGGGCCGGCGTGAGCGGCTCGGTCATCAGGGCGTAGTCGTAGACCGGCACCAGCCAGGCGCGCAGCCGGCGCAGGAGCGGCGGGAACGCGTTGGTGGCCAGCACCACCTGCCCGGCCAGGACCGTACCGGGCGGGCCGTCGGGGCCGCCGGAGGTGGTCGCCCGCAGCGCCCCGCCGTCCCGGCGCAGGCCGGTGACCCGGGTGTGCTCGTGGATGCGCACGCCGAGGTCGAGGGCGGCGCGGCGGAGTCCCCAGGCCAGCCTCGCCGGGTCGAGCATCGCCACCCGGTCCCGGTCCCACATCCCGCCGAGGTACGTCGGCGAGTCCACCTCGGCGCGCACCTCGTCCCGGTCCAGCAGCCGGACGTCATGGCCGTACCGGCGGGCCAGCTCGGCGTCCTCGGCGAGCCCGGCGAGCTGGTACGGCTCGACCGCCACCGCCAGCTCGCCGGCGCGTTCGAAGTCGCAGTCGATGCCGTGCTTCGCGACCGTCGCGGCGATGGCCTCCAGGTTCTCCCGACCGAGCCGCTCCAGCTCGTCGATCTCACCGGCGAACCGGTCGACGCCGTTGGCCAGGCCGTGGGTGAGGGAGGCGGCGCAGAACCCGCCGTTGCGTCCGGACGCCGCCCAGCCGCAGGTGCCCGCCTCCACCAGGAGCACGTCCCGGGTCGGGTCGGCCTCCTTGGCCAGCAGGGCGGTCCAGAGACCCGAGTACCCGCCGCCGATCACCAGCAGGTCGGTGCCGTGCGGGCCGGCCAGCGGCGGCAGCGGGTCGGGGCGTTCCGGTCGGTCCAGCCAGTACGGAACGGGCGCGGCGTCGGCCAGCGCCCGGCCGGTATGCGGGAGTTTCATGATCCCTTCTTGGTGGAGTGCCCGGTGGCGACGGGGGCCACCAGGGCCGCGCGCCGGGCCTGCCGGCCGCGCAGCATGCTGGCGCCGACCAGCAGCAGCGCGATCGCGAACATCGCGGTGCCGATGACGTTGACCTGCGGCGGGATGCCCCGCTGGGCGGCGCCCCAGACGTACATCGGAAAGGTGACGGTGGTGCCGGCGTTGAAGTTCGTGATGATGAAGTCGTCGAAGCTGAGCGAGAAGGCCAGCAGCGCGGCGGCCACGATCCCCGGCAGCACCAGCGGCAGGGTGATCCGCCGGAAGGTCTGCCACTCGCTGGCGTACAGGTCCATGGCGGCCTCCTCCAGCCGCCGGTCCATGCCGGAGAGCCGGGCCTTCACGGTGACCACCACGAACGAGACGCAGAACATGACGTGCGCGATGACGATGGTCCAGAAGCCCTGCGGCACCCCGGCGGAGACGAAGAGCGCGAGCAGCGAGGTGCCCATCACCAGTTCCGGCGTGGCCATCGGCAGGAAGATCAGGCCGTTGATCCCGGACCGGCCCCGGAAGCCGTGCCGGACCAGGGCGAACGCCATCAGCGTGCCGAGGATGGTGGAGACCACCGTGGCGATCAGTCCGATCTCCATGCTGCGCACCACCGCATCGCACATGTCGGACGTGGCGCAGGGGTGGGTCCAGTTGTCCAGGGTGAACTCGTTGAAGTCGTAGGACAGCCGGCTCGAGGGGCGGTTGAAGGAGAGCCCGGCGACCACGATGATCGGCAGCGAGAGGTAGCCGAGGACGAGCAGGGCCACGACCATCACCCATCGGTCGGCGATCCAGCGCGAGATTCTCATCAGAGCACCTCCTCCGTGCCGGCCTTGCGCAGGTAGACGAAGACGATCGCCAGGATCGCCGCCATCAGCAGGAAGGACAGGGCGGCACCCTGCGGGTAGTCCAGCCGGACCAGGAACGCCGAGTCGATGACGTTGCCGATCATGTACTCGTTCGGGGTGCCGAGCAGCTCGGCGTTGATGTAGTCGCCGGTGGCCGGGATGAAGAAGAGCAGCGTGCCGGCGATCAGGCCGGGCATCGACAGCGGCAGGGTGACCCTCTGGAAGGCCCGCAGCGGGCTCGCGTACAGGTCGCTCGCCGCCTCCAGCAGCCGGTGGTCGAGCCGCTCCAGGCTCGCGTACAGCGGCAGCACCAGGAAGGGCAGGAAGTTGTACGTCAGGCCGAGCACCACCGCGAACGGGGTGGCCAGCAACCGGCCGTCGGGGCCGAGCAGGTGCACGTCGCGCAGCACACCGACCAGCCAGCCGTTGTCCGACAGGATGGTCTTCCAGGCCAGCGTGCGGACCAGGAAGCTGGTGAACTGCGGCGCGACCACGGCGACCAGCAGCAGGTTCTTCCACCGGCCGGCCTTCTGCGCGATCGCGTACGCCAGCGGGTAGCCCATCAGCAGGCCCAGCACCAGCGCGATCGCGGAGTAGGCGAACGACCGGACGAAGTGCGGCCAGTACGCCTGCAACGCCGTCGGGTAGTTGTCGAACGCCCAGGTCATCGCGTACCCGGTGGAGAGCGATCCGTTCGGGTCGTAGAGGCTGGCGGCGGCGAGCTGGAGCAGCGGCAGCGCGAAGAAGATCAGCAGCCAGGCCGCGCCGGGCAGCAACAGCAGGTACGGCAGCAGCTTGTACCGTCCCCGCCGGGGCGCCGGCGCGGCGGCCGGCTCCCCGGTGGGGGTCGGTACGTGCGCGAGGGCGGTCATGACGCCACACCCACCGGCGGCTCGTCGAGCAGCGGGGTGGTCTGGTCGTCCTCGCCGGGCTCGCGGGGCAGGACGAAGGCGTGCCGCGGGTCCCAGTGCGCCGTGACCGGGGTGCCGACGGCGATCCGGCCGCCGACCCCGCTGTTGGCGGCGAACACCGACAGTTCGCTGCCCCAGGCGGTCCGCACCAG
This sequence comes from Micromonospora sp. NPDC051924, assembly GCF_055586005.1. Lineage (NCBI taxonomy): Bacteria > Bacillati > Actinomycetota > Actinomycetes > Micromonosporales > Micromonosporaceae > Micromonospora > Micromonospora sp. NPDC051924. The sequence goes on from NZ_JBVJJA010000016.1 coordinate 144,157, forward strand.
GTACTGGGTGCTCACACCGACGTACGAGGCGTCGGTGACCACGCCACCGACGTACTGCTGGCCGCCCGGGACCGCGCCCGGGTCGCCAACCAGGTGCAGCTTCTCGGGGCGTACCCCGAGGAAGACCGGACCGCGGTCGACGCGGGCCCGGCCGGCGGGGACGGAGAAGCGCCCGCCGTGCGCGGTGACCACCACCGCGTCCCCGCTGCGCCCGGCCGCCTCGCCGGCGAGCAGGTTGGACTGGCCGAGGAAGTTCGCCACGAACGCGGTGGCCGGGTACTCGTACAGGTCGGCGGGGGCGCCGAGCTGCTCGATCCGGCCGGCGTTCATCACCGCGACGGTGTCGGCCATGGTCATGGCCTCTTCCTGGTCGTGGGTGACGTGCACGAAGGTGATGCCGACCTCGGTCTGGATCCGCTTCAGTTCGATCTGCATCTGCCGGCGCAGCTTCAGGTCGAGCGCGCCGAGCGGCTCGTCCAGCAGCAGCACCTGCGGGTGGTTGATCAGGGCGCGGGCCAGCGCGACGCGCTGCTGCTGGCCGCCGGAGAGCTGGGCCGGCTTGCGCCGGCCGTACCCTTCGAGCTGCACCAGCGCCAGCATCCGTTCGACCTGATCGGTCACCTTGCGGATGCCGCGCCGACGCAGCCCGAAGGCCACGTTCTCGTTGATGTCGAGGTGCGGGAAGAGCGCGTAACTCTGGAACACGGTGTTCACCGGCCGCTTGTACGGCCGCAGCCCGGCGATGTCCCGGTCACCGAGCAGCACCTGCCCGCTGGTCGGCTCCTCCAGCCCGGCGATCATCCGCAGGGTGGTGGTCTTGCCACAACCGGACGCCCCGAGCAGGGCGAAGAACGAGCCCTGCGGGATGGTGAGGCTGAGGTCGTCCACCGCGGTGAAGACGCCGAACCGCTTGGTCAGGTTGGCCAGCCGCAGATCGCCGGCCGGTGTCTCGTGTCCCATTGTTCTCACGCCCCGATGACCTGCTGGAACTTGGTCTCGTACTCCTTCTCCCGCTTCTCGTCCAACGCCATGAAGACCTTGGACTTCGAGAGCATGGTCTCGTCCGGGAAGATGAGCGGGTTGCTGGCCAGGTCGGGGTCGATCTTCTCCATCTCGGCCTGGGCGCCCTTGACCGGGCAGATGTAGTTGACGTACGCGGCGAGCTTCGCGGCGACCGCCGGTTCGTAGTAGTAGTTGATCAGCTCTTCGGCGTTCGCCTTGTGGGTGGCCTTGTTCGGCACCAGCATGTTGTCCGACCAGAGCATCACGCCGGACTCGGGCACCACGAACTTGATCTTCTCGTCGTCGAAGCCCAGCTGGATGACATCGCCGGACCAGGCGACGCAGGCGACGATGTCGCCCTTGGCCAGCTCGGTGGAGTACTCGTTACCGGTGAACTTGCGGATCTGTCCGGAGTCGACGGCCCGCTTGAGCTTGGCCAGCGCGTCGTCGAACTGCGCCGTGGTGAAGTTCGCCGGGTCGTGGCCGTTGGACTGCAGCAGCAGGCCCATGGTGTCGCGCATCTCCGACAGCGCGGTCACCTTGCCCTTGAGCTCGGGCTTGGTGAGCAGCTCGTCGACGGTACGGATCTCAGTGGTGTGCTTGCCGTTGTAGGCGATCCCGGCAAGGCCGGACTGCCACGGGATGGCGAGCTGGTTGTCGCTGTCGAAGGAACGGTTGCGCAGCGAGGGCAGCAGGTTGGCCTCGACGTTGGGCAGCTTGGCCTTGTCCAGCTTCTGGATCCAGCCGAGCCGGATCATCCGGGCCGCCATCCAGTCGGTGAGGACCATGATGTCGCGCCCGGTGGGCTGACAGCCGGCGAGCTGGTTCTGCACCTTGCCGAAGAACTCGTTGTTGTCGTTGACGTCCTCGGTGTAGGTCACCTGGATGCCGGACTTGGCGATGAACGCGTCCAGCGTGGGGCGCTTGGACTCGTCCTTCTCGTCGACGTCCATGTACTGGGGCCAGTTGGAGAAGGCCAGTTTCTTCTCCGTCGCGGAGAGGTCATCGCTCTTGCAACCGGCCTCGGTCTGCTTGGCGGCCTTGGTGCCGCAGCCGGCCAGGGTGCCCGCGGTGGCGAGCAGGGCGGCCGAGCCGAGGGTGCCGGTGAGCAGACCACGCCGGGTGAGGGACCGGTGGGGACTACGCATGTGACGACTCCTAGGGGGATCATCGTCGGCGGCGGGACGGGGGTGGCACGCCGGCGGGAGGGGTCAATGGCGATGGACGACTGATCCTGACATGAGGTGACCTTCCTTACAAGGGATTCCGTTGCGGGAATAGCTTCGGGCCACGAAATACGCCAGACTGCGCCGGGGCACTACGCTCAGCGCCAAGGATTCGGACAGGGGGAGCGGACGATGGTCAACCGGCAACTGGAGAACGGGAACGGCACGCGCCGGATCACGGTGCGTGAAGGTGCCAGTCACGTTCTGCTCGACGACGTGGCCAAGCAGATCATCGAGCAGCTCCAGGAGGACGGCCGGCGCCCGTACGCGACCATCGGCAAGGCGGTCGGCCTCTCCGAGGCCGCGGTCCGGCAGCGGGTGCAGCGGCTGCTCGACGCCGGGGTGATGCAGATCGTCGCGGTCACCGATCCGCTCCAACTGGGCTTTCCCCGGCAGGCCATGATCGGCCTGCGCACCGACGGCGACCTGGAGACCGTGGCGGACCGGCTCGCCGAGTTCGAGGAGATCGACTACGTGGTGATCACCGCCGGCTCGTTCGACCTGCTGGCCGAGGTGGTCTGCCGCAACGACGAACACCTGCTGGAGATCCTGCAGAAGCTGCGCGGCGTCGCGGGCGTGCTGTCGACCGAGGCGTTCGTCTACCTCAAGCTGCGCAAGCAGACCTACAGCTGGGGCACCGCCTGATCGGCAGAACGACTCCCGACGACGGGAGGAGCTGCCTTGCCACGCCTTTCGAGCTGACGTCACAGACGACTCACCGACCGGTCTCCCCGCTCCCGGCCGCGGCCGCTCGCCCACCGGCCGGCGATATCACCGGCGACTCAGCTCGAAAGCCTCGCGCGACCAGTCACCCGGGCCGCCGGGCCAGCCTCGACGCCCCGGCGAGGCGAGTACGGAATCCGTTGTCAGCGGACATCTGGTTCGCTAATTCCGTCGCCGAATAGCCAAAGCGCTATCGATTCCCACTTGCCTTCCGGGTCCGGGCTGTGGGATAACCGTGGGCAGAGCGGCCGGTGTCACCCCTGACCGGCCCGAGACCCGATGGGGCTGACATGGCCAACGCCACCGACCACCTCTGGATGCACTTCACCCGGATGGCCAGCTACTCCGCCGGCGAGGTACCGACGATCGTGCGCGGCGAGGGCCCGTACATCTGGGACTCGCAGGGCCGCCGCTACCTGGACGGACTCGCCGGGCTCTTCGTCGTCAACGCCGGCCACGGCCGGACCGAACTCGCCGAGGCGGCCGCCAAGCAGGCCGGCGAACTGGCCTACTTCCCACTGTGGTCGTACGCCCACCCGACCGCCGTCGAGCTGGCCGAGAAGGTCGCCTCGCTGGCCCCCGGCGACCTGAACCGGGTCTTCTTCACCACCGGCGGCTCCGAGGCCGTCGAGGCGGCGTGGAAGCTGGCCCGGGCCTACTTCAAGCGCACCGGCCAGCCGAACAAGTACAAGGTGGTCAGTCGCTACATCGCCTACCACGGCACCTCGATGGGCGCGCTGTCGATCACCGGCCTGCCCGGCATCAAGAGCGACTTCGAACCGCTGGTGCCCGGCGGCATCAAGGTGCCGAACACCAACTTCTACCGGGCTCCCGAGCACGGCGACGACCCCGAGGCGTTCGGCCGGTGGGCCGCCGAGGAGATCGGCCGCGCCATCGAGCGGGAGGGGCCGGACACCGTGGCCGCGGTCTTCCTGGAGCCGGTGCAGAACTCCGGCGGCTGCTTCCCGCCGCCGCCCGGCTACTTCGAGCGGGTCCGGGAGATCTGCGACGCGTACGACGTGCTGCTGGTGAGCGACGAGGTGATCTGCTCCTGGGGCCGGCTGGGTGAGTACTTCGGCGCCACCCGCTACGGCTACCAGCCCGACATCATCACCACCGCCAAGGGCATCACCTCCGGCTACGCCCCGCTCGGCGCGATGATCGCCAGCGACCGGCTGATGGAGCCGTTCCTCAGCGAGACCGGCATGTTCGCGCACGGGGTCACCTTCGGCGGCCACCCGGTCTCCTGCGCGGTGGCCCTGGCCAACCTGGAGCTCTTCGCCCGCGAGGACCTGATCGGGCACGTCCGGGCCAACGAGGGTGCCTTCCGGTCCACCCTGGAGAAGCTCAACGACCTGCCGATCGTCGGCGACGTCCGGGGCGACGGCTACTTCTACGGGATCGAGCTGGTCAAGGACAAGGCGACCCGGGAGACGTTCGACGAGGCCGAGTCGGAGCGGCTGCTGCGCGGCTTCCTCTCCACCGCCCTCTTCCAGGCCGGGCTCTACTGCCGCGCCGACGACCGTGGCGACCCGGTGGTGCAGCTCGCCCCGCCGCTGATCGCCGGGCAGGAGCAGTTCGACGAGATCGAGCAGATCCTGCGCGCCGTGCTGACCGAGGCATGGTCGCGCCTCTGACCGGCGGCGCAGGACCGGACCGGGCCGGGACCGACGGGTCCCGGCCCGCGCCCGTCGGCCCGGCCGCCGTCGGGGGCACCAACCGGACCCGGGTACGCCGCCTGCCCGACCTCGCCGTCCACGACCGGTCGACCCTGCACGCCGTGCTCGACGCCGGCCGGGTCGGCCACCTGGCCATCGCCGACCACGACCAGCCGTACGCGCTGCCCGTCGCGTACGCCCGGGACGGCGAGCGGGTGCTGCTGCACGGCTCCACCGGGAGCCGCCTCTTCCGACACCTCGCCGCCGGCGCGCCGGCCTGCCTCACCGTCACCCTGCTCGACGGCCTGGTGCTGGCCCGCAGCGCCTTCGAGTCCTCGATGAACTACCGGTGTGCCATGGTGCTCGGCCGCCTGGTCGCGCTGGACGGCGCGGCGAAGCTGGCCGGACTGGAACGCCTCTCCGAGCACCTGATCCCCGGCCGCTGGCCGCAGATCCGGCCGCCGTCGGCCAAGGAGCTGGCCGCCACGCTGGTGCTCGCCCTGCCGCTGGACGAGTGCTCGGTGAAGGTCAGCTCGGGTCCGCCCGACGACCCCGAGGACGACCTCGACCGGCCGGTCTGGGCCGGGGTGGTGCCGGTCGTCGAGGCGTACGGCACCCCGCAGCCCGATCCACGGCTGCGCCACGACCTGCCCCCACCGGAGTGGTGATGCGCTACCAGGAACTGTCGTACTGGCTGTCCAGCGTGGACGAGCCGCTCACCCCGCGGCCCGGGCTGCCCGGCGACACGGACGCCGACGTGGTGATCGTCGGCGCCGGCTACACCGGGCTGTGGACGGCCTACTACCTCGCCGCGGCGGACCCGGCGCTGCGCGTCGTGGTGCTGGAGAAGGAGATCGCCGGGTACGGCGCCTCCGGCCGCAACGGCGGCTGGTGCTCGGCGCTCCTCCCCACCTCGCTGCCCGCGCTGGCCCGCCGACACGGCCGGGACCGGGCGCTCGCCATGCAGCGGGCGATGCAGGAGACGGTCCGCGAGGTCGGTCGGGTGGTCGCGGCCGAGGGCATCGACTGCGACTGGCGGGCCGGCGGGACGGTGGTGCTGGCCCGCACCGAGGTCCAGCACGACCGCGCCCGGGCGGCGGTCGCCGAGGCCCGCGAGCACGGCCTCGCCGACGAGGACCTGGTGCTGCTCGACGCGGCCGAGGCCGCCGGCCGCTGCCACGCCGAGGGGGTGCGCGGCGGCACGTACACCCCGCACTGCGCCGCGGTGCACCCGGCGAAGCTGGTCCGCGGTCTGGCCCGGGCGGTCGAGCGCCGGGGGGTACGCATCTTCGAGCGGACCCCGGTGACGGCGGTGCGCCCGGGCGCGGCGGTGACCCCCGCCGGGGTGGTCCGCGCCCCGGTGGTGGTCCGGGCGACCGAGGGCTTCACCCCCGCCCTGCCCGGGCAGCGGCGGGCCGTCGCGCCGGTCTACTCGCTGATGGTGGCCACCGAACCGCTGCCGGAGTCGACCTGGGCGCGGATCGGGCTGGCCGAGCGGGAGACCTTCTCCGACTACCGGCACGTCATCATCTACGGCCAGCGCACCGCCGACGGCCGGCTCGCCTTCGGCGGGCGGGGCGCCCCCTACCACTTCGGCTCCCGGGTACGCCCCGGCTACGACCGGGAACCCCGGGTCTTCGCCGCGCTGCGGCGGGTGCTCGGCGAGCTCTTCCCGGTGCTCGGGCCGGAGGTGCCGGTCAGCCACACCTGGGGCGGGCCGCTGGGTGTCGCCCGGGACTGGGCCGCCTCGGTGGGGCTGGACCGCGGCACTGGACTGGCCTGGGCCGGCGGGTACGTCGGCGACGGCGTCGGCACCAGCAACCTGGCCGGCCGTACCCTCGCCGACCTGATCCGGGGTGCGGACAGCGACCTGACCGCCCTCCCCTGGGTCAACCACCGCTCCCCCCGCTGGGAGCCGGAACCCCTGCGCTGGCTGGCGGTCAACGCCGGCCTCAAGGTGATGTTCTCCGCCGACGAGGCCGAACTCCGCACCGGCCGCCCCTCCCGCCGCGCCGCCGCCTTCTCCCGCCTCCTCGGCCACTGACCCGCACTCGCGCCCGGGGAGGCGCGGGTGTCGCGGGAGGTCAGTGGTTGGGGGGGATGACGCGGAGGTGGCCGCGGCGGCCCTGTTGGGGCGCCTGCGGGGCGACCTGGGTGTCATCCGGGGGGCGCGGGGGCGCGGGGCGGGCGGCCTCGCGGACCGCCTCGGCCAGGGCGACCAGGTCGTCGGTGGTGGGCGGGGGCGGCTCGAACTCGCCCTCGTGCCGTACCACGTCCCAGCCGCGCGGCGCGGTCAGGTTGCGGGCGTGCGGCTCGCAGAGGTCGTACGTGTGCGGCTCGGCGAAGGCCGCCAGCGGGCCCACCACCGCGGTCGACTCGTTGTAGACATAGGTCAATGTGGCGACCGCTTGCCGGGGGCAGCCGTTACGGGAGCAGCGCCGTGGTGACCTCACGGCGGCAGGGTATCCCCATTACCGGCTCCGGCGCACCGCTTCGCGTTACGACACGCCCGTCATGGTGATCACAATTCGTCCGATCGGATCACCGGCGCGCCGCTGCGGCGGCGCGACGACGGGCGGCCAGGTGGGGCGGGCTACCCTTTGCGTCATGACGAGCCCGGAGAACCGCCGCCCCGGCTCCGGCCGGCGCACCCACCGCGACCGGCACGGTCGCGGGCTGCGGGGGCGGCTGGTGCCGGCCACCGTACCGCTGGCCCGGACCAAGGCCGAGGTCTTCGACGACCTGGTGCTGGACACGGTCGAGACCCTGGAGCGCCGGTTCGCCAAGGAGCTGGCCGGCGTCGAGTTCGCCGTCGAGGACGTCCCGCCGGACCTGAACGTCTACGACTCGGACGTCCTGGAGGACGGCGAGGTGCCGCTCGCCCGGCTGCTGCCCGGCCGGCCGGGCCGGCAGGAGGTGCCGCCGCGGATCGTGCTCTACCGGCGGCCGCTGGAGTTCCGTGCGATGGACCGCGAGGACCTCGCGGATCTCGTGCACGACGTGATCATCGAGCAGGTGGCGAACCTGCTCGGGGTCGACCCCGACGAACTGGCCTGAGCCGGCCCCCACCGGCTCCGCCTGTCGGCCCGGGCCGGGCGGCCCCCACCGCCCCGGCCCGGTACGCGTCAGGCGGCGACCCGCCGCTTGAGCTTGCGCCGCTCCCGCTCCGAGAGCCCGCCCCAGATCCCGAACCGCTCGTCGTGACCCAGGGCGTATTCCAGGCATTCCGTCTTGACTTCACACCGCGAGCAGATGCGCTTCGCCTCGCGGGTCGAGCCGCCCTTCTCGGGAAAGAACGCCTCCGGGTCGGTCTGCGAGCAGAGCGCCCGCTCCTGCCACTCCGGCGCGTTTCCGAGCAGGTCGGCCACCTCGAGCTGGCCGTCCATCAAATGCCTCCTTGTCGCGCACCGGCGTCATCGCCGCTGCAACCCCCCACGCGAAAGGCGTGCTTGTCCGTCCGCACCCATTTTGTTGCGTTCCGGCCGAACAACCCCATTCAAATTACACGCGTGTAATGCGTGCGCCGTCAAGCCAAACTTGATAATGGAGTCGTCCTCCCGACACGTACGGGACGACCATCCGGGCCGCCCGAGCCTCGCAACCTGCCCTATCGATTCAGACCCCGGACGAGTAACGCCCTCTCCGGCGAGTTGCCCGAGATTTTCGCCGTGGCGCACCCGCCCGACGGCCCCCGGTGGAGGCTCCGGCGGGCCGCACCCGGGCGGCCGTCGCGACACCGTCCAAGATCAGCATGTGGTGGGGCACAGGTTAACGCGACCGGCGCACAACCGCCCGTCGAGCGCGCGAACGCCGACCGCGGGCCCGCCCCCGGGGGGGGGGGGGGGGGAGGGGGGGGGGGGGGTGGGGGTGGGTCTTTTCCTCTCGTGGGCGGGTTGGCCGAGCAAAACCGCGGGCAGCCCCC